>JBBIIE010000040.1:0-22965 GCA_037446605.1 Geminicoccaceae bacterium | reverse complement strand
TCCCGGGCGCGTCGATCCCGGGCGCGTCGATCCCGGGCGCGTCGATCCCGGGCGCGTCGACCCCGGGCGCGGCGCCCCCGACCGCGCCGAGCCGCCGCCCGCGATCGGGCCGTCCCGCGACCGGGCCGCCGGCTCCTGCCGGACGGGCTGACGCGACCGGGCGGGAGGCCGGTCGATACCGGCTGCGGAGGGGAACGCCGCGGGTGACGGCGAGGCCCGGGCCTGGACGGTGCTCGGCCATCGGGTGCGGCTGTGCGCCGCCGGTCCGAAGCGTGCCCGGAGCCTGTTCGAGGTCGTGGCCGAGCAGGGCGGCCCGCCGCCGCACCGGCACGGGCTCGCCGCGCCCGGGGCCGGCCGAGCCGTGGCCGGAGCGGGCGAGCCTCGCCGTGGTGGCGGCCCGCGCCGGGCTGTCGGAGCGCACGCTCCACCGCCACTTCGCCGACCGCGGGGCGCTGCTCGATGCGCCCGTCGATGCGGCCGGCTGGGCGGATCTGCCGCGCACCACCTTCGCCGGCGTCGACCGCCACGCACCGCTCGTGGCGCTGGTCCGGCTCCCCGACACCGCGACGGTCCGGGCGACCCGGGTCGACTATCGCGGCGTCGACGGGGCCGCGGCCGGCCGGATCGCCGCCCGCGGCCGGGCCCGGCTTTTCAGCGGATGCCGGCGTCGATCAGCTCGACCAGGCCGTCGATGGTCTTCGGCGTGACCACGCCCGCCCCGGTGTTCACCGAGATGCCCGGCATCTTGTACTTGGCGGTCAGCACGCACTGCAGGACCGGCACGAAGCCCTGCAGGTAGAGGAGCTGGTCGAGCGTGACGTTGACGTAGCCCGACTTGAGCCCGTCGATGGTGGCGGGGCCGAGGTCGATCCCGCCGACGGTGATCTCGCCCGGCTTCTTGCCGGCCTTCTTGAGCACCTCGGCGAGGATCCCGGTGATCCCGCCGTGCTGCGTGCCGATCGCCTTGAGGTCGGGGTTGGCCTGGACGTAGGCGGCGAGTACCGGCACCGCGAGCGAGGCGTCCGAGTTGGCCTCCTGGGTGATCTCCAGGCGGTCGACCACGAGCCCGGCCTTCTCGAGCGTGTCGGCCAGGCCCTTCTCCGACAGGCCGCGCTCGGCCTGGCTGAAGACGCCGTAGACCATGGCCTTGTCGCCGGCCTTGAGGTTGCCGGCCTTGATCATCTCCTGCGCGGTGAGCCTGCCGCCCTCGTAGAGGTCGACGCCGGCATAGCCGAAGCCCTGCGGCCCGTACTTGGCCTGCAGCGAGGAGAGCGGCGCGTTGCCGTGCGTCACGACGATGCCCTGCTCGACCGCCTGGCGGACCAGGTCCTCGAAGGCGGCGCTGCCCGGATGCCCCATGATGACGATGCAGGAGGGCTTGGCGGCGAGCGCCTGCTTGAACTGCTCGATCATCTTCTCGGGCGCCCAGCCCGAGAACTGCTCGGCGAGCCTGTCGACGCCGAGCGCCCGGGCGGCCTGGGCTGCGCCGGTCTGGCGGGCGAGGGTGGCGCCGTCGCCCGGGTTGCCGCCCATCTGCATGAAGATCGTCACCCCCTTGCCGGGCGCTTCCTGGGCGGCGGCCGGCAGGGCCCAGGCGAGCGCGAGCGCCGCCGTGGCGAGCATGGTCGTGCGGAGCGGGGTCATGTCCATCGGTCCTCCCTGCGTCTTCGAACGGGTTCAGCCGCGCTGGCGGCGCAGGCGCGCCAGCAGTGCCGCCCGCCGGTGCGGCTCGTCGACCAGGAGATAGAAGACGACGGCCGCGAGGAACACCAGCCCCTGCACGGTCCGCACCAGCGCCCCGGTGAGGCCGGAGGCCACGAGCCCGGCCTCGATCATGCCGATCAGGAAGCAGCCGAACACGGTGCCGACGATGGTCGCCCGGCCGCCGAAGATCGAGGTGCCGCCGATCAGCACCGAGGCGATCGCGGTCAACAGATAGCCCTGGCCCTGGTTGCCGAAGAAGTTCTTGTTCTCGAGCGTCAAGAGCATCGCCGCGAGCGCCGCGAGCCCGCCCATGAGGGTGAACAGCTTGATCGTCTCGCGCTCGACCGGGATGCCGACGACCCGGGCGACGTCCTTGCTGTCGCCGAGGAACAGGACGTGCTCGCCGAAGCGGTGGCGGTTGAGGATCGCCCAGAGCAGCGCCACGATCGCCGCGGTCCAGAGCGCCTGGATCGAGAGATCGTTCTGCCAGGCGCCGGCCACCCCGGGGGCGAGCTCGGCGCGGCCGACCAGCCCCTGCCAGACCGTCGAGCTCTCGGCGCCGCGCAGCGCGTAGGACTTGCCGCCGGAGAGCACGGTCGCCATCCCGGCCCAGAAGAACTGCGTGCCGAGCGTGGCGATGAAGGAGGGGATGCCCACGACCGCGACCAGCACGCCGTTGACCACGCCCACCAGCAGGCCGGCGGCGAGGCCGGCCGCGACCGCCACCCATCCCAGATCCCATTCCTTGAACAGGACCGCGAAGACGAAGCCGGCGAAGGCGATCACCGCCGGGAAGGAGAGGTCGATCTCGCCCGCGCCGATCACGAAGGTGAGCCCGACCGCGAGCAGCACGAGCGGCGGCAGGGTCGACAGGAAGGTGGTGTAGATGTTCGGGCGCAGGAACACGTTCGGTGCGGTCAGCATGAACAGGCCGAGCACCAGGAGGAAGACGAGGATGATCGGCAGGCCCTCGATCCGCGCGAGCCGCCTCACCGCCCGGCCTCCGCGGGCGCGCCGTCGGCGGCGCGCTGCAGCTCGATCAGGTACTCGGTGAGCTCCGCCACCGAGAGCTCGGCCGGGGCCATCTCGGCCACGATCCGGCCGCGGTCGAGGACGACGAGCCGGTCGGCGACCTCGTGGACGTGCGCCAGATTGTGCTCGATGTAGACGCAGGCCCGACCAGATTCCTTGATCCTCCGAACGAAATCCAGTACCTTCCGGACCTCGGCGACCGCGAGCGCCGCCGTGGGCTCGTCGAGCACGATCAGATCGGCGTCGAAATGCATGGCCCTCCCGATCGCGATCCCCTGCCGCTCGCCGCCGGAGAGCTGGCTCACGGTCGAGTCCACCCCGATGCCCACCCCGCGGAAGCCGATCGCCTTCGTGAGGATCTCGCGCGCGATCCGCTTCTCCTCCGCGACCTTGATGAACCCGAGCCGGTTGGTGATCTGCCGGCCGACGAAGAAGTTGCGCCAGAGCGGCTGCTTCTCGCCGAGCGACTTGTCCTGGTAGACGGTCTCGATCGACAGCTCGTGCGCCATCCGGACCGAGTACTCGGCCGGATCGATCGCCCGGTCGCGCACGTGGATGGTGCCGGCGGAGGGGGCGAGCACGCCGGTCATCACCTTGATCAGCGTCGACTTGCCGGCGCCGTTGTCGCCGATCAGCCCGACGATCTCGTTGCGCCCGACGGCAAGATCGATGTCCTTGAGGGCGTGCACGGCGCCGAAATATTTCTGCACGCCCTCGAGGCGGACGATGTGCGCGAAGCCGCCCGCATCCGCCCGCCCCGTCCCGGCCACCGCCCCGCTCCGCAGCCAGCCTCCCGCGGCCGCTTCTGGGCAGCCGGCCGGGTCCTGTCAACGCGCTCCGCCGGGCTCGCCGGGTGCCGTGCCGTCGAGCCAGCGCGAGAGCACCGCGACCGGCTCCTCGCGCCAGCCGAGCGCTTCGTAGAAGCCGATCACCGCGGCGTTGGTGCGCCGCACCATGAGCTCGACCTTGCGGATGCCCCGGGCGCGGACCCAGTCCTCGGCCGCGGCCACGAGCGCCCGCCCGAGCCCTCGGCCGCGCGCGCCCGGGTCGACCGCCAGATAGTAGATCCACCCCCGATGCCCGTCCTCGCCGACCATGACGGTGCCGACCACCCGCCCCCCCGCCTCGAGGACGAGCACCTCGCTGTTGGCCCGCCCGCGGGCGCGCTCGATGTCCGCGCGCGGCGGGTTCCAGGGCCGCGTGAGCCCGCACACCTCCCACAGCCCCACCACGGCCTCGACGTCACCGTCCCCGATCGGGCGGATGCGCATCGCCGCTCAGCCCGGCGTGCCGTCGGCGAGCCGCTCCTCGATCGCGTGGAGCCGGTCGAGCTCGGCGTCGAAGACCTCGACCAGCGGCCCGGCCTCGGCTTCCGGGAGCAGTGCCGCGAGCCCGTGGAAGCGCAGTTCGGCGACGGTCGCGCGCGTGATGTCGCCGCCCGGCAGCCGCTCCGCCCGCCGGTGCTCCTCGAGCAGGAGGGCGAGCTCGCGCCGCACCGCCTCGAGGAAGAGCGGATCGCGCTCGGGCTCCGCCCGCGGTTCCACCTTCTCCCCGAACAGATCGAGCTGCCGTGCCGCCACACCCACCTCCACCCCCGCCGCGCCTCTCTAGCACCGGTTGCCCGCGGAGGCAGCTGCCGTGGGACAGTCCTCGATCGTTCCACGCCACCCGCTCCGGCATGCGACGACACGCGAAACGCTCTTCCGTCGGCAGCGCTATCGGTAGCGATCACCTCGTTCTTCGCAATGCCTACACACGACATCGACCCAGCTCTGGTACCGTTACCAGGTCCCGGCGATCTCGACGCCGTACCCTTTGCCCGGATCCTTTGCGCCTCGAGCCTTCCAGAGAGTGGTATGATCGTGCATGCGGAATTTTCTGTAGCCTTGTTTCCTCATCATTTCCACGATATCCTTCGGCCGGAACTTGGGTTTCTCCCGATCCTTGAATATCATTTCGATTGCCTGACCCTCGGGCGACCCGGGATCGACGGTCTCGTAGACGTCGTCGGCTTGCCCCCGTCGGCTCACGGTGCGCGGAACGATCGCCACTCGATAGGCATAACGAGGATCCTCGAGAATGTCTTCGGAGAGTTTTTCTTCGAAGGCGAGGTTGTAGGTCTCGATCAACTTCGGCAGGCCCTTCTGGGCGCTCACCAGACGCCGTTGCACCGGGTCGAGACGGGCGAACTGGATCGCGAAGCCGAGGTCGTGATCGAGCCCGGATCGCGGACCGAACAGCTTCTTGATCGTCGCATTGAAATTGAGAGCGCAGGCGTGAAGCTTCGCGCTGACGGTATCGTCGATCCGCTGCGTCCCACGATGCTCGATCTCGTGCCGCAGCCCGATCAGATACGCGAGATTGGCCTTCACGGGTTGATCGGTCAGCGGACATTCCGGTTTGTTCGGGAGGGCCTCGAGTTCGAGATATCTGGGTTGCCCGTGAGGCGTCGTTCTGGGTTCGCCATTCTTGTCACGATAGACGCAATCGACGCCACGCTTCCTGTAGTCGGCGAGAATCAGATAGGTCCAGGCGATGATCGACAGGACGATGAACGTTTCCGCCTTGAACCGAATCGCCGCGCTGTTGTAGCCCTGCACGGCGAGGAGCATCGCTTCCCGGGCCTTGATGACGAGTTCGTCCTCGACGAGATCGAGCCCGGTCCGCGGGTCGAAGCGCGGCGCCGCCGCGAGGAACGCGTCGATCTCGTCCCGACTGGCGATCGGCTGCGGCCGAAAGCGGTCGATCGCGGGGTTCCCGGTATCCTCCGGAGCCTCCGAGGCTCTTCGGATCTCGCTCAGCCTGCCGTTGTTGACGGTTCTCCGCGGGTGCGAGAAGTGGGCCAGGATCTCCTGGTCGCTTCGGAAGATCTTGTGGTGCATCATCCCCTTGATCAGGGAGACTTCCCAATCTTCGAGCCCGCCGGGCTTCCGCCTTCCCGCCATCGAAGTTCTTCCGGTGGCGCGCCTGCCCGGCAGCCTTACCGCAATTCGCTCGACCTCGCGAGGGATGTCGCGGTGAACCGGGGGCGTCGCCTCGTCCTGCGGTCAGCCGTCACGTTTTCGGCACGCGGCCCGAAAGTCGACGAGCGACGATCGATACGCTGTCACGCGGCGGTGACCATCAAGCTAACGAAAAGGCCGGCCCGGAGGCCGGCCTTTCCCGAATTCGCCCGCGGGGGCGGAAGATCAGGCGCGTTCGCGGTAGTAGCGCTCGGCGCGGCGCGCCGCGGCCTTGGCGGCGTCCTTGGGGCTCATCTTGCCCGAGGCGGCATTGGCGAACATCTCGACGACCACGTAGTCGGCGAGCGTGGCGGCCGAAGCGTAGCCGAGCGAGCCGCGCCAGCCATAGTACTGCAGGTTCGCCGGGATCTGCTTGAACGGGGCGAGCTTCGGATCGGCGTCCCAGAACGGCAGCTGCTCGAAGACCTTCATGGTCGGCTGCCAGTAGCCGATGTTGCCGGTCTGCCAGGCGCCGTACTGTTCGGCCTCGAGCATGTGGACGAGATAGGCCTTGGCCGCGTTCGGGTACTTGCAGTGCTTGAAGACGAACGCCGAGACCACGGCCGCGGTGGCGGTCGGCTTGCCCGAGGGGCCGATCGGCGGGATGGCGTGGTCGGTGTCGGCGGCGATCGCCTGGACCTTCGGGTCCTTGCTGTTCTTGGCGGCGAAGTAGATCGAGATGCCGTTGTGGGTCCAGCTGATCTCGTCCGCCAGGAACGCCTTGTTGTTGTTCGGATCCAGCCAGGCGAGCGTGCCCGGGATGAAGGTCTGGTAGAGCTCCTTGGTGTACTCGAGCGCGGCCACGGTCTCCGGGCTGTCGAGGATCACCCGGTTCTTCTCGTCGACCACGGCGGCGCCGAAGCCCCACAGGATCCAATGCCAGGTGTTGCCGTCACCGACCGCGTTGCCGAGCGCCAGACCGCCGGGCTTGCCGGCCGCCTTGAGCCCCTGGCAGAGCTTGAGCATGCCCGGGAAGTCGGTCGGGTGCTTCTCGAAGCCGGCCTTCTGCAGCCAGGAGGTGCGGAAGGTCATCGCCCCGCCGCCCACACCCACCGGGATCGCCAGCCAGCGCCCGTCGCGGATGCAATATTTGGTGGGCGTGGGGTACCAGCCGCCGTTCCGCTCGCCCAGGTACTTGGCGATGTCGTCGAGCGGGATCACCTTGTCCGGGTACTGGTGCGGGTCGTCGTACCAGCCCATGACGATGTCCGGGCCCGAGCCGATGCTCGCCGAGACCGCCATCTTCGGGCGGATGTCCTCCCAGCTCTCCCAGTCGATCTTGACCTCGACGCCGGTCTTCTGGGTGAACTTGGCGGTGTTCGCCTTCCAGATGTCCTCGTCGGGCTGGATGAACTTGGACGGCCGCATCAGGCGGAGCGTGGCGCCCTTCTCGATCTTGAGATCGGGCGCCGGGACGTCCTTGACGGGCAGCTGGGCGAGAACGTCGCGACCCCAGAAGGTGGCGAGCGCGAAGGCGCTCGCGCCGAGTGCCATCGTGTCGCGACGGGTGAGCATCACCATCCTGAAGGCCCCCCACGGCTGAGCTACGGTGCGGCCGGCCGCTCCGGCCCCGTGCCTGAGCGGAACATGGCGCAGCTCGAGGAGCTTAGCAACGGCGCCACGCGGCCCGCGAAAAACAGACTGCCGGGCACGGCCGCGGGCGCGCGCGGCGCTGGCCGGCCGGCGGCGGTCGCTCTAAGAGGTCGGTCGATACGGGAGGCGGGGCGGTGGCCGGATCGCCGGCGTGGCCGCCCGACCTCGACCAGCAGGGAGGTCTCCAGGATGCAACGGGTCCTGTTGGGCGCGACCGCGCTCGCCACGCTCGCCCTGGCCGCGTCGGCGGAGGCCGCCGACAAGATCAGGATCGGCGTGACCGCCACGCTCGAGGGCACCTACACGGTGCTCGGCGAGGACGGCATGCGCGGCTTCGAGGTGGCGCTCCGCAAGTGGGGCGGCAAGGCCGGCGGCAAGGAGCTCGAGATCATCGTCGCCTCGACCGACGCCACGCCCGATTCGGCGGTCCGCGCGGTCCGCAAGCTGGTCGAGCAGGACAAGGTCGATCTGGTGATCAGCCCGCTCTCCGGCTCGGAGGGCATCGCGATCCGCGACTACGCCCACAGCCAGCCGCAGATGACCTTCATGAACGCGGCCTCGGGCGCCCAGGAGACCACCTTCGTCAACCCGGCGCCCAACTTCTTCCGCGTCAACATGGACGGCGCGCAGTGGCAGGCCGGTCTCGGCAGCTACGTCTACAAGGACAAGGGCTACCGCAAGATCGCCACGGTCGGCGAGGACTATTCCTTCGTCTACACGCAGGTGTTCGGCCTGGTGCTCGAGTTCTGCGGCGCCGGTGGGCAGGTCGTGGATCGCAAGTGGGTGCCGCTCGGCACCAAGGACTTCGCCTCGATCATCGCCGCCCTGCCGGACGACGTGGACGCCGTCTATCTGGGGCTGGGCGGCGCGGATGCGGTCAACTTCCTGAACCAGTACGCCCAGGCGGGCGGCAACGCCAAGATCATCGGCGGCTCGATCATGGTCGACCAGACCGTGCTGTCCTCCAAGGGGCGCGCCAAGGAGCTGCTGTTGGGCGCGGTCGCCGCCTCGGGCCAGGCCGACACCTGGGAGGACCCGCGCTGGCAGGCCTTCGTCAAGGCCTATCAGGACGCCTTCCCGCCGGACAAGCGGTTCGCGAGCCCGTCGCTGCTGGCCACCAACTACTACAACTCGGCCTCCGCGGTGTTCACCGCGCTCGACCGGATCAAGGGCGATCTTTCCGACGGGCACAAGAAGTACCGCGAGGCGCTGCAGAACCTCGTGCTCGACGCGCCCAACGGCAAGATCACCCTCGACAAGAACCGCCAGGCGATCGGCACCAACTTCGTCACCGAGGTCGTGCAGGACAAGGACGGCAACCTGGTCTCCAAGGTCGTCAAGGTGGTCGAGAACGTCAACCAGACGCTGGGCTATCCGGAGGACGTGTTCCGCAAGATCGGCGCCCCGGGGCGGACCGTGCCGGAGTGCCGCAAGTACTGAGCCGAGCCCGGGCCCGGCGGCGCTCGCCGGGCCCGGCCGCACGGATCGCGAGGTCCGGCCGGTCCGGCCGGGCCTCCTGCCCCACCCCGTGGCGGTCCGTCCCGGGGCCGGCCGCCCGGCGCTCTTGCCAGACCCGCGCCGACGCGCGATGCAGGCGGCGGATCGGCGACGGGGAGGCCGGGGAGGTGAGCAGCGCGCTCGCCATCTGCCACGGACGGTTCGGACGGGCCAGTCTCTATCGGATCGATCGGCCCTTCGTGACCCACGCCCACCGCGAGGGGCACCTGATCTTCCACGTCGGCGGCACGCCGGCCACGCTCGTGGTCGACGGTCGGCCCCTGGCCGCGGCCCCCGGCGAGGCGGTGGCGATCGATCCCTGGCAGCCGCACGCCCACCAGCCGCTCGCCCCGGGCGCACCCGGCCTGTTCCTGGTCCTCTACATCCGCCCCGACTGGTTCCTCGAGGCGAGCCGCCGGGCCAACGTGGCGCTGCGCTTCGGCTGCAACCGGATCGGGCTCGCCGGCGCGCTCGCGGCGAGCGTCGGGCGGGTGGCGCAGCTCCTGACCGAGCCCTGCCCGGCCGGGCGGCTCCTGGCCGAGCTCTCGGCCCTGGTCCAGGCCTGCTTCGAGGAGTCCTGGCAGCGCGGCGCGCCACCGCGGCCCGAGCGGGTGCTGGTCGACTTCCGCGTGCGCAAGGCGCTCCGGCTGATCGAGGGCCGGCTCGGCGGCGAGCTGCCCTTCGACCGGGTGGCGCGCGAGGCCGGGCTGTCGCGCCCGCACTTCTACAAGATGTTCAAGAGCCAGCTCGGCATCACCCCCAACCTGTTCCTCAACATGCTCCGGGTGGAGGGCGCGCTCGAGCGGCTGGTCGGCTCCGACCGCTCGGTCACCGAGATCGGCCACGAGCTGGGCTTCGCCTGCCAGTCGAGCTTCACCCGCTTCTTCGCGGCCAATGTCGGGCTGCCGCCGAGCGAGTACCGGTACCGGGCGCGGCTGCTCTAGGCGGCCGATTTCGATACTCGACGCTATGGGCGACGGCGGGCGGCCGCGCGATGGTGGCGGCGGGGGCGGACCGACCGGCGGCGCCGCTCGATCGGGGAGGGCCCGAAGATCGTGGCACGCGCGGGGGCGAGCCGGCCCGGCAGCGACGGCGCCGAGCGCGGCACCGGCGGCCGGCTGGCGCGCTGGATCGAACGCCACCCGCTCGGCGCGCTCCTGATCGCCGTCCTCCTCGTCGCGTTCCTCTGGCTGGTCCTGGCCGACTGGCCGGACGAGCTCGAGCGGCTGCTCGGCAGGAAGCGCGTCTTCGTGAGCGCGCTGTTCAACGGGATCACGCTCGGCGGCCTCTACTTCCTGGTCGCGACCGGCTTCACGCTGATCTTCGGGCTGATGCGCAACGTCAACCTGGCGCACGGCTCGCTCTACCTGTTCGGCGGCTATCTCGGCTATTCGACCGTGCAGGCGACCGGCCTCTGGCTGCCGGCGTTCCTCGTGGCCTTCCTGCTCGTGGCGGTCGTGGGCCTGCTCCTCCAGGTCCTGGTCTTCCGCCACATGGAGGGCCAGGAGCTGCGCCAGACCCTGGTCACCATCGGGCTCTCGATCGTCTTCGCCGACCTCATGCTCTGGGCCTGGGGCGGCGACTTCTACCAGATCCCCACCCCCGAATGGCTGGCCGGACCGGTCGACATGCCGATCGTGCTCGACGTGCGCGCCAACGGCGAGCCCGTCCATCTGCGCTACCCCCGCGTCCGGCTCGTCATCTTCGCGGCCTCGGTGGTGATCGGCCTGCTGCTGTGGCTCGTCATCAACCGCACCCGCATCGGCACGCTCGTGCGCGCCGGCGTCGACGACCGCGAGATGCTCGCCGTCTCGGGCGTGCGGGTGCAGCTCCTGTTCGCGCTCGTCTTCGCCTTCGGCGCCGGGCTCGCCGGCATGGCCGGGGTGGTGGGCGGCACCTTCCAGTCGGTCTCACCGGGCGAGGACACGCGCTTCCTCCTGGCCTCGCTCGTGGTCGTGATCGTGGGTGGGCTCGGCTCGATCCCCGGTGCCGCCCTCGGCGCGCTCCTGATCGGCCTCGCCGAGCAGTTCGGCTCGGTGTACCTGCCCACCTACGCGATCGTGTTCAGCTTCCTGATCATGGTCCTGGTCCTGGCCTTCCGCCCGCAAGGGCTGTTGGGCCTGCGCTGAGCGATGGCGAGCCTGCCCGCCTCCGCGACCGCCGGGAGGGCCGCGGCCGACGCCGCGGAGGCGGCGCGCGGCCCGCATCCGGCGGCCTGGCTGCTGGCCGCCGTCCTGCTCGTGCTGCCGGCGATCGCCTCCGACTTCTTCCTCGTCCAGGTGTTCGGCTGGGCGTTGATCCTGGGCACGATCGCCCTCTCGCTGCAGTTCCTCGCCGGCTACGGCGGGATGGTGAGCCTCGTGCAGATGACCGTGGCCGGCGTCGCCGGCTACATGGTGGCGATCCTGGGCAGTTCGGGCCTCGCCCAGATCAGCCTGGGCTGGCCCTTCTGGCTGGCCGTCCCGGTGGCGATCCTCCTGGCCGTGCTCTTCGGCACGCTTTCGGGCGCGCTCGCGGTGCGCACCGAGGGCATCTACACGATCATGATCACCCTCGCGATCGCCGCCGCCTTCTTCTACTTCACCCGCCAGAACGAGACCGTGTTCGGCGGCTTCCTCGGCTTCAACGGCGTGCGCGCCCCGGTCTTCTGGGGGGTCGACTGGCGGTCGCCGGTGCCGTTCTACTATCTCTGCCTGGGCTGGGCGGTGATCGCCTGGGGGCTGGTCGTGTGGGTCGTGCGCGCCCCCTTCGGCCTGGCGCTCCAGGGCATCCGCGACAATGCCCGGCGGATGGCCGCACTCGGCTTCGACGTCACCGCGCACCGCATCGCGGCCTACGCCTTCGCCGCCTTCCTCGCCGCCCCGGCCGGCATCCTCCTGACCTGGCTCAACGGCCAGATCGCCCCGGGCACGGTCGGCATCGGGCCGGTGATCGACGTCCTCGTGATCGCGGTCGTGGGCGGGCTCGGCCGCCCGATCGGCCCGTTCATCGGCGCGCTCCTCTACGTGCTGCTGCGCATCTTCGCGCTCGATGCGCTCGTGGCGCTCGGCCTCTCGGGCCAGCGCTTCCAGCTCCTGATCGGTCTCGGCTTCCTCGTCACCGTGCTGTTCTCCCCGGACGGCATCCTGGGCCTCTGGGAGCGCTGGCGGCGGCGCTGGACCGGGGCCCGGGGGGAGGGGCGCTGATGGCCGTGGCGATCGCCGAGCGGCTGCAGGCCACCGGCACCGTCAACGCGCTCGAGCTGCGCGGTGTCACCAAGCAGTTCGGCGCGCTGGTGGCGCTCGCCGACGTGACCTTGAGCGTGCGGCCGGGCGAGCGGCGCGCGATCCTGGGCTCGAACGGCGCCGGCAAGACCACGCTCCTCAACTGCATCACCGGTGACTTCCCGCCGAGCTCGGGTACGATCCGCTTCTTCGGCGAGGACGTGACGGGCTTCCCGGCGCACGAGCGCATCCGCCGCGGGCTGCGCCGCACCTACCAGATCTCGCTGCTGTTCGGCGGGCTCTCGGTCCTGGACAATGTCCACCTCGCCTGCCTGGGCGTGAGCCGCGGCCGCTTCTCGCTCCTGCGCCCGCGCCGCGACGACGCGCTGCTCGAGAGCGCCCGCGCGCTGGTCCACGCGGTCCATCTGGATGCGGTGGCGGAGAAGAAGGTGGCCGAGCTCGCGCACGGCCAGCAGCGCCAGCTCGAGGTGGCGCTCGCGCTGGCCGGCGCGCCGCGCTTCCTCCTCTTCGACGAGCCCGCGGCCGGGCTGTCGCCGGCCGAGCGCGCCGATCTCGTGGCGATCCTCCAGGGCCTGCCGGCGCACATGGGCTACGTCATCATCGAGCACGACATGGACGTGGCGTTGCGCGTGGTCGAGAGCGTCACGCTCATGCACGACGGGCGCATCTTCAAGGAGGGCACGCCGGCCGAGATCGAGGCCGATCCGGAGGTCCAGGAGCTCTATCTGGGGCACGGCCGTGGCGGCTGAGCCGACCGCAGCACCCGGCGCCCTCGCGATCCGCGGGCTGCAGGTCCACTACGGCCGCTCGCACGCGCTGCAGGGCGTCGACCTCGAGCTGCCGCGCGGCGTGCTCGGGGTGGTCGGCCGCAACGGCATGGGCAAGACCACGCTGTGCAAGGCGATCCTCGGGCTGGTTCCGGCCGCCGCCGGCTCGATCCGCTTCAAGGGCGCGGAGCTGACCCGTCTCGCCCCCACCGAGATCGCCCGGCTCGGCGTCGGCTACGTGCCGCAGGGCCGGAGACTCTGGCGCTCGCTCACGGTCGACGAGCATCTGCGCCTCGTGGCCGGGCGCTCGGGCGGCCGCGGCGCCTGGTCGGTCGAGCGGATCTACGACACCTTCCCGCGCCTGGCCGAGCGCCGCAACAATGGCGGCGGCCAGCTCTCCGGCGGCGAGCAGCAGATGCTCGCGATCGGCCGGGCGCTGCTCGGCGACCCGGCGCTCCTGGTCATGGACGAGCCGACCGAGGGCCTGGCGCCGGTCATCGTCGAGCAGGTCGAGGAGCTCCTCTTGCGGCTGGGCGAGGACGGCCAGATGGCGATCCTCGTGGTCGAGCAGAACATCGCGGTCGCCACGCGGGTCGCCGAGCGCGTCGCCATCATGGTCAACGGCCGGGTGCTGCGCGTGATGGAGAGCGCCCGGCTGGCCGCCGACCGCGACCTGCAGCAGCGGCTGCTCGGCGTCGGCCGGCACGCGCACGAGGACCTCGAGGCCGAGCCGGAGCCGGCCGATGCCGATCGCGGCCGATCGGCAGGCGCCGCCGGCGCCCGCGCGCCCGGCCCGCGCCGGGTGTGGATCTCCAACCCGACCCCGCCCACCCGGTGGTCGCAGCCGGTGCCCCTCGTGCGCCTCGAGGCCACCGCCCGGACCCTCTCGGCCGAGCCCGGCGCCCGGGTCGCGGGCCCGGTGCCGCTGCGCCCGCTCGCGGCATCGGGCGAGCCGGTCGTGCTGGTGCTCGGCACGCTCGACACCAAGGGCCCCGAGCTGCGCTTCATCCGCGACGAGATCCGCGCCGCCGGGCTCCGCACCCGGCTGGTCGATCTCTCGACCTCGGGCAGGCCCTCCTCGGCCGAGGTGCCACCGCACCAGGTGGCGCTCTTCCACCCGCAGGGCTCGGCGGCGGTCTTCACCGGCGACCGCGGCCGCTCGGTGGCGGCGATGGCCGAGGCGCTGGTGCACTGGATCCGCCGCCAGCAGGGCATCGCCGGGGTGATCGCCGCGGGCGGCTCGGGTGGCACCGCGCTCGCCACCCCGGCCATGCGCGAGCTGCCCGTGGGCGTCCCCAAGGTCATGGTCTCGACCATGGTGGCGGGCGACGTCCGCCGCTTCGTCGAGGCCTCCGACATCGTGCTGGTGCCGGCGGTGACCGACGTGCAGGGCCTCAATCGCGTCAGCCGCGAGATCCTGGGCAACGCCGCGCACGCGCTGATCGGCATGGTCCGGCACCGGCTCGAGGCCCGGGCGCGGGCGGCGCGCGGCCCGGCGCGGCCCGACCTGCCGGCGGTCGGCCTCACCATGTTCGGGGTCACCACCCGCGCCGTCCAGCAGGTCGTGGCGGCCCTCGAGGGCGAGCTCGACTGCCTCGTCTTCCACGCCACCGGCATCGGCGGCATGGCCATGGAGCGGCTGGTCGAGGGCGGCCAGCTCGTGGGTGCGATCGACCTCACCACGACCGAGGTGTGCGATCTCCTGCTCGGCGGCGTGCTCGCCTGCGGCGAGGACCGGTTCGGCGCCTTCATCCGCACCCGGGCCCCCTATGTCGGCTCCTGCGGGGCGCTCGACATGGTCAATTTCGGCCCGCCCGAGACGGTGCCGGCGCACTACCGCGACCGCCTCCTCCATGCCCACAACCCGCAGGTCACCTTGATGCGCACCACGGCCGAGGAGTGCGGCCGGATCGGGCGGTGGATCGGCGAGCGGCTCAACCGCATGGACGGCCCGGTCACTTTCTTCCTGCCGGAGGGGGGTGTGTCGGCCCTGGACGCGCCCGGCCAGCCGTTCCACGACCCGGAGGCGGACCGGGCCCTGTTCGCGGCACTCGAGGCGACGGTGCGGCCGACCGCGTCGCGGCGTCTGGTACGGTTGCCGCAGCACATCGACGATCCGGCCTTCGCGGACGCCGTGGTACGTGCCTTCCGTGCGCAGTGCGGCACGCTCCTGCGACGGCGCCAGGCGGTGAGGTGAGGGGATGGCACGGATCCCACGCGACGCGATCCTTGCCCGGCTCCGGGCGAAGCTGGCGGACGGCCGGCCGATCATCGGCGGCGGGGCCGGCACCGGCATCTCCGCCAAGGCCGAGGAGGCGGGCGGGATCGATCTGATCGTGATCTACAATTCCGGCCGCTACCGGATGGCCGGGCGCGGCTCCTTGGCCGGGCTCATGCCCTATGGCGATGCCAACGCCGTCGTCCTCGAGCTCGCGGCCGAGGTCCTGCCGGTCGTGAAGGCGACACCCGTCCTCGCCGGGGTATGCGCGACCGACCCGTTCCGCGACATGGACCTGTTCCTGGACGAGCTGGCCCGGCGGGGATTCTCGGGCGTGCAGAACTTCCCGACCGTCGGGCTGATCGACGGGACGTTCCGACAGAACCTCGAGGAGACCGGCATGGGTTACGGCCTCGAGGTCGAGATGATCCGGCTGGCGCGGCGGAAGGATCTCCTGACCACGCCCTACGTGTTCTCGGTCGAGGATGCCGTGGCGATGGCCCTGGCCGGGGCGGACGTCATCGTCTGCCATCTCGGGCTCACCACCGGCGGGACGATCGGCGCCCGAACGGCGATCGCCCTCGCCGACGCGCCGCGGCTGGTCGAGGCCTGGGCGCGCGCGGCGCTCGCGGTCCGCTCGGACGTCCTCGTGCTCGTGCACGGCGGGCCGGTGGCCACGCCCGAGGACGCCGGCTTCGTCCTCGAGCGCTGCCGGCTCTGTCACGGCTTCTACGGGGCCTCCTCGATGGAGCGACTGCCGGTCGAGCGCGCCATCGCCGAGGAGGTCCGCAGGTTCGGGTCGATGCGCCGCCCGGTCGGCGGGGAGCAGGGAGGCAAGGCGGGATGAGCGCGCAGCTCTGGGGCCAGATCATCCTCTGGCTGATCGTCGCGATCATCGTCATCGCGGTCGTCGTCTACCTCGTCAACCTGCTCTACCGACGCTCCTCCAAGGAGGTCTCGTTCGTCCGCACCGGCCTGTTCGGCGAGAAGGTGGTGATCAACGGCGGCGCCTTCGTCTTCCCGTTCGTGCACGAGGTGACGCCGGTCAACATGAACGTCCTGCAGCTCCAGGTGGTGCGCAACCGCGGCGACGCGGTGATCACCATGGACCGCATGCGGGTCGACATCGAGGCCGAGTTCTACGCCCGCGTGGCGCCGACCCGCGAGGCGGTGGCGCTCGCCGCCGCCACCCTCGGCCGGCGCTCGCTCGAGCCCGAGCGGCTGCACGCGCTGCTCTCGGGCAAGCTCGTCTCGGCGCTCCGCCAGGCCGCCTCCGAGATGACCATGCAGGAGATGCACGAGCGCCGCTCCGACTACGTCACCCGGGTCAAGGCGGCGTGCGAGGAGGCGCTCGTCCAGAACGGGCTGATCCTCGAATCGGTCGCGATCACCGACCTCGACCAGACCGACCTCGAGTTCTTCAACCCCTCCAACCGCTTCGACGCCGAGGGCCTGACCCGGCTGATCGAGGAGATCGAGGAGCGCCGCAAGCTGCGGAACGACATCGAGCAGGACTCGATGATCGCCATCCGCACGCGCAACCTCGAGGCCGAGAAGCAGGCGCTCGCCATCGAGCAGGAGAGCGAGGCGGCGCGGCTCGAGCAGCAGCGCGAGGTCGAGTTCCGGCGCGCCGCGCAGCGCGCCGAGATCGCGCGCGAGCGGGCGCGCCGCGACACCGAGGCCGAGGAGGCGGCGATCGCCGCCCGCGAGGCCGTCGAGACGGCGCGGATCGCGCAGGAGCGGGCCCTGGCCGAGGCGCGGATCGCCGCCGAGCGCACCACCCGCGAGCGCGAGATCGAGCGGCAGAAGGCGGTCGAGGCGGCCGAGATCGCGGCGCGCGAGGCCGTGGAGAAGGCACGGATCGCCCAGGAGCTCGAGGTCACCGAGGCGCGGATCGCCTCGGAGGAGGAGACGCGGCGGCGCGAGATCGGGCGCGAGCGCGCGCTCGAGGCCGCGGCGATCGCGGCCCGCGAGGCCACCGAGAAGGCACGGATCGCCCAGGAGCTCGAGGTCGAGCAGGCCAGGATCCGCAGCGAGGAGGAGACCCGCCGGCTCGAGATCGAGCGGCAGAAGGCGCTCGATGCGGCCGAGATCGCGGCGCGCGAGGCGACCGAGAAGGCGCGGATCGCGCAGGAGCAGGCGGTCACGGATGCGCGCATCGCCACCGAGGAGGCGATCCGCCAGCGCGAGATCGCCCGCCAGCTCGCGGTCGAGCAGGCCGAGATCGACGCGCGCGAGGCCGTGGAGCGGCTCAAGATCGCGGAGGCGGGCAAGGTCGCGGCCGAGCGCATCGCCACCGACCGGCGCACCCGCGAGCTCGAGATCGCCCGCCAGCAGGCGATCGAGGCGGCCGAGATCGCCGCCCAGCAGGCCGTCGAGGCGGCGCGCATCGCCCGCGAGCGGTTGCTCGCGGCCGAGCGGATCGCCGCCGAGCAGGACACCCGCGCCCGCGAGATCGCGCGCACCCGCGAGCTCGAGCAGGAGCAGATCCGCGCCCGCGAAGAGGTCGAGGCGGCGCGGATCGCCCAGGAGGAGAAGGTCCGCGGCCTCGAGATCGCCCGCAACCAGGCACTCGATGCGGCCGAGATCGCAGCCCGGGAGGCGACCGAGAAGGCTCGGATCGCGCAGGAGAAGGCGATCGCCGCCGAGCGCGCGGCGAGCCAGGCGGCGGTCCGCGAGGCCGAGATCGCCGCCGAGGAGGCGGTCGAGGCGGCGCGGATCGCGCAGACCCAGCGCCTCGCCCTCGAGCGGATCGCAGCCGAGATCGCGACCCGGCTCGAGGAGATCGACCGGCTCGGCAGGCTCGAGAGCGCCGAGGTCGGGACCCGCAAGGAGATCGAGAGCGCACGCATTTCGGCCGATCGGGCGCTGGCCGCCGAGCGGGTCGCGCGCGACGAGGAGGTCCGGCTGCTCGAGATCGCCAGGAACCGCGCCCTCGACGAGGCCGAGGTCCTGGCGCGCGAGGCGGTGGAGAAGGCGCGGATCGCGCAGGACCGCACGCTTGCCGTCGAGCGGATCACCGCCGAGCAGGAGACGCGCGGGCGCGAGATCGAGCGGCAGAAGGCGCTCGAGGCCGCCGAGCTCGCCCGCCGGCACGCGGTCGAGCAGCAGCGGATCGCGGTCGAGCTCGCGATCGAGGAGGAGCGGATCGGCTCGGAGCGGACCCGGCGCACGCTCGAGATCGAGCGCGACCGGGCGGTCGAGGAGGCGCAGGAGGACAAGACCGTCCAGCTCACCGCCAAGCGGATCGAGCGGAGCGAGGCCGAGCGCAAGGTCAAGGAGGCCGAGCTCGGCACGCGGCGCGAGATCGCCAAGCTCGAGGTGGGCGTCGACCAGGCCGTGGAGGCGGCGCGGATCGAGCGCAGGCGCGCCCTCGAGCAGCTCGAGGTGGCGCGCGGCCAGGCGCTGCAAGAGGCCGAGATCGCCGCCCGCGAGGAGGTCGAGCGGACGCGGATCGCAGCCGAGCGCGGGCTCGACGAGGCGCGCGTGGCGCGCGAGCGGGATCTGCGGAAGCTCGAGATCGGCCGCGAGCGCGAGGTCGAGCTCGCCGCCAAGGAGAAGGCGATCGCGCTCTTCATGAAGGCGGTGGAGGAGGCCGCCGCCCGGATCGAGGCGGAGGCCGCGCTCGCCCGGGCGGCCGAGGCGGAGGAGCGGACCAAGACGGTGCGCGAGACCGAGGCGGCGCGCAGGAGGCGCACGGTCGACCTCCTCATCGCCGAGCTCGAGGCCGAGGCCAAGAAGATCGCGGCGGATGCCGAGCGGGTGCGCTCGACCGTCGAGGCCGAGGCGCAGCGGCTCATGAACGAGGCCGAGAACGTGCTCTCCGACGGCGCCCGCCAGTCGCTGTTCCGCCGCCGGCTGCTCGAGCGGATCGAGGGGATCGTGCGCGAGAGCGTGCGTCCGCTCGAGAAGATCGAGGGGATCAAGATCCTGCAGATCGACGGGCTGGGCGGCGCCGGTTCGGGCGGCGACCGGCGCAACACCACCGACGAGGTGATCGATTCGGCGCTCCGCTACCGGGTCCAGGCACCCATGATCGACGCCCTGCTCAAGGACATCGGCATCGAGGGTGGCTCGCTCGCGCGCATGGGCGGGCTGATCCGCGAGGCGCGCGACATGGATGCGATCCGCCGCGAGGCGGAGAAGGACAAGGCCCGGCGCGAGGCAGCCGAGCGCGAGGGCGGCGGTGGCGGTGGCTCGGGCGGCGGGCAGGGGGCCTGAGCCGTGGCGCGCGTCTACGTCTCGAGCGTGATCCCCGCCCCGGTCGGCCGCGTCTGGGGGCGGATCCGCGACTTCAACGGCCTGCCCTCCTGGCATCCGGCGATCGCCGAGAGCCGGATCGAGAACGGCGAGCCCGCGGATCGCGTGGGCTGCGTGCGCGACTTCCGGCTCCGCAACGGCGAGCGGATCCGCGAGCGGCTCTTGGGGCTCTCGGACTACGAATATTTCTGCACCTACAGCATCCTCGAGAGCCCGATGCCGCTTTCCGACTACGTGGCCACGCTCCGGCTCACGCCCGTGACCGACGGGGATCGGACCTTCGCCGAATGGTCGGCGGAGTTCACCTGCGATCCGGCGCGCGAGGCCGAGCTCGTCGCCATGATCGGGCGGACGGTCTTCCAGGCCGGCTTCGACGCCTTGAAGCGCCAGCTCGGGAGCTGAGGCGGGTGCTCGAGGTCACGACCAGCACGACCCTCGCCGCCCCGACCGACCGGGTCTGGGAGGTCGTGCGCGACTTCAACGGCCACGACCGCTGGCATCCGATCGTGGCGGAGAGCGCCATCGAGCGCGGCGAGCCGTCGGACCGGGTGGGCTGCGTGCGCCGCTTCGTGCTGCGGGACGGCTCGGAACTGCGCGAGCAGCTCCTGGCACTCTCCGACCTCGAGCAGAGCTTCACCTATTGTCTGTTGGACACGCCAGTGCCGCTCTTCAACTACGTGGCGACCGTGCGTCTCCTGCCGGTGACCGACGGGGACCTGACCTTCGCGCTCTGGCGGGCGCGCTTCACGACCCGCCCGGGCGAGGAGGCAGCGATGCGCCGGCTGGTCCAGGAGGAGGTCCAGATCGCCGGGTTCCGGGCGATCCGGGCGATCGTCGAACGGGCCGGGGAGGGCTGAGGCCGTGCCGCTCGAGGTCCGCACGACAGCGACGCTCACCGAGGCCGCGAGCCTCCTCCAGGCCGACCGTGGCGCCCGGTTCCTCGCCGGCGGCACGCTCCTGATGCGCGCCGTCAACGAGGGCGACGTCTCCTTCTCGACGATCGTGCGCACGACCGATCCCACCTTCGCCCGCATGCGCGCGGCGGGTGGGCGGATCGAGCTCGGCGCCGGGGTGACGATGGCGCAGGTCCTGGCCTCGCGCGAGCTCGCCTTCCTCCACCCCGTGGCGCGCGCGGTGGGCGGCCCCGCGGTCCGCACCATGGCCACGGTCGGCGGCAACCTGTTCGCCGCGCATCCCTACGGCGATTTCGCCGCGGCACTCCTGGCCCTCGACGCGCGGGTCCAGCTCGCCTCGGGCTTCGGCGCCCGCGAGGTCGTTCTCGAGGAGTTCCTCGCGAGCCGCGATCGGGCGCCGCGACCGCTGGTCGTCGCGGTGAGCTTCGAGCGGCCGGCCGATCCGGCCGCCTTCCGCTTCCGCAAGATGACGCGGACGCATCCCAAGGGTGCCGCGGTCGTGACGATCGCGGCCTACCTGCCGACGAGCGGCGGGCGGGTGAGCGGGGCGCGGGTGGCGCTCGGGGCCATGGCCCCGCGGCCGATCCGGGCGCGCGGGATCGAGCACGCGCTCGAGGGGCGGCCGCTCACGGCCGAAGGTGTCGCACCCGCGGTCGCCGCGGCGGCGCGCGAGGGCGATCCGCCGACCGACGCGCTCGCGTCGGCCTGGTACCGGCGCAGGGTGGTGGGCGTGCAGCTCCGCCGGCTGCTGCTCGGCGAGCGCTGAGGGAGGCGTCGATGGCGAGCGCGGTCCAGCTCACCCTGAACGGCAGCGAGGTGGTGGCGGTCGCCGCGGGCGGCGAGAGCCTGCTCTCGCTGCTGCGCCAGCGGCTCGGCGACGCCTCCCCCAAGGCCGGCTGCCTGCAGGGGACCTGCGGCGCCTGCACCGTGCTGGTCGACGGCGAGCCCGTGCTCTCCTGCCTGATGCTCGCCGAGGCGGCGGCTGGCCGCCGGGTCGAGACCCTGCGCGGCCTCGCCGACGGGCCGCGGCTCCATCCCCTGCAGGAGGCCTTCATGGACGGCTTCGCCGCCCAGTGCGGGTTCTGCACGTCGGGGATGCTGATCGCCGCCAAAGCACTCCTCGACCGCGAGCCGCGGCCGACCCGCGAGCAGGTGATCGAGGCGATCGCCGGCAACGTCTGCCGCTGCACCGGCTACACGCCGATCGTCGAGGCGATCCTCGAGGCCGCCCGGCGGATGGCCGGCCGGCGCGGCTGAGCGGAGGGACGGGGATGCGGATCCGCAAGGAGCTCTTCGCCGACGAGCGCGACGACGATCTGCGCCTGGTCGGCCGACCGGTCCGCCGTCAGGACATCGAGGGCCACGTCACGGGCCGGTCGACCTTCTTCGCCGACCATCCGGTGAGCGGGCTCCTGCATCTGCGCTGTGTGCGCTCGACCGAACACCACGCCCGGATCCGGTCGATCGACACGACCGCTGCCGAGCGCGTGCCGGGGGTGCGGCGGATCCTGCGCCATGCCGATCTGCCCAAGAAGGCGCACAACATCCTGACGATCTTCAATTTCGGCGTGGACGACGAGCCGGCGCTCGCCGACGGCAAGGTGCGGTATCTGGGCGAGCCGATCGTGGCCGTGCTCGCCGAGAACCCGCGCGCCGCGGCCGAGGCGGTGGCCAAGGTGCGGGTCGACTACGAGCCTCTGCCGGCCGTGTTCGACGTCGAGGAAGCGTTGAAGCCCGGCGCACCGCTCGTCAACGAGTACATCGGCCGCAACTGGTTCCGCTATTGGGGCGATTACGACTGCCAGCAGATCCGCTTCGGCGACGTCGAGGCGGCACTTCGTTCGGCCGATCTCGTCGTGAGCGGGCGCTACCAGATGTCGCCGATCGAGCACGCGCCGCTCGAGACCAACGGCTGCATCGTCGTGCCGGCCGAGGACGGCCGCTTCACCGTCTACACCTGCACCCAAGGGCTCTTCTTCTCGCTCGACAACACGGCGGCGCAATTGAAGATCGAGAGCAACCGGCTGCACTTCATCGGCGGCACGGTGGGCGGCGGCTTCGGCGGCAAGGTCGACACGGTGGTCGAGCCCCTGGCCGTGCTCGCCGCCATGCTCACCGGCCGGCCCGTGCGCTACGTCTTCTCGCGCGCCGAGGAGATGCAGGTCTCGAGCCCGCGCGGGGCCGAACGGATCTGCATCGAGGACGGGGTGATGCGCGACGGGCGGATCGTCGCCCGCAGGATCACCCACTATCACGACGCCGGCGCCTATTCGCGGTTGTCGACCTACGGCACGATCAAATCCGCCGCCCACCATCCGGGTCCCTATTACATCCCCAATGTCTGGGTCGATTCCTGGTGCGTCTTCACGAACCGCACGCCGTCTTCGGCGATGCGCGGGTTCGGCGTGACGGGCGGCGATTTCGCCCTCGAGTCCCACATGGACGTGGTGGCCCGCGCGATCGGCATGGACCCGATGGAGTTCCGGATCGTCAACGCCTACCGCGACGGCGACATGAAGGCGCACCGCAAGCTCACCCAGGGCGCGGCGCTCGTCGAGTGCGTCCAGGTGGCGGCCGAGCTCGCCGGCTGGCCGCTTTCGGAAGAGGCGCGGCGGGCTTCCTCGCGGGTGGGCGGCGGGGGCGAGCGGGCGCGGATCCCGCCCACGCCGGCGAGCCGCACCCGCGCTCCGGCCGCCGCCGGTCGCGGCGAGGCGCTGCGGGCCGGTGCGGGCGAGCCGCGGCGGGCGTTGACCC
>JBBIIE010000039.1:0-23679 GCA_037446605.1 Geminicoccaceae bacterium | reverse complement strand
GCTCGCGCTCGCCCTCCTGCTCGGCGCCGCGGCCGCCGCCTGGTGGCGCGAGGGGCGGGCCTGACGGAGGGGCGGCGAGGCGCGTTGTGCGGCTCGCCCGGGCCGCCTATACCGGAGCGGGTCCGGCCGCAGCGCCAGCCGGCCGGCGCCCGTGGTGGCGCGCCTCTCCCGTGCGCACGAGGCTTTGGGACCATGGCCCGACGCAGGCAGGTCTACGAGGGGAAGGCCAAGATCCTCTACGAGGGCCCCGAGCCCGGCACCCTCATCCAATACTTCAAGGACGACGCCACCGCGTTCAACAACAAGAAGCACGCGATCATCACCGGCAAGGGCGTACTGAACAACCGGATCTCCGAGTATCTGATGATGAAGCTCGGGGAGATCGGGATCCCGACCCACTTCGTCCGCCGGCTCAACATGCGCGAGCAGCTGATCAAGGAGGTCGAGATCATCCCGATCGAGGTGGTGGTCCGCAACGTCGCGGCCGGCAGCATCGCCCAGCGCTTCGCGCTCGAGGAGGGCTCCGCCCTGCCGCGCTCGATCGTCGAGTACTACTACAAGAACGACCAGCTCGGCGATCCGATGGTCACCGAGGAGCACATCACCGCGTTCGGCTGGGCCTCCTATCAGGAGCTCGACGAGATCCTGAACCTGTCGTTGCGCATCAACGACTATCTGTTGGGCCTGTTCACCGGAGCCGGCCTCCGGCTGATCGACCTCAAGGTCGAGTTCGGCCGGCTCTGGGAGGAGGAGGACATGCGCATCGTGGTGGCCGACGAGCTCAGCCCCGACAACATGCGGCTCTGGGACGCGCGCACCAACGAGCGGCTCGACAAGGACCGCTTCCGCCGCGATCTCGGCAACGTCCAGGAGGGCTATGCCGAGATCGCGCGCCGGCTCGGCATCCTCCCCGAGGCCGGCCCGCGCGACCTCAAGGGGCCCGAGGCGGTGCAGTAGGCTCCGGACGCGGCAGGATCGGCCCGCCGGAGAGCGCGCACGGACAGGTGGGGTCCGCCGCCGACCGGCGCAGCCAAGTGACCAGGGCGTCGGCGGAGAGGGGCTTCGACCAGAGCGGTCCCTGGCCTCGGCCACAGCCCAGGGCCGCGAGCGACCGCCGCTGCTCCTCGCTCGCCACGCCGAGCGCGGTCACCTGCAGGCCGAGCGGGGCCGCGACCCCGGCGAGGCTCGCCGCCAGGGCCGGCGCCGCGGTCGTGCCGTCCTCGGCGGATGCAGGCCCGGCCAGGAAGTTCACACCGTCGACCAGCCGGTCGATGAGCGGGCGCATGCTGCAGCTCCCCGCGCCGAACCGGTCGAGCAGGATCGTCACGCCGGCCGCGCGCAGCCGCGCGAGCGTCTCGACCAGGGTCGGCGCATGGCGATCCTGGAACGCGTTCTCCGCGACCTCGATGGCGAGGCGCGCGGGAGGAAGGTCGCGGGCGCGCAGCTGCTCCAGGATCTGCGCGGCGCTGCCCTCGCCGACGAGATGTCCGGCCGGCAGGTCGATCGCGAGCGGCAGGGCGGGCAAGCCGGCGCCGTCGCGCGCCCGGCACTCGTCGAGCGCCCGTGCCAGGAGCCGCGGGGCGAGCCTCGCGACGAGCCCGCACTCGCCGGCGAGCTCGACCAGGGTCGCCGCCTCGATCGCGCCGAGCTGCGGATGCGACCAGAGGGGCACCGCCTCGACCGCCACGGGCCGCCCGTCGTCCAGGGCGCAGCGCGGCTCGTAGGCGAGCTCGATGGCATCGCCGGCGATGGCCTCGCGGAGCTCCTCGCCGAGACGGATCCGCTCGGTGAACGCCAGCCACATCGCCCGGTCGACCAGGGCGAGCCCACCCCTGCCCTCGGCCTTGGCGCGGTAGAGCGCCAGGTCGGCGTGCTTGGCGAGCGTGTCGACGGTCGTGCCGGCGTCGGGAAAGACGGCGGCACCGATGCTGGACCGAGCCTGCAGGGAGCGGCCGCGGTGGCGGACCGGCGCCGTCAAGGCGGCCCGGATCCGGTCGGCGACCCGCTCCACGGTGGCCGCGTCGCGGATCGGGTAGAGCAGGAGGGCGAACTCGTCGCCCGCCAGCCGCGCCACGGTGTCGGAGCGTCGCGTGACGCGCAGGAGGCGCCGCGCCACACCACGCAGGAGCGCGTCGCCGGCATCGTGACCGAACGCGTCGTTGACCTGCTTGAAACCGTCCAGATCGAGCAGCAGGAAGGCGCCGCTGCGACCCTCGCGCTCGCTCCGGTGGAGTGCCTGGCCCAGGCGGTCGAAGAACAGCGTGCGGTTGGGCAGGCCGGTCAGTGCGTCGTGGTAGGCGAGCCGACGGAGCTCGGATTCCAGGCGTTTGCGTTCGGAAACGTCCTCGATGAGGATCTGGATCGCCGGCCGCCCGGCCTCCCGGATCGGGACGCCGCGGGTGGCGACCGAGACGACGGCGCCGTCGAGCCGGCGCATCTCGATCTCCAGCGGAGGCTCGCAGGGGCCACCCTCGAGGAGCCGGATCGAGCGGGCACGGATCGCCTCGTGGTAGGGCTCGAGGATCAGCGCGAAGGGGTCGAGCCCGACGAGCTCGCCCGGGCCCGCCGCGCCCAGGATCGAGGCGGCGGCGCGATTGGCGTAGCGGTAGCAGTCGTCGCGGTAGACGAGGATCCCGACCGGGGCGACCTCGACCAGGGTGCGATGTCGCTCCTCGGCCTCCTTGAGCGCCCGTTCGGCCGCCTTGCGCTCGGTGATGTCGCGCAACACGGTCTGGATCGCCGGCCGACCGCCGTCGAGGACCAGGGTGCCGGAAGTCTCGACGTCGATCACCCGCCCGTCGAGCCGGCGGAGTTGGACTTCGATCGGCGGGACCCGGCCGCCCTCGCGGAGCAACTTCTCACCCCGTTCCGCGATCAGCGGGCGATAGGCTTCGAGGAAGAACTCGGCCGGCGAGCGCCCGACCAGCTCGCCCGGTTCGGCCGCCCCGAAGAGCTCGGCGGCACGCCGGTTGGCGAAGACGTAGCGGCCGTCGCGCAGCAACAGGACCGCCTCGGGACTCAACTCTACCAGCGAGCGCCAGCGCTCCTCGGCCTCCTTGAGCGCGCGTTCGGCCGCCTTGCGCTCGCTCACGTCGCGCATGACGATCTGCAGCGCGCGCTCGCCGCGGTCGTGGATCGCAGCCGTGACCGTCTCGACCGTCACGAGCCGGCCGTCGAGCCGGCGCATCTCGATCTCCACCGGCGGTGCGGTGAGGCCGGTCGCCAGGACCCGGTCGGCGCGCGCGCGGATCGCGGCGCGGAAGGGCTCGGTGATCAGCTCGAACGGATCCACGCCGACGAGGGCCGACGGGTCGGGCGCGCCCAGGATCCCGGCCGCGGCGCGATTGGCGTAGCGGTAGCGGCCGTCGCGGTAGACGAGGATCCCGACCGGGGCGACCTCGACCAGGGTACGGTGGCGCTCCTCGGCGTCCGCAAGGGCCCGCTCGGCGGCCTTGCGTTCCGTCACGTCGCGGAGGACGGCCAGGACGAGGCGCCTGCCCGCCTCTTCGACGAGCACCGCTCGGCTATCGACGTGGACCTCGGTCCCGTCGGCACGGCGGACCAGCGCTTCCACGGGCGGTAGCTCGCCGCCTGCGGCGATCAGCTGACGCAATCGAGCCGCCGAACGTGGGCGGAGCTCCGGCGAGAGAAAGGCGAGCGAGGATCGGCCGACGAGGTGGGCGCTGGTCTCCACGCCGTAGAGCCGTGCGGCGCTCCGGTTGGCGAGGAGGATCGTGTCACCGTCGAGGAGAAGGACGGCGTCGGGCAGCATTTCCACGAGGCGGCGCCATCGCTGTTCGGCCTCCTCGAGGGCCCGCTCGGCGGCCTTGCGCGCACCGATGTCGCGCAGGACGCCGAGCAGCATCCGCCGGCCGTGATGGAGGACGAGCGAGCCCTTGGCCTCGACCTCGACACGCGTGCCGTCGGGCCGCACGATCTCGAGCTCGATCGGCGGCAGCGGCTCGCCCTCGCCGCGCGGCGTCGCGTGCCGCTCCCGGACGACCGCGTGCCGCTCCTGCGGCAGGAAGTCGTAGACCGACCGTCCGGCGAGCTCGGCCGGCGTCCCGACACCGAACAGCTCGGCCGCCGGCCGGTTGGCGAAGGCGAAGCGCCCGTCCTCGACCAGGATCACGGGGTCGGGGCTGAGCTCGACCAGCGCCCGGTAGCGCTCCTCGGCCTCGGCCCGCTCCGCCTCGAGCCGCTTGCGCTCGGTCACGTCGCGCAGCACGACCTGAGCTGCCGGTCGACCGTCCTCCATCACGGTCACGGCCCGTGTCTCGACGTCGATCACGGAGCCGTCGAGGCGGCGCATGCGGAACTCGAACGGCTCGAGCTCCGTGCCCGGCTGCTGCAGGCGCCGGATCCGCTCCGCCACCGCCTCGCGGTAGGCCGGCTCGCAGAGATCGAGCGAGGAGACCCCGAGCACGTCGTCCAGGCAGCGGCCGCCCAGGATCTCGACGGCCTTGGCGTTGGCGAAGACGAGCCGCCCCTCGCGGTGGACGACGATCCCGTCCGGCGACAGCTCGACCAGCCGCCGGTAGCGCTCCTCCGCCTCCCGCGCGCGCTGCTCGCGGCGTTTCGCCTCGGTGATGTCGCGGCCCGTCCCGCGATAGCCGAGGAACGTCCCCGCCCGATCGAAGACCGGCTTGCCACTCACCCGCAGCCAGTGCTCGACGCCCGGGCCGCGGCGCAGATACTCCACGTCCCGATAGGGCTCGCGCCGCAGCATCCGCTCGTGGATCGCCTGCACGACCGCCCTGTCGGCGTCGCGGGCGGCGAGCTCCAGGCGGGTCTTGCCGTAGTGCCAGTCCGGCTCGATCCCCATCTGCTCGCGGACGCCGTCGGACAGCCACGTGTAGCGGAGCTCCGCGTCGGTCTCCCAGAACCAGTCCGAGGCGATCTCGGCGAAGTCCTTGAACCGCCGCTCGCCGTCGGCGAGCGCTCCGAGCGCCCGGGCGCGCTCGGCGAGCTCGCGGCGGAGGCGGAACTGGTCGGCCGCCAGCTCGGCCACCGCCCCGAGCAGCGAGATGCCTTCGGCATCGAGCCGACGCGGCACGAGGTCGCCGGCACACAACGTCCCGGCCGGTTCCCCGTCGGGATCGCGCAGCGGCACGCCCACGTAGAAGCGGAGCGGACGGCCGGCGACGAGGGGTCCGGGTGGCGCGCCCGGGGCTTCCGCGAGGTCCGGGATCAGCGTGAGCTCGCCGCGGTCGAGCGTGTGGCCGGGAAGCGTGCCGTGCCGCGGCAGCTCGACCGGTTCCAGACCCTGGCACGCGACCACGCGCAGCCGCTCGCCCTCGACCAGACAGACGGCCGAGAACGGCACGGCGAGCGCCCGTGTCACGAGCCACGTCAGCCGCTCCAACCCGGCGCTGTCGAGCCCGTCCGCCGGCACTGTCGATTCGGCCCCCGTCCGTGTCGCGCGGCGCCGCGCCAAACGATCGGCGCGCCCCGGTTGTGCACCCGCGATCTTTGCCGGACCGTTAACGCCGCCCCTTGTTTTTGCAACTGCGGCACGTAGCCTGCCGGCCGGTCAGGACGGAAGGAGCCGATGCGGGCGATCGTCACGATCCGGTTCAAGGACGGCGTGCTCGACCCGGAGGCGGTGGCGATCGGCCGCGCGCTCCAGGGTCTCGGGTTCGAGGAAGTCCGCGCGGTGGCCCGGCGCAAGGTGATCGAGCTCGAGCTCGAAGGCGAGGACCGCGCGGCGGCGCGCGAGCGGGTGCAGGCGATGTGCGCGCAGCTCCTCGCCAACCCGGTGATCGAGAGCTGGGAGGTCGAGATCCCCGAGTGAGGGACCGCCGAGCGGCGGGGGTCGGCGGGCGGCGACCGCCCGCCGACCGGGGTGGTGTTCAGCGCAAGTCCGCTACCGCGAGCTTGGCCTTCGAGGCGGCGGCGAGCGCCGCACCGGCATCGGCGGGTGCGCCGGGACGGGCCGCCGGATAGAGCGGCTTCAGCGCGGCGAGTGCCGCCGAAAGGGCGGTCGCGGCCTCGGCCCGGCTCTTCGAGAGCTCCGGCAGGAGGCTCGCCGCCTTCCGCTCGGCCACGAGCTTCCAGCCCACGCCGTCGAGATAGGCCTCGAGATCGTCCGGCCGCGCCGCCGCCGACTGGTACTGGAGGGCGGCGCGGTCGATCGTCTCGGCGAGCACGCCGGCCTCCACCGCGGGCCGCGAGCGACCGTCGCTCGGAGCCTTCTCCATGGCCGCGGCGGTCACCGCCAGTACCCGGTCGACCGCCGCGCGGATCTCGGCCGGACCGCCCTTCTCGGCGACCGCCTGGGCCTTCTCGAGGTCGGCCAGGAAGGGCCGGACCCCGCGCGCCTCGAGGGTCGGCTCGAGGTCGACGTAGACCTCGGCGATGGCGTGACCGAAGAGCGTGGCGCCGAGCTCGCGCTCCCCGGCCTCGATCGCGGCGAGCCCGGCGAGCAGATGGGCGTCGACCACGGCGAGGGCGGTGCCGAAGACGACCGGATCACGCCGTGCCGCCTCGGGGTCGATCCCGCCCTCCCCGCCTTCGCCACCTTCGCCGCCTTCACCACCCTCACCGCCCTCGGCGCCGGCCGCCCGGGCGCGGCGCAACAGGAGCCGGGAGCTCTCGGGCACGAGCTCGGCCGCACCGGGCAAAAGCACGGCCGCGCCCACGCCGAGCCAGATCTTCCTTCGATTCATTCTCATTCGCTCCACGACGCGATCGTTGCGTCCAACGGAAACGCAGGATACTCACTCTGGTCTGGTAAAGTCGAGTGCCGGGAGTGACCGCCGTGATCATTTGCATTGGAGAAATTCTAACCCCGGCGGAATTGGCCGAGATCGTGGCGACCACGGAAAGGATCCGGTTCGTCGACGGCAAGTCGACGGCCGGCTGGGCGGCGCGCGGGGTCAAGTCGAACCTGCAGGCGGCCGGCGACGACCCGCTCGCGGAGGCGATCCTCGCCCGGCTGAAACGCCGGCTCGAGGCCCACCCGGTGTTCGCCACGGCCGCCCGGCCGCACCGTTTCGGCCCGCTGCTCCTGAGCCGCTACGAGGCCGGGATGGGCTACGGGCGGCACGTCGACGACGCGGTGATGGGCGGGGTGCGCTCCGATCTCTCCTTCACCCTCTTCCTCGCCGACCCGGCCGCCTACGGCGGCGGCGAACTCGTCGTCGAGAGCACCGCGGGCGAACAGGGCTTCAAGCTCGAGCCAGGCCATCTCGTGCTCTATCCCTCGACCACGCTGCACCGGGTCGAGACCGTGACGCGCGGGACCCGGCTCGCCTGCGTCGGTTGGCTGCAGAGCCGGGTCCGCGACTCCGCCCGTCGCGAGCTCCTCTTCGAGCTCGACACCGCCCGCCGCCGGCTGTTCGACGAGCAGGGCAAGGGCGAGGTCTTCGAGCTCGTCGACAAGAGCTTCCGCAACCTGCTGCGGATGTGGGTTGAACTCTGAGAGCCCAAGCACCGCGCTTGCGGGCGCGGAGCACGACGGCTACCAAGCGGGCGCCCCCGGACCCGCGGAGCCCTGGGCCTTGCGCGCCGCCGTGATCACCTTTCCCGGCTCGAACTGCGACCGTGACCTGGCGGTCGCCCTCGAGACCTGCCTCGGGCAGAAGGTCGCCCGCGTCTGGCACGCCGATCGCGAGCTGCCGCCGGTCGACCTCGTCGGGCTCCCGGGCGGCTTCTCCTTCGGTGACTATCTGCGCTGCGGGGCGATCGCCGCGCGCGCGCCGATCATGGCGGCGGTCCGCCGGCACGCCGAGCGCGGCGGCTACGTGCTCGGCATCTGCAACGGCTTCCAGATCCTGACCGAGGCCGGCCTCCTGCCCGGCGCCCTCGTGCGCAACGCCGGCCTGCGCTTCGTCTGCCGCACCGTCCGCCTCGCCGTCGCCAACCGCAACACGCCCTTCACGAGCGCCTTCGGCGCCGGTCCGGTGGCGATCCCGGTGGCGCACCACGACGGCAACTACGTGATCGACCGCGAGGGGCTCGCCCGGCTCGAGGGCGAGGGCCGGATCGCCTTCCGCTACCTCGACAACCCGAACGGCTCGGTGGCCGACATCGCGGGTGTGCTCGGCCCGCGCGGCAACGTGCTGGGCCTCATGCCGCACCCCGAACGGGCCGTGGACCCGCTGCTCGGCAGCGAGGACGGCCGGCCGCTGTTCGCCTCCCTCCTGGCCGCCGCCTGAGCCCGAGCCGCCCGATGAGCGCCCCGAGCGACGAGCTCCTGGCCCACCACAAGCTCGACCGTGCCGAGTATGCGCGGATCGAGGAGATCCTCGGTCGCCCCCCCAACCTCGTCGAGCTCGGCATCTTCTCGGTCATGTGGTCGGAGCACTGCTCCTACAAGTCCTCGAAGATCCACCTGAAGAAGTTCCCGACCAGCGCACCCTGGGTGGTCTGTGGACCGGGCGAGAACGCCGGCGTGGTCGACATCGGCGACGGACTGGTCGCCGTCTTCAAGATGGAGAGCCACAACCACCCCTCCTTCATCGAACCCTACCAGGGGGCAGCCACGGGCGTGGGTGGCATCCTGCGCGACGTGTTCACGATGGGGGCGCGGCCGGTGGCGCTCCTCGATGCGCTCCGCTTCGGCGATCCCGCGCAGCCGCGGACCCGCCACCTGCTCGGCGGCGTGGTGGCGGGCATCGCCGGCTACGGGAACTGCGTGGGCGTGCCCACGGTCGGCGGCGAGTGCACCTTCCACCGCGCCTACGACGGCAACATCCTCGTCAACGTGATGTGCGTCGGCGTGGCGCGCGCCGACCGCGTGTTCTACGCGCGCGCCGCCGGCATCGGCAATCCCGTGGTCTATGTCGGCGCCAAGACCGGCCGCGACGGCATCCACGGCGCCACCATGGCCTCGGCCGAGTTCAGCGCTGCCGACACCTCGCTGCGCCCGACCGTGCAGGTGGGCGATCCGTTCACCGAGAAACTGCTGATCGAGGCCTGCCTCGAGCTCATGGAGCGCGACGGCATCGTCGCCATCCAGGACATGGGAGCGGCGGGGCTCACCTCCTCCTCCTTCGAGATGGCGGACCGCGGCGGGACCGGCATCGAGCTCGACCTCGATGCCGTGCCGCTGCGCGAGGCCGGCATGACGGCCTACGAGATCATGCTCTCGGAGAGCCAGGAGCGCATGCTCCTCGTGCTCGAGGCCGGGCGCGAGGCGGAAGCCGCCGCCATCTTCGCCAGATGGGGGCTCGACCTCGCGGTCGTGGGGCGGGTGACCGACACCGGCCGCATGGTGATCCGCCACGGCGGCCGCGTCGTGGCCGACCTGCCGGTGGCCCCGGTGAGCGGCGCCTCGCCGGTCTACGACCGCCCGGCCACGCCGCCGGCCGCGCCGCGACCGCTCGACCCGGCCTTCCTCCCCACGGGCGACGACGCCCGCAACTCGCTCCTCCGCCTGCTCGGCTCGCCGGATCTGGCGAGCAAGCGGTGGATCTTCGAGCAGTACGACTGGCTCGTGGGCGCCGACACGATCGTCCCGCCCGGCCTGGGTGCTGCGGTCGTGCGCGTGCACGGCACGAACAGGGCCCTGGCGCTGACCACCGACTGCACGCCGCGCTACTGCGCCGCCGATCCGCGCGAGGGCGGCCGCCAGGCGGTCGCCGAGGCCTGGCGCAACCTGGTGGCGGTCGGCGCCCGCCCGCTCGCGATCACCGACTGCCTCAACTTCGGCAACCCCGAACGCCCCCCGGTGATGGGACAGATCGTCGCCTGCATCGAGGGGATGGCCGAGGCCTGCCGGGCGCTCGACTTCCCGGTCGTCTCGGGCAACGTCTCGCTCTACAACGAGACCGAGGGCCGCGCGATCCTGCCGACTCCGCAGGTGGGCGCGCTCGGGCTGGTCGAGGACGTGGACCGGCTCGTCCGGCTCGATGCGGCACGGGAGGGCGACCTGCTCGTGCTCGTGGGCGAGTGCACGGGCTGGCTCGGCGCCTCGCTCTTCCTGCGCGAGATCCTGGGCCGCGAGGAGGGCGCCCCCCCGCCGGTCGATCTCGCCGTCGAGCGGCGCAACGGGACCTTCGTCGCGGCGCAGATCGCGGCCGGCCGGGTGCGCGCCTGCCAGGACCTCTCGGACGGCGGGCTGGCCGTGGCGGTGGCCGAGCTCTGCCTCGCCGCCGGCACCGGGGCGACCCTCCTGCCGGTGGCGGCCCAGGACCCGACCGGCTGGCTGTTCGGCGAGGATCAGGCCCGCTACCTGCTCGCCGTGGAGCCGGCCGGGCTCGCCCCCCTGCTCGAGGCGGCCACCGCCGCGGGCGTGCCGGCGGCGGAGATCGGGGGTCTCGGCGGCGACGCGTTGACGCTCGGCCGCTGCCCGCCCATATCGCTCGCGGCGCTGCGCGCCGCGAGCGAGGGTTGGCTGCCGTCCCTCATGGGGGAGCGCGCGGCCGGATAGGGGATACGGGCCATGGCGATGCCGGCCGAGGAGATCGAGCGGCTGATCCGCGCCGCCCTGCCGGATGCGCAGGTGGCGATCCAGGATCTGGCCGGCGACGGCGACCACTACCGGGCGGTGGTGATCTCCGAGGCGTTCCGCGGCAAGTCGCGGCTGCAGCAGCACCAGATCGTCTATCGGGCGCTGGGCGGGCGGATGGGGGGCGAGCTGCACGCGCTCGCCCTCGAGACGCGCGTGCCGGGCTGAGCCAGGAAGGGCGGGAGACGGGGATGAGCGAGGCGGTGTTCGGGCGGATCCGCGAGCAGCTCGCGGCCGACGAGGTGGTGCTCTACATGAAGGGCACGCCGGTCTTCCCGATGTGCGGCTTCTCGGCGCGGGTGGTGCAGATCCTCTCGAACGCCGGGGTCCGCTTCCAGTCCTACAACGTCCTCGAGGACCCGGACCTGCGCCAGGGGCTCAAGGAGTTCTCGAGCTGGCCGACCTTCCCGCAGCTCTACGTCAAGGGCGAGCTCGTGGGCGGCTGCGACATCGTCACCGAGATGGCGCAGTCGGGCGAGCTCGCCACGCTCCTGTCCGAGAAGGGCGTGGCCACCGCCGCCTGAGGGCCGGCTCACCCGCCCGGCGGCGGGCAGCGGTCCTGGCGGCAGTCGCGCACCAGGCTGATGACCGGCCCGATGCGCCGGTCCGGTGCCTCCACGCGCAGCGGCGCCAGGGCCGCGTCGCGGCTGACCAGCACGCGCATCGGTGCCGGCCGCTCGCCCTGCGGCAGCTCGATCAGCTCGTCGTCCTCGTCGAAGCCGTAGCGGCCGATCAGCCGCACGGCGAGCTCGAGCGCCGCCTCGCCCGGCCGGTCCTCGGCCGTCGCCGGACCCAGATAGTGCGCCTCGAGGTCGAGCCGCTTGCGGCCGTCGAAGATCGGCACGGTGATCGAGGGCTCGGCCCGCCCGAGCGCGGCCGCCGCCAGCCAGGCCCGAAGGCGCTCCAGCGCGGTCAGCGGATCGACGGTGCCGACGCGCAGCTCGACCGGCACCTCGCTGTCGCGCCGCCGCCCCTGGCTCGACAGCTCCAGCGCGGTGATGGCGCCGCCGGCATCGTAGCGGATGCTGATCTCGCGCTCGCGGTCGCGCTTGCTGTGCTGCGCCTCGAAGCGGACCGGCGCGGTCCGGCCCTCGGCGTCGCGCCGCATCACGCTCACGAGCTGCGAGCGGGCCGCCGACCAGGCGGCCGCGAGGCCGACCGATTCCATCACCAGCCGGCTGCGCGTGCCGCCCTCGGCCTCGGTCACGGTGAGCGCCAGCTCGGCGATGCGCACGCCCGCCACCTCGATGACATAACGGAGATCGAGCGGCTCGGCGGCAGCCGCACCGCCCGAGCCCCAGGCGAGCAGGATCCAGACGAGTGCCACGCGGCGGAGCCGCGCGGAGCGACGGGCGGACGGGGTGCCGGCCTTGCTCATGCCGCCTAGGCTAGCGACCGGCGGCGGCCTGTCCAGGCGCCCCGCGCCGGCCGCCGTCTGGCTCGTGGCGGCGCTCCTGGCGGGCTGCAGCGGAACGGTCCCGGCGCCCGAGCACGGCCGGTCGGCAGCGCTGGTCCGCCGGCCCGGCATCGTCCTGGTCGATCCCGCATCCCGGCGCGCCGAGCTCCGCGCGGCCGGGCCGGCGGCCCTGGCACTCTGCTCGGCCGAGGATCTGCGGCTGCGCACCTGGCCGGCCCCGGGACCGCTCGAGCCGACCGAGGGGAACGCCACCGACACCCGGCTCAACCCGGTGGCCTGGCTCGTCATGCGCACCGGTGCCGCCACGCTCGCCGACGACGACCCGGAGCTGCGCGCCGTCCTGGTCAAGGCGCTCGACCGCTGGTCGCGGTCCGAGGCGCTGCTGGCACCCGGCCGCGACGACGCCACCACCCGCTTCACCGTCAACCGCTTCCTCCTGCCCGCGATCGTCGCCTGGGCGCTGGTCCGCGACGCGCCCGAGGCGAGCCCGGCCGCACGCCGCCGGATCGACGCCTGGCTCGGGCGGCTCGCCGAGGCCGCCCGCGCCCGGCTCGCCGCACAGCGGCCGGAGGAGGTCTCCGCCCGCAACAACCACGCATATCTGGCGGCCGGCGCGGTCATGGCCTGGGGTGCGCTCGCCGGCGACGACGCTGCCCTGGCCCTCGGGCTCACCACCTTCCGCCGCGCGCTCGCCGACATGCGCCCCGACGGCAGCCTCCCGCTCGAGACGGCGCGCGGCGCCCGGGCGCTCTGGTACCAGCGCCAGGCGATCGCCTCGCTCGTGCTCCTGGCCGAGCTGGCCGCCGCCCAGGGCTACGATCTCTGGGGCCTCGAGATCGACGGCAGGAGCCTGCATGCGGCCATCCGCTTCCTGCTCGACGCCCTGGACGAGCCGGACCGGGTGCTCGCCTACGCCGCTTCGAACCGCAGCCCCGGGCCGTCCGAGGACTGGCGCCGGCAGGATCTCTCCTTCCTCGAGCGGCGCGGCCACGGCCGCCACTACATGGCCTGGGTCGAGGCCTACCGCGCGCGCTTCCCGGACCGCGCCGAGACCCGCCGCCTCGAGGGGCTGCTGTGGCGGCAGGGCGACCCGCGGCCGCTCGTCGACGAGTTCGCCGGCGGCAATCTCAGCTGCCTGCTGGGGCCGACGGTCCCCCCTCCGGCGAGCGCCGCGCTGCCGCCGGCGTCGGGGACGGGTCGCGGAACGGCTGGGTGAGGAGCCGGTCGAGCCAGGCCTCGCGGCGGTCGCGGAACCGGTCGATGCCGATTGTCATGCCCAGATGTCCCGCCGCCGGCTGCGGCCGGTAGGTGCCGAGCAGGCGGTCCCAGAGCGACAGGTTGAAGCCGTAGTTGGAGTCGGTCTCCACACGCTCGATCGAGTGGTGCACCCGGTGCATGTCGGGCGTCACCAGGACCAGCCGCAGGAGCCGGTCGACCCGCTCGGGCAGCTCCAGGTTGCTGTGGTTGAACATCGCCATGGCATTCAGGATCACCTCGAACAGGAGGACCGCCACCGGCGGCGCGCCGAGGGCCGCCACGGCGGCGAGCTTGATCGCCATCGAGAGCAGGATCTCGATCGGGTGGAAGCGCAGGCCCGTGGTGACGTCGATCTCGACATCGGCATGGTGCACGCGGTGCAGGCGCCAGAGCGCCGGCACGGCGTGGAACAGCACGTGCTGCAGGTAGATGACCAGATCGAGGATCACGATCGAAGCGAGGATCGCGAGCCAGTCGGGCACGGCTAGGCGGTTGAACAGCCCGAAGCCCTGCGCCTCGGCCGCCATCGCCACACCGACCGCCAGCACCGGAAAGGCCAGCCGCACGAGCAGCGTGTCGAGCAGGACCAGGGCCAGGTTGTTCGTCCAGCGCAGAAGGCGCGGGATCTCGCGGCGGCGGCGCGGCGAGGCGGCCTCGGCGACCGCCATGACGGCGAGGACCAGCAGGAACCCGCCGGCGCGCACCAGCGGCTCGTGGCTCAGCAGGGAGTCTCCCATGCCCAAGCAGATCGGTCGCGCGGGCGGCGGGTCGAGCCCGCCGGCCTGCGACGCGGCGCCGCGCCCGGGCGCCGCGGCCAGGGTTCAGCGCGAGTAGAACTCGATGACGAGGTTCGGCTCCATCCGCACGGGATAGGGCACGTCCGCCATCTTGGGGACCCGCACATAGGTCCCCTTCAGGGTACGCGGGTCGAGCAGCAGGTAGTCGGGCACGTCGCGCTCGGGCCGCTGCTGCGTCTCGAGCACCATGGGCATGGTCTTGGCGCGTTCGCCGAGCTCGATGACGTCGCCGTCCTTGACCATGTAGCTCGGGATGTTGACCCGCTTGCCGTTGACCCGGACGTGCCCGTGGTTGACGAGCTGGCGCGCCGCGAAGATCGTCGGCACGTAGTTGAGTCGGTAGCAGACCATGTCGAGCCGCCGCTCGAGCAGGCCGATCAGGTTCTCGGCCGTGTCGCCGCGCAGGCGGGACGCCAGCTCGTAGATGCGGCGGAACTGGCGCTCGCCGACGTTGCCGTAGTAGCCCTTGAGCTTCTGCTTGGCCATGAGCTGGGTGGCGAAGCCGGAGAGCTTGCGCCGCTTCTGGCCGTGCTGGCCGGGTGCGTAGTTGCGCCGGGCGAGCGGATCCTTGCTCCGGCCCCAGAGGTTGACGCCGAGACGGCGGCAGATCTTCGACTTGGCGGCGGCACGCTTGCTCATCGGGCCTCGGGCGACGTGGGGACGACGACAGCCGCGCGATCGCTGGGATCGCGGCCGGCCGGCTTATAGCCCAGGCGGGCGCCCTGTCAAACCCCGGCCGGCCCCGCGCGCCAGCTCCTTGACGATGCCGCGCAGCAAGTTGACCTCGGGCAGCGTCAGGCGCCTGCGGGCGAGCATGACCTCGATCGCGGCACCCAGGCTCACCCGCCGGTCCGGGCTCTTGAAGAAGTCGACCGCCTCGAGCTCCGCCAGGAGCTGTGCGACGAGGCCCGCGAGCTCGCCCTTGCCGGCCGGCGCCTCGGCGTCGGCCGGATCCAGCGCCGCCGGCCGGACGTCGCCCTGCTTGTGCCATTCGTAGCCCAGGAGCAGCACCGCCTGGGCCAGGTTCAAGGACGCGAACCCGGGATCGGTCGGGATCGTGACGAGCGCGTCGGCGAGCACGAGCTCCTCGTTCTCGAGGCCGGTCCGCTCCGGGCCGAACAGGAAGCCCACGCGCCGCCCGGCGGCCACGAGCCGCCGCGCCTCGGCGGCCGCCGCCTCGGCGGTGAGGATCGGGATCTTGAGCTCGCGGCCGCGGGCGGTGGTCGCGAACAGGTGCTCCAGGTCGGCGACCGCGTCCTCGACCGAGGCGTGCAGCGTGGCGCGGCCGAGCACGTCGTGCGCGCCCGAGGCGGCCACCACCGCCTTGGCATTCGGCCAGCCGCAGGCCGGCGCGGCGAGCCGCAGCTCGGCCAGACCGAAATTGCGCATCGCCCGCGCCACCGTGCCGACGTTCTCGCCGAGCTGCGGCCGGGCCAGCACGACAGAGGGCGCGGGCGAGCCCGCCGGCCGGCTCACCGCCGCACGCCGGCCTCGGCCGGCGGCGCGGCGCCGTCGACCAGGAGCTTCCAGGTGATGGCGTCGTGCAGGGCCATGTAGGAGGCGTCGATGATGTTGCCGGACACCCCGACCGTCTGCCACACCCGACCGGCGTCGTCGGCGCTCTCGATCATCACCCGGGTGACCGCCGCGGTGCCGCGCTCGGGTGCCAGGATGCGGACCCGGTAGTCGACGAGCTGCATGTGGCCGAGCGAGGGGTAGACCGGCGCCAGCGCTTGGCGCAGCGCCGCGTCGAGCGCGTTCACCGGGCCGTTGCCCTCGGCGACCGTGAAGAAGTGGCGCTCCCCGATGCGCACCTTGGTGGTCGCCTCGGAGAGCGTCACGAGCTCGCCCCGCGCATTGCGCCGCCGCTCGTCGATCACCCGGAAGCTCGACAGCTCGAAATGGTCGGGCACACGGTCGAGGGTACGCCGCACCAGGAGCTCGAAGGAGGCCGAGGCGCCCTCGTAGGCGAAGCCCTGCGCCTCGCGCGCCTTGAGCTCGGTGAGGAGCCGTCCCGCCTGCTCGCCGTCCGGCTCGAGCTCGAGCCCCATGCCGCGGATGCGGGCGATCAGGTTGGCCCGCCCGGCCTGGTCCGAGACCAGGATGTCGCGCTCGTTGCCGACCGCGGCCGGGTCGATGTGCTCGTAGAAGGAGGGATCGCGCAGCACCGCCGAGGCGTGCAGGCCCGCCTTGTGGGCGAAGGCGGCGGCGCCGACATAGGGCCGGTGGCGGTCCGGCGTGCGGTTCAACGCCTCGTCGAAGGTGCGCGAGAGCTGGGTCAGGCCGCGCAGCGCCTCGGCCGAGACCCCGGTCGTGAAGCCGAGCTTCAGGACGAGCGTCGGCAGGAGCGTCACCAGATCGGCGTTGCCGCAGCGCTCGCCGAGCCCGTTCAGGGTGCCCTGGACCTGGCGGATGCCGGCGCGCACGGCGGCGAGGCTGTTGGCGACCGCGTTGCCGGTGTCGTCGTGGGCGTGGATGCCGAGCCGCTCGCCCGGGAAGCGCTGCACGACCCGCTCGCAGATCGCCGCCACCTCGTGCGGCAGGGTCCCACCATTGGTGTCGCACAGCACGAGCCAGCGCGCACCCGCCTGGGCCGCGGCCTCGAGCGCCGCCAGGGCGTAGCCCGGATCCTCCCTGTAGCCGTCGAAGAAGTGCTCGGCGTCGAGCATCACCTCGCCGGCGCGGGCCGCCGCGGCGCGGATCGAATCGGCGATCATCGCGAGGTTCTCCTCGCGCGTGACGCCGAGCGCGCCCTCCGCCTGGCGCGCCGAGGCCTTGCCCACGAGCGTCACGGTCGGGGCCCCTGCCCCGAGCACGGCCACGAGCCCCGGATCGTTGGCGGCACTGCGCCCGGCCCGCCGCGTCATGCCGAAGGCCGCGAGCCGCGCCCGCTCGAGCGCCGGCGGCTCGGCGAAGAAGCGCTCGTCGACCGGGTTGGCGCCCGGCCAGCCGCCCTCGATCCAGTCCACCCCGAGCCGGTCGAGCTGGCGGGCGATCCGCCGCTTGTCGGCGAGCGACAGATCGACGCCCTGGGTCTGCGCGCCGTCGCGCAACGTCGTGTCGTAGAGCCAGATCCGCTCGCCGCCCATCCGGCCTCTCCCGGCTCAGCGCCGCTCCCAGTCGGTCCTGCCGTCGGGCCGGTCCTTGAGCACGATGCCGGCCGCCTCGAGCTCGGCCCGCAGCGCGTCGGCGGCGGCGAAGTCGCGGGCCCTGCGCGCCGCCCGCCGCCGGGCGAGCCGCTCCTCGACCTCGGCATCCGAGAGTGCTGCGGCCGGTGCCGCGTGCTTGAGCCAGGCGACCGGGTCGTCGCCCAGGAACCCCAGGAGCGACGCCTCGCCCTTGAGCTGGCGGGCGAGCACCTCGCGCTCGCCCGCGCTCTCCGCCTTGTTGGCGCGGGTGGCGAGGCCGTGCAGGACGGCGATCGCCGCCGGGCTCGCCAGATCGTCGGCGAGCGCGTCCTCGACCGCGCCTTCCGCCTCGCCCGGATCCTCGGCCGCGACCCGGTTGTCGGCGAGCACCCGGTACCAGCGCCGCAGCGCGCCGCGCGCCTCGAGGAGCGCCTCCTCGGTGCAGTCGAGCGGCTGGCGGTAGTGGGCGGACAGGAGCCACAGCCGGACCGCCTCGCCCGGGAACCGCTCCAGCACCTCGGCCACGCGGACCACGTTGCCGACCGACTTCGCCATCTTCTCGCCGGCCATCTGCACGAAGCCGTTGTGCAGCCAGAAGCGGGCCATGAGCTCCAGGCCGCGGGCGCAGCAGGACTGGGCGATCTCGTTCTCGTGGTGCGGGAAGATCAGGTCCTGGCCGCCGGCGTGGATGTCGAACGGCAGGGGGCCGAGATAGTGCTCCGCCATGGCCGAGCACTCGATGTGCCAGCCGGGCCTGCCGCGACCCCAGGGGCTGTCCCAGCCCGGCTGGTCGGCGGTCGAGGGCTTCCAGAGCACGAAGTCGGCCGGGTCCTTCTTGTAGGGGGCGACCTCGACCCGTGCGCCCGCCACCTGCTCCTCGCGGTCGCGGCCGGAGAGCCGGCCGTAGGAGGGCATCGCCGGAACGTGGAAGAGCACGTGACCCTCGGCCAGGTAGGCGTGGCCCGTGCCGATCAGCGTCTCGATCAGCGCGATCATGCCCGGGACGTGCTCGGTCGCCCGGGGCTCGTGGTCCGGCGGCAGGCAGCCGAGCGCGCGCGCATCGGCGTGGAAGTCGCGGATGGTGCGCTCGGTCAGCGCCTCGATCGGCTCGCCGTTCCGGCGCGCCTGGTCGATGATCTTGTCGTCGACGTCGGTGAGGTTGCGCACGTAGACGACCCGGTCGGCGCCGAAGCGCCGGCGCAGGAGCCGGACCAGCACGTCGAACACGACGAGCGGCCGGGCGTTGCCGACGTGGATGCGCTGGTAGACGGTCGGCCCGCAGGCGTAGACGCGCACCCGCGCCGGGTCGAGCGGCGCGAACGGCTCCTTGCGGCGGGTCAGGCTGTTGTGGAGGACGAGGCCGCGGCTCACCCGGCGGGCTCCGTTGCTGCGCTGCGGCAGCCGTTAGCAGAGGTGCCGGGCGCGGTCCACTCGACCGGCCGGGGCGGCTCAGTCCTTGGCGCGCTCGAGGTAGGACCCGTCCTCGGTCGACACCACGATCCGGGTCCCGGCCTGGATGTGCGGCGGCACCGAGGTCATGACCCCGTTCGACAGCTTGGCCGGCTTGTAGGAGGAGGCGGCGGTCTGGCCCTTGGTCACGGGCTCGGTCTCGACCACTTCGAGGGTCACCCGCGGCGGCAGCGTCACCGAGAGCGGCACCCCCTCGTGGCTGGTGATCGAGACGGTCATGCCGTCGGTCAGATAGACCGCCTGCTCGCCGATCACCTCGCGCGGCACGGTGATCTGGTCGTAGCTCTCCGGGTTGAGGAAGTGGCAGCCCTCGCCGTCCTCGTAGAGGAAGGTGTGCTCGCGCTCCTCGAGGAACGCCCGCTCGACCATCTCGGTGGTGCGGTAGCGCTCGGAGATCTTGACCCCGTCGGTGATCCGCCGCAGCTCGAGCTGGGTGACGGGCGTGCCCTTGCCGGGGTGGATGTTCTGCGCCGTGAGCACGACGTACAGCTTGCCGTCGATCTCGACGGCGTTGCCCTTCCTGAGCGAGCTCGCGATGACCTTGGGCATGACACTCCTTCGCGCCGGGTCGGGCGTCCGCCGTGCCCAGGCATTCCGGGCGCGGCTCATAGCCCCTGCCGCCTGCCCGGTCCAGAGCCGGGCGGGCCGCCGCCGATGAGCCCGCTCCGCCCCTGGTGGGCGCCCGACCGGCACGCCGATCGCCGCCCCTTCCTCCTGGCCCGCGCCCGCATCGTGACGGCGCTGCGCGCCTTCTTCGCCGAGCGCGGATTCCTCGAGGTCGATCCCTGCTGCCTGCAGGCCTCGCCCGGCAACGAGCCGCACCTGCACGGCTTCCGGACCACGCTCGAGGACACGGCCGGGCGGCGGCTGCGCGAGCTCTGGCTGCACACCTCGCCCGAGTTCGCCTGCAAGAAGCTGCTGGCCGCGGGCGAGCGGCGGATCGTCTCGATCGGCCACGTGTTCCGCGGCCGCGAGGCCGGGCCCCTCCACCATCCCGAGTTCACCATGGTCGAGTGGTACCGGGCCGGGGAGCCCTACGATGCGCTCGTCGACGACTGTGCGGCGCTCCTTGCGACCGTGGCCGAGGCGGCGGGGACGCGGCGGCTCGTCTTCCGCGGGATCGAGGCCGATCCGTTCCTCCCGCCCGAGCGGCTCACGGTCGCCGAGGCCTTCGACCGGCTGGCCGGGATCGACCTGCTTTCGACCGTCGCGGCCGACGGCTCGACCGACCGCGAGGGGCTCGCCCGTCAGGTGGCCGCGGCCGGGCTGCGCGTGGCCGAGGACGACGGCTGGTCGGACCTCTTCGCCCGCGTCCTGACCGCCCGGGTCGAGCCGGCGCTCGGGCGCGGCCGGGCCACCATCCTGGATGCCTATCCGATCCCCGAGGCGGCGCTCGCGCGCCGGAGCCCGGCCGATCCGCGCACCGCCGAGCGGTTCGAGCTCTATGCCTGCGGGGTCGAGCTCGCCAATGCGTTCGGCGAGCTCACCGACCCGGTCGAGCAGCGGCGTCGCTTCGAGGAGGCGATGGACCTCAAGGCGCGGCTCTACGGCGAACGCCACCCGATCGACGAGGATCTCCTCGCGGCGCTCGCCTTGATGCCGGAGACCGCGGGCATCGCCCTCGGCCTCGACCGGCTCGTCATGCTCGCCACCGGCGCCGAGCGGATCGACCAGGTCCTCTGGGCCCCGGTGCCGCTCGACCCCGTCTGACGCTCACCCCTTCTCGACGTTCCACGCCACGAACAGGAGCGCGTTCGGCACGCCCTTCAGCGACTTGCGCCACGCGACCGGAGTGACGAACTGTCCCGTGTTGATGTAGGGGAAGATCTCGTAGTAGCGCTTCTGCAGCGCGTCCACGATCTTCATCTGCTCCTCCTTGGTCGCAGCCTCCAGGAACTGCGACCGGAGGGTCTCGATCACGTCGTCCTTGGGCCAGCCGAACCAGGCGGTCTTGGGATCGCCGGTGGCGACCAGCGGCGCGTTGGTGATCGGGCTCGACATCGGCACGCCCGTCCACCAGGTCGGGAAGATGTGCCAGCCGACCTTGGGGTCGGTGTTCGGGTTCTCCTGCTTGGTCCGCCGCGAGGTCAGGGTCGACCAGTCCATCGACTGGGCGTCGACGTTCACCCCGATCTCCTTCAACAGCCCGACCATCACCAGCACGTTGTTCATGATGATCTGCTGGTCGGTCGGCACCAGGACGACGATCGGATCCTTGAAGTTGTAGCCGGCCTCGGCCAGGAGCTGCCTGGCCTTCGCCTTGTCCTGCTTCATCCAGGGTTCGGCGTGCGCGAGCGTCGTGAAGGGTGCGTCGCACATGAAGATGGCGTAGCACACCTTCTCGTATTTCGGGTTGCCGACCTGGGCGGCCAGGAATTCACGCTGGTCGACGAGGAGCTGGAGGGCCGCGCGCGCCCGCGGATCGTTGAAGGGCGGATGCAGGTTGTTGGGTCGGATGTGGCCCATCTTGCCGAGCGGATCCAGCACCTTGACCACGATGTTCGGGTCCGCCTCGAGCATCGGCATGAGATCCATGGGCGGGATCTCGTAGACGTCGACCTCGCCGGCGATCAGTGCCTGCGTCGCGGTGTTGGTGTCCGGGATGTACTTCCACTCGACGCGGTCGACCTTGACGACCTTGCCACCGGCGAAGCCCGAGGAGGGCTCGTTGCGCGGGACGTATTTGTCGAACTTCTTGTAGACGACCGTGTCGCCCGGCTTCCACTCCTCCTTGACGAAGACGAAGGGGCCCGAGCCGATGGTCTCGGTCACCTGCGTGTTGGGGTCGGTCTGCGCCTCCTTCTCGCGCATCACGAAGGTCGGCAGGGACGGATCGGCGAGCACCGTCAGCATCGGCCCGAACTTGGCCTTGAGCTTGATCTCGAAGGTGCGGGCGTCCTTGGCGGTGATCGATTCGGCCCGCGCCGCCAGCACCTGCCCGCCGGCCCGCTTGACGTTCCAGCGCTTGAGCGAGGCGACCGCGTCCTTCGCCTCCACGGGCGTGCCGTCGTGGAACAGCATCCCCTCGCGCAGCGTGAAGGTCCAGGTGAGCCCGTCGTCGCTCACCGTGTGCCGCTCGACCATCTGCGGCCGCGGCTCCAGCTTCTCGTCGAGCGCGTAGAGCGAGTCGTAGATCATGAAGCCGTGATTCTGGGTGATCGCGGCCGTGGTCCAGATCGGATCGAGGTTCTTGAGGTCGGCCTGCGGCACGACCTTGAGCGTCTGCGCGGCGGCGAGGCTCGTGCCCGCCAGGAGGACGCCGGTCAGCGCCAAGCCCAAGAGACCCACACCCCGTCCGGTCATGGCGACCTCCCTCGCTCGTGTGCCGGCACGCTAGCCGCGGGGCGAAGGGGCGGCAAGCGGAACCGCCGGCTTGGAGGCCCCCGCGCCGGCTGCTAGAGGCCGCGGCGATGGCGAGCCCAAAGCCCGAGGCAACCGCTCCCGCGCCGCGCGGCCTGATCCTGGTCCTGCCGGCGCTGGTGGCGTTCCAGGCGATCTCGACCGACCTCTATTTGCCGGCCCTGCCCGCGATCGGCGCCGATCTCGGGGCCGGCATCGAGCAGGTCCAGCTCACCCTCTCGCTCTTCCTCGTCGGCTTCGGGCTGGCCCAGCTCGGCTGGGGGCCGCTCTCCGACCGCATCGGCCGCCGACCGCCGCTGCTCGCGGGCACGCTCCTCTACGTCGCCGCCAGCCTCGCCTGCATGCTCGCCCCTTCGATCGAGGCGCTGGTCCTCGGCCGCCTCGTGCAGGCGGTGGCGGCCTGCTCGGGCGTGGTGCTCGGCCGCGCCGTGGTCCGCGACCTCTATGCGCCGGCCGAGGCCGCGCGCGTGCTGGCCTATCTGGGCACCGCCATGGCGCTCGCCCCCATCCTGGGTCCGATCCTGGGCGGCTGGCTCACCCTCGCCTTCGGCTGGCGGTCGACCTTCGCGGCTCTCGCCCTGTTCGGCGCCCTGGCCTTCCTCGGCACCTGGCACGCCGTGCCGGAGACCAACCGCCGCAAGGATCCGCACGCCACGAGCCCGGCCCGGCTCGCCGCCAACTACGGGGCGCTCCTGCGCGACCGGCTCTACCTCGCGCGCGTGGCCCTCGCGGCCCTCGGCTATGCCGGCATCTTCTCCTTCATCTCGGCCAGCCCGCACGTGCTGATCGACGCGGTGGGCCTGCGCCCCGACCAGTACGGGCTCTGCTTCGCCGCGGGCGTGGCGGGCTGGATGGTCGGCACCTTCGCCGCCGGCCGGCTCAACCGCCGCCTCGGGCTTTCGGGGCTCCTCGCCCTCGGGACCCGGGTCTCGGCGATCGCCGCGCTCGCCGGTCTCGCCTGGGCGCTCGCCGTACCCGCTTCCTGGCCCGCGGTCGTGGCACCGATGTTCCTCTTCATGCTCGGCGCCGGCTTCACCCTGCCCACGGCCATGGCGCTCGCGATCGGCCCGCATCCCGGCAAGGCCGGACTCGCCTCGGCGCTCCTGGGCTTCCTCCAGCTCGCCTTCGCCTCGCTCGTCGGCCTCGCCGTGAGCGCGCTCTACGACCGGACCGCCGTGCCGATGATGGCGATCCTGGTCCTAGTCACGGTCGCCGCCCTCCTCCTCGTGCCCGCCGCCCGCGGCGAGGAGTCCGCGCGCTGAGCCCGCGCCGGTCCACTCCGCCGGCCGGGTCGCCGCTCAGCGCACCGGCCCGCTCATGCCTGTGACCACCGGTCCGTCGATCCCGCGCAGCACGCGGACGGTGCGTCGGCCGAGGCCGGTGCAGGGCGGCGCACCCTCGGCCACGGCCGGCGCCTCCCACTCGTGCTCGACCAGCACCGAGGTCGGGCCGGCGAAGATCGCATCGGAGACGACCCGGGCGCTGCGGATCCGCGTGATGAACGGCTCGCCGCAGCCTTCGTCCTCGCGCGCCTGCGCGTCGTAGTATGTTCGGATCGCGCGCAGCACCCGCTCGTCGGCCAGGAGCCGGCCGCCCGTCGCCGGGCCGCAGCCGGCCAGGAGTGCCAGGAGAAGGAGCGCCGCCGCCCCGGGCCCGCCGCCGGCCCGCCGCCCGCTCGACCGCATCCCACCCCCGCCGCCCGCCACGGCGCGGACCCTAGACAGGAGGCTCGACCCGGCGCAAGCGGCACGCACCGCAACGCCCGGGAGACGCCTTGGACCCGCTCTGGCTCGGCCT
>JBBIIE010000038.1:0-23730 GCA_037446605.1 Geminicoccaceae bacterium | reverse complement strand
GCTCGGCGAGGCCGTCTCGCCCGAGCGTTTGGCCGACATGCTGAGCGGCCTCGAAGGTTCCGGTTGGCGGGATCTCCGCGACACGCTGTCGGGTCTGCCCCTGCCGGACCGGCTGCGGCAGGACCTCGCTCGGTTGGACCGGGCTCGCCGAGGCCGCGTGCTGGTCGATCTCGATCTCTACGGCCGCGACGACGATCAACGACCGCGTGGGGCCCTTTTCGTGGCACCGCTCGGGCTCGACGGAGGTCCGACCGCTGCGGAAGCCGCGAGCGAAGACGATCGCGAAGGCTCGACGGCAGGTGTCGCCGTCGAACTCGGGGCGCATGCCCGGCACGTCGCCGAGCGAGCGGCCGAATTCGCCGAGCGGGGTGGCTTGCCCTGTCAACTGAAGGAGGATCTCCGACTGGCCGGCCATTTACACGATCTCGGCAAAGCCGACCCCCGCTTCCAGGCCTGGCTACGCGAGGACGACCCGCTGGGCTCCGACCCGGACGAGACGGTGCCACTCCTTGCCAAATCGGGCCGTCGCCCGGCCCGGCCAGCAGCCGCCACGGGTCTTCCTCCCCATTGGCGCCACGAAGCACTCTCGGTCCGCTTGGCCCTCGCCTCGGGCCGCCTCGCGGACGCGCACGATCCGACACTCGTCCTCTGGCTGATCGGTACCCATCACGGTCACGGGCGCCCCCTCTTTCCACATGCCGACCCGGCGGATGCGACGCTTCGGCAGATGCCGGCTCCCTGCGGTGCCAGCGTGGAATTGCCGCCCGGTCCCGGACCTCGATCCTTGGCCTTCGATTGGCAGGGACACGACTGGCCCGGCCTTTTCGCAGAGCTCTGCAATCGATACGGTCCTTGGGAGCTCGCTCGGCTCGAGGCCGTGCTGCGCCTCGCCGACCATCGGGCGTCCGAGGCCGAGCTGTTCGGGGAAGGCAGGTGAACGCCGCCGCCCGTTGCCATCGGCTCGACGGGCTCGAACCCGACAATTGGCTGGCGTTCCTCGCCCTCCTCGGGCTGTTGCGCAGCCTCGAGGAGGCCGACCGCGAAGCTCCCCAGGATGCGCGCTGGTGGCCCAGAGTGTCGTGGCGACTCGACCCGCCGCCTTGGCGTCCGGTCCTCCACCTGGCGCGCGAGGTCGATCGGGCCATGCTCTGCGCACGGCTCGAGAAGGGGATCGCCGTCTTCCGAGAGGCTTACCGTTTCGACGGTCGGAAGATGCCGGACTTCGAGCCCGAGGCCTATCGCCAGCTCGCCGAACAGGCGGTGCGCGCGGCCGACCGACCTCGCCTCGACATCCTCGCGGCGATCGCGACGGACCAGATCCGGAGGGAGAAGGGATCGGCCGTCGCATCCACACCCACACCCCTGTGCCTCCTTTCCGGCCAGGGGCATCAGGACTTCCTGCCCCGGCTCGCAACGGTGCCATTCCGGCCGTCCGTTCCCGCGGAAGCCGAGGGTGGGCGGCTGCCTGACGAGGACGGTGAACGCAATCTCGAGACCGCCCTGTTCGAACCCTGGGACCGCGACGACGACGCCACGAACACGTTCCGCTGGGATCCGAACGAGACGGCTCGTCAAGCGCTGATGGCGGGGGATCCGACCGACAGGAGCTTCAAGTTGGGCACCGAGCTCGGCGCCAACCGTCTGGCGGCGATCGGCCTTTCGATCCTGCCGGTCGTGGCCGACCGAACCGGGCCCGATCGCGCACCGACGATCCCGGGTTGCTTGCGCACCGGTCCCGAGCCGGTGTTGGCTTGGCCGATCTGGAAGGAGCCCGCCACGCTCGCCGCGATCCGAGCGCTGCTCGGTCATCCCGGTCTGGGCGAGCCTCGGGATCTGGCTGGGCTCGGGGTCGTCGCCGTCTTCCGCGCCGCGATCGTGTCGATCGGGAAGTTCAAGAACGTTCTCCCGGGCGAATGCGTCTGAGCGGCGGACGAGCGCCGAGATGCGAGAAGATCGATGGTTCGCCGTCGTTCGTTCGCGCCGCGACCACGATTGCGGATCGACCGACGGCGACATCCGCGCAGGGGATCGGCGCCCGCCTCGGCCTACTGATGGCCGGACCTCGTCGATCGCCGTCCGACGAGGGACTGGCCGCGCGGAGCATCGGCAGTAGCCGGCGCGGCATGCCCGGCCCGACCCCGGCCTAGACCGGCCGGGGGCGGCGGGGCACGGCCGAGGATCCGATCGAAGAGACGCCGACGCGGCGGTGGTGCTGCCGATCGATCCTCGAATCGGCGCGACGACGCGGTGGTCTCGGGTCGTGGCCGCGCGATCCCGGAGATCCTCCCGGTGGTCGCTTCAGGACATGCCCGAGGTGAGCCCATCCGGACTCGTCGAGGGAGCCGAGTACACGCGTCGGGGCTGTCCACTTGCCAGCCCCCACCCCGCCGCTAGCATGCCTTTCGTCGGGGAGGGGCGGGGACCGAGGTGAAGGCGGTTTTCACCCACAAGATCGAGTCGATCTACGACGATCTGCCGGAGGAGCGGTACCACTTCCCACGGACCTATCTGCGTCAGGCTGAACAGGTGGTCGGCGACTTCGTCGTCTACTACGAGCCCGGTCGGACGGGCCTCGACGAGCGCGCCCGCATCGGGCGGCGCGCCTACGTCGCCACCGCCCGCGTTCGCCAGATCGTGCAGGATCCCACCGACCGCGACCATTTCTACGCGTTGATCGATACCGATACCTACGTCGAGTTCGACAGACCCGTGCCGTTCAAGGAGGGCGACCACTACTACGAGCATCAGTTGCGGCGCGTCGACGGGGCGACCAACAAGGGAGCATTCGGTCGCGCGGTCCGGCCGCTGAGCGAGGCCGAGTACGAGGCCATCCTGTCCGCCGGCTTCGCCCGCGAACTGGTCCCGGAGGACGGCCGCGATGGGGCCGTGCCGAGCCCCGTCCCCATCGGCCCGGGGCTCGTCGAGGATCCGTGCGAGTTCACGCGGCCGATCGTCGAGCGGGTCATGAGCCGTCCGGTCCGCGACGCGGCCTTCGCCGCCGCGGTCCGCAAGGCCTACCGCGAGACCTGTGCCGTCACCGGTCTCAAGATCCTGAACGGTGGCGGCCGCGCCGAGGTCCAGGCGGCCCACATCCGACCCGTCGCCGAGCACGGCCCCGACGCGGTGCGCAACGGGCTCGCGCTGTCGGGCACGGTGCATTGGCTGTTCGATCGCGGCCTCATCTCGGTGGGGCCGCCGCCGCGCTACGAGATCCTCGTCGCGAGCCGGGGACTGCCCGAGCGGATGGTCCAGCTCTTCAACGCCGACCGACGGCTGATGGTCCCCGACGACCCGCGCTTTCGACCCGCCCCGACCTATCTCGACTTCCATCGAGCCCGGATCTTCAAGGGCTGAGGCTCGACCACGCCCCCGCGTGCGGGGACGCACGCCGCCGGTCGAGGGAGCAGCCTCGGGCGCCGGACATCCGATCCGGATCGGCGGCGCGGAGGTCGGTCTTGACTTGGAGGCTTATATCCCTATGATCGGCGCATGAGCATAGCCGGGAGCCGGCCCGTGCGGCTCGACACCTCCCCGATCCAGCCGCCTCCGGTCGCCCGTTCGGCGCCCCGGATCGAAGCCGCACGACGCAACGGTGCCCGCTCGCGGGGACCCGTCACCGCCCCGGGCAGGGCGCGGTCGGCGCGCAACGCGCTCCGCCACGGCGTCTGCTCGGCCCGCACCGTCGTCGCTCCCGGCGAGGATCCGGCCGAGTTCGAGGCGCTCCTGGACGGGCTGGGCGCCGAGCACGGCGCCCCGGAGGTGCGCAACGAACCCGACACGGGCGAGCAATTCCCGCGGAACGAACCCGAGGCGGGCGAGGAAATCCTGCCGAACGAACCCGAGGCGGGCGAGGAAATCCTCGCCGAACGAACCCGAGCCGCGCGAGGAAATCCTGCGGAACGAACCCGAGCCGGGCCTGCTGCGCGAGGCCCCCGGGCCTCCTCGAGCGGGCCCGGAGCGACCACGCGCTCGCCGGGGCGATCGAGGACCGGCTGCTCGCCGACGGCGATCTCGCCGGCCATGCCCGGGCGTGCCGGGCGCTGCGGCCGGCGGAGCCTGCGCCGTGGCGGGCGGCGGCCCCTTGGGAGAAGTTCCCCCGCCTAGATGTGGATCGCCCTTCCGTAGGCCGCGAGCACCGCTTCGTGCATCGCTTCCGAGATCGTCGGGTGCGGGAAGACCGTGTGCACGAGCTCGGCCTCGGTCGCCTCGAGGGTGCGGGCGATGGTGTAGCCCTGGATCATCTCGGTGACCTCGGCCCCCACCATGTGGGCCCCCACGAGCTCGCCCGTGCGCGCGTCGAACACCGTCTTGACGAGCCCCTCGGGCTCCCCGAGCGCGATCGCCTTGCCGTTGCCGATGAACGGGAAGCGGCCGACCTTCACCTCGTGCCCCCTGGCCCTGGCCTGCGCCTCGGTGAGCCCGACCGAGGCCACCTGCGGGGTGCAGTAGGTGCAGCTCGGGATCTTGCTCGGGTCCAGCGGGTGGACGTCGGACACGCCGGCGATCTTCTCCACGCACACCACCCCCTCGTGGCTCGCCTTGTGGGCGAGCCAGGGCGGGCCCACCAGATCGCCGATGGCGTAGACCCCGGGCTCGCCCGTGCGGCACCATTCGTCGATCACGACGTGCGCCTTCTCGACCACCACGCCCGTGCCCTCGAGGCCGATCCCCTCGACGTTGCCGACGATCCCGACCGCGAGGATCACCCGCTCGAAGCTCTGCTCGAACCGCTTGCCACCGCTCCCGATCGTGGCGGTGACCGAGCCCGCACCGCGTACGAGGCCCTCGACCGTGGCGTTGGGCAGGAGGCGGATGCCGCGCTTCTCGAAGGCCTTGTGGGCGAAGGCCGAGATCTCCTCGTCCTCGACCGGGAGGATCCGCGGCAGCACCTCGACGACCGTCACCTCGGAACCGAGGGCGCGGTAGAAGGAGGCGAACTCGATGCCGATCGCCCCACTGCCCACGACCAGGAGCGACTTCGGCAACAGCTTCGGGACCATCGCCTCCTTGTAGGTCCAGACGAGCTCGCCGTCGGCCTCGAGGCCGGGGAGCTGGCGGGCGCGGGCACCGGTGGCGAGCACGGTGTGCGCGGCCTCGAGCGTGGCCTCGCCACCCTTGGTGAGCTTCACCTCGAGCCGGCCCCTGCCGGCGAGCCGGCCGTGGCCGTCGAACACCGTGACCTTGTTCTTCTTGAGAAGGTGCTGGACGCCGCGCGAGAGCTGGCCCGCCACCGACCGCGAGCGCTTCACCACGGCCTCGAGGTCGAACCCGGGATTGTCGCAGGCGAGCCCGAAGCCCTTGCCGTGGCGCATCAGCTCCAGGACCTCGGCCGAGCGCAAGAGCGCCTTGGTCGGGATGCAGCCCCAGTTGAGGCAGATGCCGCCCAGATGCTCGCGCTCGACGAGGCCGGTCTTCATCCCGAGCTGGGCCGCGCGGATCGCCGCCACGTAGCCGCCCGGGCCCCCGCCCACGACCAGAAGATCGAAGCGCTCGGCAGCCATGCCCTTGTCCTCCCGGCCCGGCGGTTCCCGCCCGCGGTTGTCCGATCGGCCGGGCCTTGTCAACGACCGCAGGGGAGCCGTGCCCCGCCCGGCCTCGACGGATGCCGCCTGGCGTGCTCCCTGCCGGTGCTCCGTCGAGCCAGCCTGGGGGTCCAGCCGATGATTCACGAGCTCCGCATCTACCACTGCCTGCCCGGCCGCCTGCCCGCACTCCTGCAGCGCTTCGAGACCGCCACGCTCGAGCTCTGGACGAAGCACGGGATTCGCCAGGCGGGGTTCTGGACGGTCGTGATCGGCCCGTCCAACCACGTGCTCTACTATCTGCTCGCCTGGGAGAGCCTGGCCGAGCGCGAGCAGAAGTGGAGCGCGTTCATGAGCGATCCGGACTGGCTCGCCAAGCGGGCGGCGAGCGAGAAGGACGGGCCGATCCTGGCCAACGTGGAGAGCATGATCCTGCAGCCGACGTCCTTCTCCGCGGTGCGCTGAGCCCGGGTCGGGCCCGGCCGGCGGCTCAGACGATCGCCGCCATCACCCGGGCCATGAGCTCGCGGCGGAAGCCGGGCTCGACCTCGGGCTCGAAGCCCAGGCGGACGACCACGAGCTCGAGCGAGGGCACGACGACCAGGAGGTTCTCGCGGAAGCCGTGGGCGTAGAAGGCGTCGGCCGGCACCGAGGGCCCGAGCATGCTGCCCGTGGCGTTGGTCCAGAAGAGCTTGCCGTAGGCGAGCGGGGAGGAAGGCTCGACCTGGAACGGCGAGTTCGGGGTGGGCGCGAAGCGGGCGCGGCCGGCGAGCTTGGAGGGCCGGCTCATCAGCCGGACCATCTTGGACCCGAGGATCCGCTCCTCGCGGCCGACCGTTCCCCAGCGGCCCTCGGCGAGGAGGAGCCAGCCGAGCCGGCCCAGATCGCGCGCGGCGACCCGCGCCGCGCAGCAGGCCCGGTCGAGCCCGGCCAAGCTGTCCCAGGCGATGGGCGCCATGCCGATCCGGGCGCCGAGCTCGTCGTTGAAGAAGGCGGACACCGACCGACCGGTCCGGTTCTGGACGGCCAAGCCCAGGAGATCGGCGGTGGCCGAGCAATAGGCCCATTGCGCGCCGGGCTCGGCCAGGAACGGCCGGTCGAGGATCCGCTCGGGCCCGTAGTCGGGCCGGTAGGGCGCATCGTCCGGCTCGAGCCCGGAGGTCATGCTCAGGAGGTGGGCCAGGCGGATCTTGCGGCGGCGCGCGTCGCGCGCGGCGAAGCTCGCGGGCAGGAGCTCGGAGGCCGAGGTGTTCGGCCCCAGGATCTTGCCCCAGCGCATCGTCCGCGAGACCTCGAACAGGCGGGCCACGGCGAGGCCGGTGAGCGACTTCGAGATCGAGGCGACGAAGTAGGGGTCGGTCGGCCCCCACTCGCCGGCGATCCAGCCGCGGCGGATCACGAGCAGGGCGGAACGCGCGCCGAAGCCCTCGCTGAAGGCAAAGGCCTCGGCGAGGCTCGGCCAGTCGATCCCGGCGAGCCTGCGGATCTCGGCCTGCTCGCCCGGCGACGGCTCGAGGTCGGTGCCGACCAGCCGCCGCCAGCCGCCCGCGCTCTCGGGCGGCGGGAAGTAGGCGACGCGCGGCCTCGGGGAGGCCAGGAGCGGTGTCGGTCGGGCGAGCGTCGCACCGAGGGCGGCGGCGCTGCCCAGGAGGAGCCCCCGTCGCGACAGGCCGGGCCCGGGCGGCCGAGCGGAGCAGGTCATCCGTCCCCTCGTCGGTTGTGGCCGCCCGTCTCGGACGGCCGGCGCGGGGTTGGTCGAAGGGGGAGGTCGCGCCGCTCAGCGCGGCGTCGGGCCGGCCCCCCGGCTCGCCGCCAAGCTGCGCCAGACACGCTCCGGTGTCAGCGGCATATCCAGATGCGTAACACCATGGGGTGCCAGGGCGTCAACCACGGCATTGACCACGGCGACCGGTGCGGCGGTGATGCCGGCCTCGCCGCAGCCCTTGACGCCCAGCGGGTTGGTCCGGGCCGGCACGGGGTGGAAGGCGAGCTCGAAGGAGGGCAGCTCGTCGGCGCGCGGCAGCGCATAGTCCATGAAGGAGCCGGTCAGGAGCTGGCCCGCAGGGTCGAACACGGTCCGCTCGGTGAGCGCCTGGCCGATGCCCTGGACGACCCCGCCATGGACCTGGCCCTCGACCAGCATCGGGTTCACGAGCACGCCGAAATCGTCGACCGCGACGTAGCGCTCGAGGCGCACCACGCCGGTCTCGGGATCGACCTCGACCTCGGCCGCGTGGCAGCCGTTGGGGAAGGCCGAGGGCGGGGTCTCGCTGACGAGGTCGGTGTCGAGCGGCCGGCCGAGCTCGCGGCCCTTGGCGGCGAGCTCGACAAGGCCGATCCGCCGGTCGGTGCCGGCCACGGTGAAGGTCCCGGCCTCGAAGAGGATGTCGGCCTCGGCGGCCTCGAGGAGCTCGGCGGCGAGCGTCCTGCCCTTGGCGATCACCTGCTCGGCCGCCTCGAGGGTGGCCTTGGAGGCGGCCATGATCGAGCGCGAGCCGCCGGTGCCGCCGCCGAACAGGAGCTGGTCGCTGTCGCCCTGCAGGAGGTCGATCCGCTCGAACGGCACGCCCAGCCGCTGGTGCAGCACCTGGGCGAAGGCGGCGCGGTGGCCCTGGCCGTAGTCGAGCGTGCCCGAGACGAGGGTCACCCGCCCGTCCTCGGCGAAGCGGATCCCACCATGCTCCTTGCCCTGCGGGGCGGTCACCTCGAGGTAGGCGCAGAGCCCACGGCCGCGCAGCCTGCCGCGCCGCTCGCTCTCGGCCCTGCGGGCGGGGAAGCCCTGCCAGTCGGCCTTCTCGAGCGCGGCGTCCAGGACCGCCTCGAAGTCGCCCGAATCGTAGGTGAGATCGCAGGCCGCCTCGAAGGGCAGATCCTCGGGGCGGATCAGGTTCTGCCGCCGCAGCTCGATCGGGTCGCGGCCTAGCTCGCGCGCCGCCTGCTCGACGAGCCGCTCCATGAGGTAGACGCCCTCCGGCCGACCGGCCCCGCGATAGGCGGTCATCGGCACGGTGTTGGTGACCACCCCTTTGATCTGCAGGGCCAGAAGCGGCGTGCGGTAGAGGCTCGCGACGTTCTTCTGCACGACCATGGTCGGGATGGCGGGCCCGTAGGCCGTGACGTAGGCGCCGAGCTCGCCGAGCCCGCGTACCCGCACCGCCAGGAAGTTGCCCGCCTCGTCCAGCGCCAGCTCGCCCTCGAGGATCGAGGAGCGGCCGTGATAGTCGGACAGGAAGCTCTCCGAGCGGTCGTTGATCCACTTGACCGGGCGGCCGAGGAGCTTGGCCGCGTGCAGGAGCGGCAGGTGCTCGGGGAAGGTCGAGGCCTTCATCCCGAAGCTGCCGCCGATGTCGAAGGCGAGGACCCGGATCTGCTCGGTCGGCACCTTCAGCACCGTGGCGAGTTGGGCGCGGAGCCCGAACACGCCCTGGCAGCCGGTGCGCAGGACGAAGCGGCCGTCCTCGAAGGAGGCGATGGCGCCGCGCGGCTCCATCGCGTTCACCACCACACGGTTGTTCGAGAGCCGCACGCGCGTCACGTGATGCGCGCGGGCGAGCGCCTCCTCGACCCGGTCCTGCGGCCCCCACCACCAGTCGAAGGCGAGGTTGCCCGGCATCTCGGCGAAGAGCTGCGGCGCCCCGGGCTCGACCGCCGCCTCGATGTCGACCACCGCCGGCAGCGGGTCGATCTCGACCCGCACGAGCTCGGCCGCGTCCCTGGCCTGCGCGGCGGTCTCCGCCACCACCAGGGCGACCGGCTGGCCGACCCAGCGAACCCGATCGGTGGCGAGCGCCCGGAAGGGGGGCACGATCATCGGCCGGCCGTCGTGGCTCGTGAGGGCGAGCGCGCAGGGCAGGGTGCCGTAGCCGGCGGCTTCGAGATCGTGCCCGGTGAGCACGAGGCGGACGCCGGGTGCGGCCGCGGCCGCCCCGACCTCCACCCGACGCAGGATGCCGTGCGCGACGGTCGAGCGGACCAGGACCGCGTGCAGGAGGCCCGGCAGGGTGAGGTCGTCGGTGTACCGACCCCCGCCGGTCAGCAGGCGCGGGTCCTCGGTCCGGGGCACGCTCTGCGACACGCCGAACTTGGGGACCGTATCGGTGAGGTCCATGCGTCCCATCCTGCTCGTTCGGGCTCAGCGGCGGCGATCGAGCGCGCGGCGGAACAGGGCGAAGACCCGCTCCCAGGCCCGCTCGGCCGAGGGCTTGTGGTAGCAGTGGCGGGTGGGGAAGGTGAACCCGTGTTCGGCGCCGGGGTAGGTCTCGAAGCGCGCATCGACCCGGTGCCGCGCGGCCGTCTCGGCGAGGATCCGCTGGTGCTCCGCAGGCGAGAGTGGATCGCCCTCGGCGAAGCCGAAATAGCAGGCGGCGCGGCAGGTCTCGAGGGCGTGGTGGGCGGAGTCCGGCCGCTCGGTCACCTGGAAGCCGGCGTGCAGCGAGACCATGGCGCGGACCCGGTCGGGAAAGGCCCCGGCCGCCGCGAGCGCGTGCCGGCCGCCCATGCACCAGCCGATCGCGGCGACCCGCCCGGCGTCGGCCGCGGGATCGGCGGCCGCGAAGGCCAGGAGGGCCGCCGTGTCGGCGAGCCCGCGGGCATGGGTGTAGGCGAGGTTGAGCCGCATCATCTCGGGATCCGGCCCGCGCACCGGCAGCAGCGCCGGGTCGAAGGTGGCCCCGCCGTCGCGCCAGAAGAGGTTGGGCAGGAGCACGTGGTAGCCGACGGTGCCGATCCGCCGGGCCATGTCGCGCAGCTCCTCGCGGATCCCGAGCGCGTCCATGAAGCACAGCACCACGGGATGCGGCCCGCCTTCCTCGGGGCGGGTGAGGAAGGTCGGGATCGGACCCTCGGGGGAGGGGACCAGGAGCTCCCGCTCGATCATCCACCGACCTCGCTCCGGGCGATGCGGACGCCGCTCTCGCGCTCGACCACCCGGGCGATCGCCGCGATGTCGGCCTCGCCCAGACCCTCGCCGAGCGCCGCCCGGAAGAGCTCGGCCGCGCGCCGGAAGAGCGGCAGGTCCAGCGCCGTCTCCTCGGCGAGGCCCGCGGCGAGCGCGCTGTCCTTGGCGCCGATCCGCAGCGCCCCGGCCGCGGCCGGCATCCGCTCGCGCATCAACGGCGCCTTGGCACGGAAGAGGGGTGTGGCGGCCATCCCGCCACCTGCACCCACGACCTCGATGAAGGTGTCGAGCTCGCCGCCGTCGGCCGCGACCAGCGCCAGGGCCTCGGCGATGGCGGCGAGCTGGACGAGGCCGAGCCCGTTCTGCACGGTCTTGATCCGGCTCGCCGCACCGGGTCCGCCCACGATCCGCCACGCGCTGCCGATCACCGGCAGGAGCGGGCGGATCCGCTCGATGTCGCCGGGCTCGCCGGAGACCACGAGGAAGAGCGTTCCCTCGGCGGCCTCGCGCGGCCCCTTGAGCATCGGGCACTCGACATGGTGGATGCCGCGCGCGGCGAGCTCGCCGTGCAGCCTGCGCGCGGTCGACGGGCGGATCGTCGAGAGGTCGAGCAGGAGCAGGCCCGGCCGGCCGAGGGCACCCGCCACCTCCCCGACCGCCTTCTCGCTCGGCAGGCAGGTCAACAGGATGTCGGCCTCGCGCTCGAGCTCGCCGAGATCGGCCGCCTGCGAGATCCGCTCGAGGCCGGAAAGTGCCGCGGCGCGCGCCGGATCGCGGTCGAGCACGGCCACCGGCCAGCCGGCGCCGGCGAGGCGTCGCGCCACCGGGGCCCCCATGGCGCCCAGGCCCACGAAGCCGAGCCGCTCCCTCCTCATCTCCCCCTCCGCTGTGCCGCGGGGCGCCTCAGCGCTCGCGGCGGTTGAGGCTCCAGCTCTGCGCCGTCGGCCCGTCGTCGGGCAGGCCCGCGAGGAAGAGTGCCAGCGGCACCACGTCCTCGGGCTGCTTGACCCATTCGCCGGGCGTCTGGAAGGCGCTCGGGTGGCCGGCCGCCACCTCGGCGCGGGTGGCGGGTGTGTCGACCGGCCCGGGGATGATCTCGTTGACGCTGATCCGCTCCTCGCGCAGCTCCATGGCGAGCGCCTTGACGAGCATCGAGACGGCGGCCTTGGCGACACAGTAGGACGAGTTGCCGGGCACCGAGCGCCAGCCCATGCCCGAACCCAGCATGAGGATCTTGCCGCCGCCGCGGGCGCGCAGCAGCGGCAGCGCCTCGCGCGCGCAGTAGTAGGCGCTCGCCAGGTTGAGCTCGAGCCCGGCCATCCAGAGCGCCGGCTCGACCTGGTCGACCCGGCCGCGGGCGAGGTTGCCGCCGGCGTTGCAGACCAGGATGTCGAGCCCGCCGTGCACGGCCCGCACGCGGGCCATGAGCGCCTCGACCTGCTCGTGCCGGGTGACGTCGGCCGGCACCGCGAGCGCGCGGCCGCCGCGGCCGCGGATGCCCGCGGCCACGGCCTCGATCTCGGTCGCGGTCCGGGCGGCGAGCACGACCGCGGCGCCGGCCGCGGCATAGCCCTCGGCGATCGCCCGGCCGATGCCGCGCCCGGCACCGGTCACGAGCGCCACCTCGCCCTCGAGCCCCCGCTCACCCGCCATGCTGCGCCTCCGCCCACCGATGCCGGCAGGTTATGGTCATGAAAACCGTTCGCGCTTGAGAACACCGGGTTTCTGCGCCAAGATCAAGCCGTGCGAGGCGATGGCCGTCCCCGGCGGACGGCTCCAGGGGAGGCGAGGCGATGGGCGGCACGCTCTGGCGCGTCAGACGTCGTGATCTGCTGGCCGGGACGGCGGCCATGGGTGGCGCGGCGCTGCTCCTGCCCGGCAAGGCGCCGGCGCAGGGCGGCCGCAAGCCGTTCCGGGGCACCACGATCAACGTGTCCTGCTGGTCGGCGCCCTACGCCAAGTGGCTCGCCGAATACCTGCCCGAGTTCGAGGCGGCGACCGGCATGAAGGTCGTCTACGACACCCCCGGGTTCGCGGTCTACAACCAGCGGGTCGACCTCGAGCTGTCGACCAAGGGCTCGGCCTACGACGTCGCCAACATCACCTTCATCTACACGAGCCGGTGGATCGGGGCCGGCTGGTTCACACCCCTGGACGAGTATTTCAACGACCCGAACAGGACTCCGGCCGACTGGGACGCCAAGGACTTCTTCGAGGGCACCCAGGCGCCCATGAAGGACAAGCAGGGGCGCACCTACGGATTCTGCTGGGTCGCCGACGCGATGCACGCCGGCGCCTCGCGCTTCGACATCATCAAGGAGGCGGGGCTCGGCCTGCCGGACACCTACGACGAGCTGCTCACGCTCTGCAAGGCGATCCACAACAAGAAGGGGGTCAAGGCGTTCACCGCCGAGAACCACCACGGCTGGATCTTCCCGCCGGTCATGCAGGCCTTCGGCGGCAACGTGTTCCGCAACCCGCCCGACGACATCATGCCGACCCTGGATACCCCCGAGGTGCACGCCGCCTCGGAATGGTACACCAACCTGCAGAACAGCTACGGCCCGGACGGCTGGCTCGCCCAGACCTACGACGGTACGGTCAACGTCCTGAAGCAGGGCCGCGCCAACTACTGCCTCTTCAACCAGGTCTTCCTCATGCAGATGGCCTCGCCGGACAGCAAGACCAGGGAGACCTGCGCGTTCGGCATGTACCCGGCCGGCCCCAAGGGCCGCTTCCCGGGTCTGGCGGTGCACGGCTGGGGCATCCCGGCCGGCTCGAAGAACAAGGATGCCGCCTGGGCGTTCATCACCTGGTCGCTCTCCAAGGACCTGATGATGCGGATGCTCAGGGACAAGGGCTATGGCGGGGTGACGCGCCGCTCGGTGATCGAGAGCCCGGAGTTCAAGGCCGCCAACACGGTCAACGGCTACGATGTCGGCAAGATCTATCTGGACACGATCGATCTCGCCAAGCAGGGCCACATGAAGTACCGGACGGTTCACGTCTACCCGCAGGTCAACGCGCAGATCAACAAGGCGATCGAGAACATCGCCTCGGGGCAGATGAAGCCGAAGGAGGCCTGGAAGCTGGCGCAGGAGAACGCGGTGGCCGATCTCAGGCGGGCCGGCGTCGAGCTCTGAGGGGAGGGGATGGCGGTCGCCGCGGCGCCACGCCGGAGCTGGGAGGAGGAGCGGCGCCGGGCGTTCTTCTGGGGGCTCGCCCCGGCGCTCCTGGTGCTGCTGGCGATCACCCTGGCGCCGGCCGTCTACCTGCTCGTCACCAGCCTGACGCCGTTGAACCTGACCAACCCGGCGCAGACCGCCACCGACTTCTCCGATCCGCTGCGCAACTACCGCGAGGCGCTCGACGATCCGCGCTTCGTCAACTCCGTCTGGGTGCAGGTCAAGCTGTCGCTCGCGACCGTCACCGCGCAGATCCTCGTGGGCCTCGGCATCGCGCTCCTCCTCAACGCCCGCTCGCGGGTCCTCGAGGCGGTGCGCACCGCCTTCCTGATCCCGATGGTCCTGCCGCCGATCGTCGTCGCGCTGATCTGGAAGGTCGTCTACACGCCGGATGTGAGCCCGATGCACCGGCTGCTCGAGGCGCTCGAGATGCCGGTGCGCTCGCTCATCACCCGGGCCGACACCGCCTTGTGGGCGATCGCCGTCGCCGACACCTGGCAGTGGTTCCCCTTCACCATGCTGATCATCCTGGCGGCCCTGCAGATGATCCCGGACGAGCCGCTCGAGGCGGCCGAGATCGACGGCGCCGGCGCCTGGCAGCGCTTCTGGTACGTCGTCCTGCCCTACATCCGCCCGGCCATCGTGGTGGCCGCGCTCTTCCGGCTGATCGACAGCGTCAAGGCCTTCCCCCTGATCTACGTGCTCACCAACGGCGGCCCGGGCCAGGTGACCGAGGTCACCAACTATTTCGCCTTCGTGCAGGCGTTCAACTTCTCCTACTGGGGCTACGCCGCGGCGATCGCCACGATGCTCGTGGCCGGCGTGTTCCTGTTGAGCTGGATGATCGGGCGATTGGACCAGGCCGGGCAGCGTGATGAGTAGCGTCGCCCAGCGCGGCGCCCTGATCGGCGCCAGGACGGCGCCGGCGCGGACCCGCGTCTCGGTCAAGGTCCGCCACCGGCGGATGGTGACAGCGCTGGCACTCGTCGTGCTCGCGTTCGTGATGCTGCCGTTCGGCTGGCTCCTGCAGATGTCGTTCCGCCCGAACGACGACATCTTCGGCTACGAGCTCGCCTTCCGCCCGACCCTCGAGCACTATGCGGCGCTGTGGACCGGCGGATTCCCGCGCTCCTTCCTCAACAGCGTCCTGGCCTCCAGCCTCTCGACGCTGCTGGCACTCCTGATCGGCACGCCCGCCGCCTACGCGATGGCGCGCTGGCAGTTCCGCGGCAAGCGCCAGGTGGGCTTGTGGATCCTCGCCACCCGCATGGCGCCACCGATCGCCTTCACCATCCCCTTCTTCCTGGCCTATCGCTGGCTCGGCCTCCTGGATACCGTGCCCGGTCTCGTCCTGATCTACCTCACCTTCAACCTGGCGCTCGTGATCTGGATGATGCAGACCTTCTTCGCCGGCGTGCCCAGGACCCTCGAGGAGGCCGCCTGGATCGACGGCTGCTCGGTCTGGGGCGCCTTCGTGCGGATCACCCTGCCGCTGACCGCGCCCGGGCTGGCGGCCACGGCCGTGCTCTGCTTCATCTTCTCCTGGAACGACTTCTTCTACGCCCTGATCCTGACGCGCACCAACGCCCAGACGGCGCCGGTGGCGATCGTCAACTTCATCCAGTACGAGGGCTGGGAGTGGGGCAAGATCGCCGCCGGCGGCAGCCTCGTCATGCTGCCGGTCATCCTCTTCACCCTCCTCGTCCGCCGCTACCTCGTGCGCGGCCTGACCGCGGGCGGGGTCAAGGACTGAGCCAAGAGCCCGGAGAGCCTCGCCCATGACGCGCCGACCCCTCGGCTTCCTCGGCCTCGGCAACATGGGTGGCGGCATGGCCCGCTGGCTTTTGCGCCAGGGCTGGCCGGTCACCGTCTTCGACCCCGTGACGCAGCTCGTCCAGGCCTGCGTGGCGGAGGGGGGCGTGGCGGCCGCCTCGCCCGCCGCGGTCGCCGCGGCGAGCGAGGTCGTGCTCTCGAGCCTGCCCACGCCGCAGGCGGTCGAGGAGGCGGTGGCCGGCCCCGAGGGGATCCTCCGCGGGCTGCGCCCGGGCGGGATCTACGTCGACCTCTCGACGATCGACCCGGCGACCAGCCGGCGGATGCACGCCCTGGTCGCGGCCGCGGGCGGGCGGATGCTGGACTGTCCGGTCGGCCGCGGGCCGGAGGAGGCGGCCTCGGGCCGGCTCCTGCTCATGGTCGGCGGCGAGGCGGCGCTGCTCGAGGAGGTGCGCCCGGTGCTCGCCACGCTCGGCGATCCCATCCTCCATTGCGGGCCCGCCGGCGCCGGTGCCGCCGCCAAGCTCGTCAACAACCTCGTCTCCTGCGCGATCAACGCATTGAACGCCGAGGCCCTGGTCCTGGCCGCCAAGGCCGGGGTCGCGCTCCCGGTCATGGTCGAGATCATGAAGGGCACCGCCGCCGACAGCCGCCACCTGCGGATCACGAGCGAGGCGCGCGTGCTGGATGGCGTGTTCGCGCCGCGCTTCCGGCTGGCGCTGGCGGAGAAGGACCTCCGCCTGGCCGTGCAGATGGGCCTCGATCTGGGTGTGCCGACGCCGCTCGCGGACGCCGCGCACCGGCTCCACCAGGTGGCGCGTGGCCAGGGCCTGGGGGAGGAGGACCAGGGCGCGGTGATCAAGGCGATCGAGGTGGTGGCCGGGATCGAGGCCCGCCGCTGACCGGGGCCGCCCGGCCGTGCTATCCTCGACGGCGGAGGATACCATGCCGAGCCGCGCCGCCGCGCTCTACGAAGAGGATTTCTACGCCTGGACCCGCGACCAGGCGGCCGAGCTGCGCCGGCTCGCGGCCGAGCGCTGGAACCTGCCGCTCGATCTGGAGCACCTCGCGGAGGAGGTGGAGGACTTGGGCAGGGAGCAGCGCAACGCGGTGCGAAGCCAGCTCCGGCGGATCCTCGAGCACCGGTTGAAGCTGCTCGTCTCGCCGAGCGCCGGGCCCCGCCCCGGGTGGCACGGCTCGATCCTCGATGCCCTGGCCGAGATCGAGGACCGGATCACCCCCACGATCCGGCGCGAGGTCGAGGCGGCCGTGCCGAGGCTCTACGAGCAGGTCCTGCCGATCGTCGCACGTGCGCTCCAGGCGCACGGCGAGCGGGAGGCGGTGGCGCGGCTGCCCGAGCGCTGCCCCTGGACCCTCGACGAGCTCCTGACCCCGCCGCCCGAGGAGGATCTCGACTGGCGGCCCTGAGCGGGGGCGTCGGCTAGCCTTCGACCCGTACCCGCACGCCGCGGCGCGCCGACAGGAGGAGGGCGTCGATCAGCCGGTGGACCCGGAGCGCACTCCGACCGCTCGAGTCGGGTGCGCGACCCTGGTCGACGGCGTCGAGGAAGTCCTCGATCACCGCCCGGTGCCAGTCGTGCGGGAAGTCCATGAAGGCCGCGCCGCCGCCGCTGCCGGTGGCGGTCCCGAACCGTTCCCGGGTCCCGTCGGCGCGCAGGAGCTCGAGGGTGCCACCCACGAGGCTCGCCACGGCCTTCTCGCCGACGATCCGCAGCTCCTCCGGTCCACCCGGCCAGGCGGCGGTGGTGGCGAGGAGCGAGCCCAAGGTGCCGTCGGCGAAGAGGAGACCCGCGGCGGCGAGGTCCTCGCCCTCCATCCGGTGCAGGGGCGTGGTCCCGGCGACGGCCGCCACCTCGCGCACCGGCCCAAGAAGGTGGAGCAGCAGGTCGAGCACGTGGATCGCCTGGGTGATCAGCACACCACCGCCGTCGCGCCGCAAGGTGCCGCGGCCGGGCTCGTCGTAGTAGGTCTGCGGTCGCCACCAGGGGACGCGCAGCTCGACGAAGGCGAGCCGGCCGAGCTCGCCCCGATCGAGCAGCGCGCGCAGCGTGCGCGAGGACTCGCGCCGGCGCATCTGGAACATGACGGCGAGCCGCACGCCCGCGGCCTCGCAGGCGCGGACGATCCGCTCGGCGGCACTCGTGGTCCGCTCGAGCGGCTTCTCGCAGAGTACGTGCTTGCCGGCGGCGGCGAGCCGGCCCACGAGCTCCTCGCGGGCATCGGGCGGGGTGAGCACGAAGGCCATGTCGATCGTCGGATCGGCGATGGCCCGCTCGAGGTCGGCCGTGACCGGCAGGTGCGGGAAGGCCGCCGCCATCGCCGCGCGGCGCTCGGCACTGCGGCTGCAGGCGGCCGCGATCTCGACCCGCGCGGAGAGGTCGATCAGGCTCTTGAGGTGCGGCGCGGCCGCGGCGCCGAGCCCGACCACGAGCGCCCTGTGCCGCATGATGCCCCCCGCAGCTCGCTCCGCGCCCGAGGCTGGCCGCGGCGGCACCGGCTGGCAAGACGCTTGCACCGCCCGCCGGCTTGCGGTTTCAAGGCCGTGCCCGCCGCGCCGGACCCGCCATGCTGCGCCTCTACCACGTCCCCTTGTGCCCCTACAGCCGCAAGATCCGCGTGGCGCTGCGCGAGAAGCAGCTCGTCTTCGAGCTGGTCGAGGTCCAGCCCTGGGCGGCCGAGGACTGGTTCCTGGCCCTCAACCCCGCGGCCGAGGCACCGGTCCTGGTCGACGACGATCTGGTGATCTGCGACAGCGCCGCCATCGAGGAGTATCTCGAGGAGGCGCATCCCGAGACCACGCTGTTCGGTCGCTCGCTGCAGCAGCGCGCCGAGACGCGGCGGATCGTCGCCTGGTTCGACAGCAAGCTCGCCCGCGAGGTGACCGATCCCCTGTGGCGCGAGAAGGTGGTCAAGCGCTGGAAGCGCGCGGGCTTCCCCTCCTCCGACGCGGTCCGCAGGGGCGTCCAGGCGATCCGGTTCCACCTGGCCTACGTCGACTGGCTCTGGCAGGAGCGCAAGTGGCTCGCCGGCGACCAGCTCACCATGGCCGACATCGCCGCGGCGGCGCATCTCTCGGTGCTCGACTATCTGGGCGACGTGCCCTGGGCCGAGTTCCCGGGTGCCCGCGAATGGTACGCCAAGATGAAGTCACGGCCTTCCTTCCGGCCGGTCCTGGCGGACCGGGTGGTGGGCATCACCCCACCCGCGCACTACGACGACCCGGACTTCTGAATGCCCGCGCTCGGGCCGGCGCCGGTCGGGCTCGCGGCCCGGCTCCGCGTCCGCGCCGAGGCGCTCGGCCTCGTCCCGCCCCGGATCACCGAGCCGCGCCTGCCCGAGGAGGTCGGACGCCGCCTGCACGCCTTCCTCGCGGTCGGGATGCACGGGGAGATGCGCTGGCTCGCCCGCGATCCGGAGCGCCGCGCCAGCCCCCACCGGCTCTGGCCCGAGGCGCGCTCGGCGCTGGTCACCGGCATCGCCTACGGACCCGGCCGCGATCCCCTGCCGGAGCTCGCGCGCCGCGACCGCGGCTACTTCAGCGTCTACGCCCGCAACCGCGACTATCACGACCTGCTCAAGGGCCGGCTCAAGGAGCTCGCGGGCCTCCTGGCGGCGGCCACGGGTGCCGCGGTCAAGGTCTTCGTCGACACGGCACCCGTCATGGAGAAGCCGCTCGCCCAGCACGCCGGGCTCGGCTGGCAGGGCAAGCACACCAACCTCGTGAGCCGCCGGCACGGCTCCTGGCTGTTCCTGGGCGTGATCCTGACCACGGCCGAGCTGCCGCGCGACGCCCCCGAGGCCGATCGGTGCGGCCGCTGCCGACGCTGCCTCGACGTCTGCCCGACCGACGCCTTCCCGGCGCCCTACCGGCTCGATGCGCGGCGCTGCATCTCCTACCTCACGATCGAGCATCCGGGACCCATGCCTCGAGAGCTCCGGGCCCGGCTCGGCAACCGGATCTACGGCTGCGACGACTGCCTCGCCGTGTGTCCGTGGAACAAGTTCGCGGCGGCCGCGCGCGAGCAGGCACTGCGCGAGCGGCCCGACCTCGTGGCGCCACCCCTGGCCGAGCTCGCCCGGCTCGACGAGGCCGCCTTCCGTGCCCGCTTCGCCGGCTCGCCCGTCAAGCGGACCGGTCGCGACCGGTTCGTGCGCAACGTGCTCGTGGCGATCGGCAACAGCGCCGATCCCGGGCTCCTGCCGGTGGTCGAGGAGCGGCTCGCCGACGCTTCGGCGCAGGTGCGCGGCGCCGCGGTCTGGGCGCTCGCACGGCTCGCCGAGCCGACCCGCTTCGACGCCTGGCGCGCCCGGCTGGAGCCCGCGGAGCCCGATCCCGCCGTGACCGAGGAATGGGCGGCGGCCGCATCCGATGCCCGCGACGGCGGGGACGAGCCGGGAGCTCAGCGCGCCGCGAGCTCGGGCACGAGCGCATCGGGTGGGACCGCGACCAGGAGGAGCTCGGCTCCCTCCGGGCCGGTCCGCGCGAAATGATGCGGATCGTCGAGCCGGAACAGCACCGTCTCGCCGGTCGGGATCCGCACCAGCCGCGTCGGCTCGAACTGCGTTCCCAGCGCGAGCTCGAAGCTGCCGCGGAGCACCGTCACGAGTGCTGCCTTTCCGGACGGGTGCGGATGCGGCGGGATGTCCGCCGCCGCGGGAAGGCTGACCCGGGCGACCAGGTGTCCACCCGCCTGGGCGAGCGGGCGGACCGTGCCACCCCAGGCGGTGCGCTGGCTCGGCAGGGTCTCGAGCGCGCCGCGATCGAGGCGCAGGAGGGGGCGCTCCTCGGCCGATGCGACCCCGGCCGCCACCGCGACCGCGACTGCGAGCACCGTCGCAACGATTCCGGCCATGATCGGACCGTCCCGCATCGTGGAAGCTCCTCGTCTTCACCAGGATTGGCCGTAACTGTCGCAATGATCCGGCCGCCCGTCAATGGCAGGCACGAAATATCTAAGTATTGTTAGAAGATCTCGATGTCGTCCGGCCAGGAGCCGATGGCGTCGGCGCCACCCGACCTCAGAGATGATCGCCCAGCCGATCGATCACGAACCTGCCGTCCTCGAACCGCCCGAACAGGCGCTTGCCGGTCCCGCTCCAGGCGTCGACCTGGTGGGTCGAGCCCTCGGCCGGCTTCACGAGCCTCTTGACGTCGAGGCTCTTGGGATTGTGCCGGCCGTTGATCGCCAGCCAGCGGGCGAGCTCGTCGAGCTGGCGGTTGAGCCGGGCGAGCTCCTCCACGGCGAGTTTCTTCGCGTCGCGCTCGAACCGCTCGGAATAAACCAGCTCCGCCACGGCCGGCGACTGCAACCGCTCGCGGTAGAGGGCGGCGCAGGCCTGATCGAGCAGGGTGCTTCCCCACTCCGACAGGCACACCTCGCCCTCGAGCTCGAAGAGCAGGGCTTCGGGCACGCCGGCGAGCTCGCTCGCGGGCAGCCGCTCGACGGCGCGCAGCCGGCGCAGCTTCGCCAGGTGCGGCCGGAGGGAGCCGGCGACGTCCCAGACCACCGGCAGGCGCGGGATGCGCAGGAGCTCGCGGGCGCTCTCGAACAGGAAGGCGGTCTCCCAGCCGAACAGCATGGCGAGCGACTGCAGGTAGGCGTTCACGCTCTTGAAGCCGCCGGTCAGGTTCAGCAGCACGCGCTGGCCGTGGGCGCGCGCGAGGAGCCCCTCGGCGAGGCCCGACAGGGCCGCGCGGAAGGTGGTCAGCGCGTCGGTGCGCAGGTCCGGCACGCGCAGGATCTCGACCTCGCCGTCGCGGGCCGCGATCCAGTCCCGCACGATCTCGGCGGCGGCGGCACCCTGCAGCGTGTCGGTCGCCACCAGCACGTGGCGGTCGTCGCCCGCGAAGCTCGCCCGATCGAGCACGTCGGGGATGGCGAGCAGGCCGTTCAGCTCGGCGCTCAGCCGCCGCGCTTCGGCGAGCGGGGCGTCGCGAAGGCGCTGCCGGCGCGCGGCGATCAGACTGTCGAGCTGGCCGCGCTCGTCCGGCTTCAGGTCCTGCGGGCGGGCGTTGGCGGTGCGCCGCAGGAGCGGCAGGAGCGCGGGGTCGGCGCCGTTGGTCAACAGGCTCGTGCCGACGGTCGAGACGACGAGACGGGCCACGGTACGACTTGCCTCCCGGCCAACCACGACCATCTCCCGTTCAGGTCGTACCATGAGGACGGCCCTGTCAACCCGGCCGGATCGGGCCATGCCCACCCTGTTCTGCTTCGGCTACGGCTACGTCGCGCGGCACCTGGCGGCGGCGCTGCGCCCGCGCGGCTTCGAGGTGCGCGGCACCACCCGCAGCCCGCTCAAGGCCGAGCGGATGGCGGCCGAGGGGGTGCGGGCCTTCCTGTTCGAGCGCGGCCGGCCGCTCGCCGATCCGGGCCGGGCGCTCGCCGGCGTCACCCATCTCCTGCACTCGATCGCCCCCGACGCCGAGGGCGATCCGGTGCTCGACCGGCACCGCTCCGACCTCGCCCGCCTGCCCGGGCTCGCCTGGGTCGGCTATCTGAGCACGACCGGCGTCTACGGCGACCGCCAGGGTGCCTGGGTCGACGAGGACACGGCGCTGGAGCCGAGCCTCGCCCGAACCGACCGGCGGGCCAGGGCCGAGGCCGCCTGGCTCGCGGCCGGGCTCGGCGCGCAGGTGTTCCGCCTGGCCGGCATCTACGGCCCGGGCCGCAACGCGCTCGTCAACCTGCGCGACGGGACCGCCCGACGGATCGTCAAGCCCGGCCAGGTGTTCTCGCGCATCCACGTGGCCGACATCGTGGCGGTGCTGCTGGCGTCCATGGAGCGACCCGCACCCGGCCGCGTCTACAATGTCTGCGACGACGAGCCGGCGCCGCCGCAGGACGTCGTGGCGTTCGCGGCCGAGCTCCTGGGTATGCCGCCGCCGCCCGAGGAGCCGTTCGAGACGGCGACCCTCTCGGCCATGGCGCGGACCTTCTACCAGGACAACCGGCGGGTGCGGAACGACCGAATCAAGGGCGAGCTCGGCGTGCGCCTCACCTACCCGACCTACCGCGAGGGGCTGCGCGCGCTGCACGAGGCCGAGGCGGCCCGCCGCTGAGCGCCTTGCGAGCGCCGTTCCGCTCCACCGACGCGATGGACGAGTCGCCCGATCTGCGCCAAGCTCGCGCTCGACGAGGTTTGGGCGGGGAGGAACCCATGATCCGACTGCGCGTGCTCGGCTCGGCGCTGGCCACCGGGGCGTTGCTCCTGCTCGCGGCGCCGGCCGGGGCCCGCGATCTCACCGTCACCTCCTGGGGCGGCTCCTACCAGGAGGCGCAGCGCGAGCTGTTCTTCGGGCCGTACCAGAAGGCGACCGGCAGGAAACTGGTCGAGGACACCTGGGACGGCGGCATCGGCGTGCTGCGGACCAAGGCACAGGGCGCGCCCGTGTGGGACGTCGTCCAGGTGGAGACCGACGAGCTCGTGCTGGGCTGCGAGGAGGGGATCCTGGAGCCGCTCGACTGGCAGGCGCTCGGCGGCAAGGACAAGTTCCTGCCGGCCGCGGTCCACGAGTGCGGTGTGGGTGCCATCGTCTGGGCGACCGTGCTCGCCTACGACGGCGCCAGGTTCCCGTCGGGCGGGCCCGCCTCCTGGGCGGACTTCTTCGACACGCGGAAGTTCCCGGGCAAGCGGGGGCTGCGCAAGGGCCCACGCCAGGCGCTCGAGTTCGCCACGATGGCGCAGGGCGTGCCGCCGGCCAAGGTCTACGAGGCGCTCAGGGCGCCCGGCGGGGTCGACAAGGCCTTCGCCAAGCTCGACGCGATCAAGAAGGACCTGATCCTCTGGGAGGCGGGCGCCCAGCCGCCGCAGCTCCTGGCCTCGGGCGAGCTCGTGATGACGAGCGCCTACAACGGCCGGATCACCGCCGCCAACCGGCAGGACAAGCGCAACTTCAAGATCGCCTGGCCGGCCGGCTTCGTCTACCAGATCGACAGCTGGGTGGTGCTCAAGAACTCGCCGCTCAAGGCCGAGGCCCTAGAGCTCGTGACCTTCCTCACCCGGCCCGAGAACCAGGCCAAGCTGCCGGCCAGGATCCCCTATGGTCCGACCCACGTCGACGGTGCGAAGCTGGTCCCGGCCGAGTTCGCCGCCGACATCCCGAGCGCGCCGCAGAACCTCGCGCACGGCCTGTTCTTCGACGCCGGCTTCTGGGTCGAGAACGTCGAGCGGCTGACCGAGCGGTTCAACGCCTGGGCGGCGCAGAAGTGAGCCGGGCACGGCCGCCCGGGGGAGCGCGGGCGGCCGGCCGACGCTGATGGCGGCCGAGGCGGCGGCACTCCGGCGGGCGCTGCGTCGCGCCGAACGGCGACGGAGCCTGGGCGGGCTCGCG
>JBBIIE010000037.1:0-24146 GCA_037446605.1 Geminicoccaceae bacterium | reverse complement strand
CTGCACGAGGGCATGTTCCTCGACCCGGCGCGGTCGGTCGTCCGTCGACCGCGCCCGCGTCGGCCCGGCCGGGGCGGAGGCGGGCCGGGGTCGGCAGCGTGCGCTGCGAGAGGGGACTCGCCTCGGTCCGGCGTGCGAGCTCGCCGACCCGAGTGAGCGGGTCGATCGGCGAACGCCCCTGATCCGGGCGCCGCCGGCACAACCGGGTCGGAGACCGGCTAGGATGCGGCCGACGCCTCCGCGGAAGGCGCTCGGTGAGGCGCGCGCCTCGCGTTCAGCGGTGCGGGGTCCTTCGAGCGGGTGCCGCTTCCCGCGAGAGCCCGTTTCTGGCGGGGTAGAGGCGGCGCGGGCGGCGCTCGCGGCTAGGAACAATCGCCGTTGCCCTGCCCTTGGGCCTATCCCGTGTTCTCGCCTCTACCGGGCCCGGACCGCTCGCGGCCGCGGCTCGGACCGGCCGGCCCGGAGCGGCGCGAGCCGCACCGACGGAAGCAGTGCGTTTTGGTTGACGCACGGATGTCACGGTCATTACCGTCCAACCGCTTGAACGAAGGGGGCGATCGGCCGTGCTCGACGCGAACCGGGACACGGGTGGACCGCTCCGAACGCCACGTCCAGGCGACTTGGTCCGCGTTCGGGCGCGGCACTGGCTCGTCGAAGACCGCGTCGCGCCGCGCGCCCCCAGCGAGCAGACCCTGGTCCGCCTGATCGGTGTCGACGACGACAACAGCGAGCGGCGGCTGGCGGTCCTCTGGGAGCGGGAGCTCGACGCGCAGATCTCGGCCGAGGCCGCCTTCGAACGGCTCGGGGAGCGCGGCTTCGACCCGCGTGCGCGCTTCGCAGGGTATCTCCGGACCTTGCGCTGGAACGCGGTCACGGCCACCGACCCGCGTCTGTTGCAGGCGCCGTTCCGCGCCGGGATCCGCCTCGAGCCCTACCAGCTCGAGCCGCTCGCCAAGGCGCTGCGGTTGCCGCGGGTCAACCTCCTGATCGCCGACGACGTGGGCCTCGGCAAGACGATCGAGGCGGGCCTCGTGGTCCGTGAGCTCATGCTCCGACGGCGGGTCGATCTCGTCGTCGTCGCCGGCCCACCCTCGATGCTGCACCAGTGGCAGAGCGAGCTACGTACCCGCTTCGGCCTCGATGCCGTCCTGCTCGATCGGGCGTTCCTGCGCGATCTGCGGCGCGAACGCGGGTTCGCCGTCGATCCCTGGTCGGTCCACAGCCGCTTCCCGATCTCGCACCAGCTCTTGATCGACGACAGCTGGAGCGCCGGGTTGCGCAACCTGCTCGGCAGCTTCCGGCCGAAGAGTCTCTTGATCCTCGACGAAGCCCACCACGCCGCACCGTCGAGCGGGCAGCGGTTCGCCGTCGACAGCCAGTTCACCCGAGCGGTGCGCGACCTCGCCGGCCGCTTCGAGCACCGGCTGTTCCTCACCGCCACCCCCCACAACGGTCACTCGAACAGTTTCGCGGCGCTCCTCGAGCTGCTCGATCCGCAGCGCTTCGTCCGCGGCCTCAAGGTCCGCAAGCGCGACCTCGAGCCGATCGCCGTGCGCCGTCTCAAGGACGATCTACGGGCCTTGGGCGAGCCCGGCCGCGGGTTCCCCGAACGCCGGGTCGAGGCGATCACGATCGACGATTTGCCCGACGACGACCCGGCGCTCGTCTTGGGCCGGCTGCTCGATCGCTACCGCCAGCTCGTCGAGGCGCGGCTTCGAAGCGCGAGCGAGACCCGCCGCCGTGCCGCTCTCCTCGTGCTCTCGACCCTGCAGCACCGTCTCCTCTCCTCGATCGCCGCGTTCGCCACGACCCTCGAGCGCCACGCGAAGGCGGTCGAACGGGCGGCAGAACGGGCCGCCCGGGCGTCCACCGCGGCGGTCGCCGCCCTCGCGCGGCGGGTCGAGCCGCCCTCCGCCGCCGACGCCGCCGAGAGCGAGCCCACGGCGGAAGGCGAACGCGGTGAAGAAACCGACGCGGCGCAGCTCGAAGCCGTCGAGCTCCTGACCGACATCGGTCGCCGCGACCTCCGGCCGAGCCCCGAAGAGCTCCGGCTCCTGGCCGGGATGCGCGAGATCGCCAAACGAGAGCGTGGCAAGCCCGATCGGCGGATCGGCTGGCTCCTCGACTGGATCGACCGCGAGTTCTGCCCGGGTTTCCGCGGCGATCCCGAGCGCACGCGATGGACGGAGAAGCGGCTCGTCGTCTTCACCGAATGGGAGGGAACGCGGCGCTGGCTCGAGCAGCATCTGCGCGCGGCGATCGAGGCCACGCCCGGCGCCGAGGAACGGATCGCCTGCTACACCGGCCTCACCTCGATGGACACGCGCCGGCGCATCCAGGCGGCCTTCAACGAGCCCGCCGAGCGCAACCCGCTCCGGATCCTGCTCTGCACGGACGCCGCGCGCGAGGGGTTGAACCTGCAGCGGCATTGTTCGGAGCTGCTGCATTTCGACCTGCCGTGGAACCCGGCCCGGATCGAGCAACGCAACGGCCGGATCGACCGCAAGCTGCAGCCCGCGCCCGTCGTCCGCTGCCGCGACTTCGTCTTCCCGCAGCGGCCGGAGGACCGGGTCCTGCAAGCGCTCCTGCGCAAGACGGAGACCATCCGCCGCGAGCTCGGGCCCATGGGCAGCGTGCTCGACGAGCGGCTGCACGCCCGGCTGGAGGCGGGCATCGCGCACGAGCGTGCCGCGGCCCTCGCCGACGAGATCGCCCGGCTCGACATCTTCGGCCGGACGGTGATCACCGAGGAGCTCGGTGGCGGGAGAGATCCGGCCGGCCGGCAGGAGCTCGCCAAGCGTCTCGACCAGCTCACACGCCAGCTCGAGCGGAGCCGCGCACAGCTCCGCTTCGACCCGGACCGGCTCCGGCAGGTGGTCGATGCGAGCCTCCGCCTCCTCTTCCACAGCCGCGGCCTCTTGCCGGCCGGGGAGGAGAAGGCGAGCGACGGCAGCCCCATCCCGCTCTGGCGGATCGACCCCGAGGACCCGGCGCTGCGCGGCGAGCCGCGGCTCGCGCGCCTCGTCGACGAGCTGCGCTGGCCGGTCGAGCAGCGGCGCGAACGCGGCGACGGGTTGCGGCCGGTCACCTTCGTCGAGACCGATCGGCTGGGTGAGGAGGTCGTCCAGCTCCATCTCGAGCATCCCCTGGTCCGCCGACTGCTCGCCCGGTTCGGCGCCCAGGGTGTCGTCGAGCACTGCCTCTCGCGTGCCTGCCTCGCGGCCTCCACCGTCCGCGAACCGCGCGCGCTCCTCTTGGGCCGGCTGATCCTCCTGGGGCCCGGTGCGGCGCGGCTGCACGAGGAGATCCTGGCCGTGGCGGCGCGCTGGGTGCCGCCCGAACGGCGCCGCGGCCCGCTCGAGGCTCTCGGCCGCGAGACCACCGAGCAGCTCTTGGACCAACTCGAGGCCGCGCTCGACGAGGCCGACGCACCGGAGCTTCCCGAGACTCTCCGGGGACGGCGTGAACGACGCGCCGGCGCTCGCCCGGTCCGATCTCGGCATCGCCATCGGCGCCGGCACGGACGTCGCGGTCGAGGCGGCCGATGTCGTGCTGGTGCGCAACGGTCCACGCGACGTCGTGGCCATTCTGGGGTTGGCGCGGGCGACCTACGCGAAGATGGTTCAGAGCCTCCTCTGCGGGGCCGGCTACAACGTGGTCGCGATCCCGCTCGCCGCCGGGGTCGGCCCGCCCTGGGGCATCCTGCTCGGTCCGGCCCTCGGCGCTTCGGTCATGTCGATTTCCACCGTCGTCGTCGCCCTCAATGCGCGGTTGCTCGGCCGATCGGCCGAGCGGCGGCTCGCCGAGCTGCGGGCCGAGCTCGTGAGGAATGATGCCTGATCGTGGTGGCTCGTCCGCGGGCGCTCGGTTGAACGGTCCGCCCTCGATGCGGCCCGTGGAGATCCGGCGGGACTGGCTCGGCGCGCAGAGGCTCTATCTCGCGGTTCTCGTGCCGGCGATGCCGGTTTGGGAAGCGGCGCAGATGCCGCTCTACACACTCTGGTGGACGGGCACGACCGCCGAGATCGGCTACGCGATCCTCCACTGTACGTTGGGCGACGCGCTGATCGGGGTCGCAACGCTCGGCTGCGCCTCGCTGCTCGTCGGATCGTCCGATTGGCCCCACGAGCGTTTCGCTGCGGTGGCCGTCGTGACGCTCACCTTCGGTCTCGCCTGGGTCGTCTACAGCGAGTGGGTCGACGTCGAGCTGCGCGGCAGCTGGGCCCATACCGAAACGATGCCGCGCATCCCGCCCCTGGGCACGGGACCCGCGCCCCTCCTCCAATGGCTCGTGGTCCCGGCGATGGCTTTCGCCGTCACCCACAGGGTGTTGCGGAGCGGGAGCGGGTTCCGCCCCCCGCCCTGAACGCTTCACAGCGGCCCTCCGCCGGAGCCGCCCCGAGGCGCGGCTCGAGCGGCCGCCGCCGAGCTCGCGCCGCCGGTGCTCTCCGCCCCACGGATCCGGATGCAGGGGGGCTCCATCCGCGCCATCGCCGAAGGTCTCGAGCACCGGGGGCATCCGGCCTGCGACTTCGCGAACCGCAGCGCGCCGGGAAACGCCGCGCGCAGGGGCTCGCGTCCGGGTGTTGGCAGATCGGCCGGAAACCGGCTATTCGGTGGAGTGGAGGACGCGGACCCGCGGCACGGCGCGCCTTGCGTTCGAAGCCCGGGACCGCGCGCTCGTGACGGACCGGACCACGCCGCGCGCGCCGCGTCCCCTCGGAACATGCATCGTCCGGCCCGGAGAATCGGAGGCAGCACTTGACGGGAGGCAGCGCGCGCAGTGGCGCGCCGATCGCCACGATCACCGTGGACGGCCTGCAGCTCGTGCTCCAGGCCTTGCGCCGAGGGGGGTTCCGCACGCTGGGGCCGACCATCCGGGATCAGGCGATCGTCTACGACGACATCGGCGGCGTCGACGATCTGCCGCGCGGCTGGACCGACGAACAGGACGGCGGCCGCTATCGGCTCGCCCGGCGGACCGACGGATCGCTGTTCGGCTATTCGGTCGGACCGCATTCGTGGAAGCGGTTCCTCCATCCGCCGCGTTCACGCCTGTGGCAGGCCGAACGAGGCCCGGACGGCGTGCGGCTGGTGCCGGAGGACCTCCCGGCCGAGCGTCTCGCCTTCATCGGAGTGCGTGCCTGCGAGGTACGGGCGATCGCCATCCAGGACCGGGTCTTCCTCGAGGGTCCTCATCGCGATCCACATTACGAATTGCGCCGTACACGCACCTTGATCGTTGCCGTCAACTGCGGGACCGCCGGCGGGACCTGCTTCTGCGTGTCGATGAACGCCGGTCCGAAGGTCGAGAAAGGCTTCGACCTGGCGCTGACCGAGCTCCTCGAGGAAGACCGCCACGACTTCCTCGTCGAGGTCGGCTCGGCGCAGGGGCGCAGTCTGCTCGAAGAGGTTCCGCACCGGCCGGCCACTCCTCGCGACCTGGAGGCAGCCCGGGCGGTGGTCGCACGCACCGCCGCCTCGATGGGCCGGGAAATGGCGTCGGACGACCTGCACGGGCTGCTCGGCCGCAACCTCGAGCATCCGCGCTGGGACGAGGTCGCGACCCGCTGCCTGAGCTGCGCCAATTGCACGATGGTCTGCCCGACCTGTTTCTGCACGACCGTCGAAGACACGACGGATCCGAGCGGCAACCATGCGGAACGGTGGCGCCGCTGGGACTCCTGCTTCACCTTGGATTTCTCGTACATCCATGGAGGCAGTGTGCGCGCCACGGCGCGTTCGCGCTATCGCCAATGGATGACCCACAAGCTCGCCACCTGGATCGACCAGTTCGGCACGTCCGGGTGCGTCGGCTGCGGCCGGTGCATCACCTGGTGCCCGGTGGGCATCGACATCACCGAGGAGGTGCGTGCGATCCGCGGGTCCGCTTCCGCCACGGAGCGCTCGACATGACGAGCATCGAGGAGCTTCTCCGTCTCCATCCGTTCCTCCGAGGGCTCCCGGGCGAGATCGTCGTCCTCGTCGCGGGATGTGCCAAGAACGTCGTCTTCCAGCCCAACGGCTTCGTTTTCCGCGAAGGCGGCGATGCCGACAGCTTCTACCTCGTGCGGCACGGTACGGTGGCGCTGGAGAGCTTCGTACCCGGTCGTGGCCCGATCTCGTTCCTGACCGTCAAGAGTGGCGAGATCCTCGGTGCCGACTGGCTGGTCCCGCCCTATCGATGGTCCTTCGACGCGCGGGCCGTCGAACTGACGCGGGCCATCGCGTTCGACGGCAAGTGCCTCAGGGACAAGTGCGAGGCGGACCCGCGTGTGGGCTACGAGCTGATGAAGCGGTTCGTTCCTCCCCTCGTCGAGAGGCTGCGCACCGCGCGTCTGCAGAGCTTGGACTTGTTGGATGATCCAAAGCGCCCGAGAAAGTGAGAACGGCACCGATCGTTCGGCTCCCGACCCGATGGTGCCGCGCTTCCTCCGCGTCAGGCGTCGCATTCGCGAAGCCACGGACGTCGTGTCGCTCGAGATCGGCAGCGACGAGGCGGGCGCTCCGGTGCCGGGCTTCCGTCCCGGCCAGTTCAACATGCTCTACGCCTTCGGGGTCGGCGAAATTCCCATCAGCGTCAGCGGTGATCCGTCGACGACCTCCTCCATCACGCACACGGTCCGTGCCGTCGGTCCGGTGAGTGCGGCCCTCGCCGAATTGCGTCCCGGCGACTCCGTCGGCGTTCGCGGACCGTTCGGCACCTGTTGGCCCGTCGACGAGGCGGCCGGCTACGATGTCCTGGTCGTCGCCAGCGGCATCGGCCTCGTGCCGCTCCGGCCGGTGCTGTATCACCTCCTGCGGTACCGCGAGGCTCATGGCCGCGTCGCGCTTCTTTATGGGGCGCGCACCCCGCGCGACCTGCTCTACCGCCGGGAACTCGACGTCTGGAGGCGGACGCCGAATCTCCAGGTGCGGGTTACGCTCAGCCGTGCCGGTCCGGAATGGGTCGGTGATGTGGGCTATGTGACTGGCCTCCTGCCCAAGGTTCGCTTCACGCCGACCGACACGATCGCGATGGTCTGCGGTCCGGAGCCGATGATCCGATCGACCGCACGTGAGCTCGAGAGCATCGGTCTGCCGGCGACCCAGATCTTCGTCTCGTTGGAGCGCAACATGAAATGCGCCATCGGCTTCTGCGGGCATTGCCAGTTGGGTCCGAACTTCATCTGCAAGGACGGTCCGGTGTTCCGCTACGACCGCGTTCGCGATCCGATGGCGGTGCGAGAGCTCTGAGATGCGGAAGCCCCGGCGCCCGAAACTGGCGGTCTGGAAATTCGCTTCCTGCGACGGTTGTCAGCTCAGCCTGCTCGACTGCGAGGACCAGTTGCTCGCGGTCGCCGGCGCCGTCGAGATCGCCTACTTCCTGGAGGCCACGCGCGCCGTGGTCGAGGGACCGTACGATCTGTCGCTGGTCGAAGGGTCCGTCTCCACCCCCGAGCATGTCGAACGTATCCGCAAGATCCGGCGACTCTCGCGCTTCCTCGTCACCATCGGTGCCTGTGCGACGGCCGGTGGTATCCAAGCGCTGCGCAATTTCGCTGATGTGAATGAATATCTCTCGGTCGTTTATGCGCGCCCCGAGTACATCCGGACGCTCGCAGCCTCGACCGCGATCGCCGATCACGTTCCCGTCGATTTCGAGTTGCGCGGCTGCCCGATCGACAAGCGCCAGCTGTTGGAGGTGATCTCGGCCTTCCTGATCGGACGCGGCCCGGCCACGCCCGCGCACAGCGTCTGTGTCGAGTGCAAGATCGCCGGCAGGGTCTGCGTGATGGTGGCACACGGTACTCCGTGTCTGGGACCCGTCACGCACGCGGGCTGCGGGGCCCTGTGCCCCGGATACGACCGCGGCTGCTACGGGTGCTTCGGGCCGATGGAAACGCCCGCCACGGCCTCGCTCGCCCACCAGCTGCGCGCACTCGGCATGGATGGCCGAGCATTGCATCGTCTGTACCGGACCTTCAACGCCAATGCGCAGGCGTTCCGTGAGGAGGGGGAGCGCCATGGCTCGTAAGACGATCAAGGTCGACCATCTGGCTCGCGTCGAGGGCGAAGGTGCGCTCAAGATCGTGATCCGCGAGGGAGCGGTCGAGTCCGCCGAACTCAAGATTTTCGAAGCACCGCGTTTCTTCGAGGCCCTGTTGCGGGGGCGGAATTGCCACGAAGCGCCCGATATCACGGCGCGGATCTGTGGGATCTGCCCGGTCGCCTATCAGATGAGCGCGGCCCACGCGATCGAGAATGCACTCGGCGTCACTGTCAGCGGACCTCTACGAGATCTCCGGAGACTGCTCTACTGCGGCGAGTGGATCGCGAGCCACAGCCTTCACATCTACTTTCTCCACGCGCCCGACTTCCTCGGCTACGATGGAGCGATCGAAATGGCGCGCGATCATCCGGACAGCGTGCGCCGCGGACTTGCGCTCAAGAAAGCCGGTAACGAGATCATGTCGCTGCTCGGTGGCCGGGAGATCCATCCGATCAACGTTCGTGTCGGTGGCTTCTACCGGACACCGCGGCGGCGCGAGCTCGAGCCGCTCGCCGAACAGCTCAAGTGGGCGCGCGACGCCGCACTGGAGACGGTTCGTTGGGTCGCCGGATTCGATTTCCCCGAGTGCGAGCGTGACTACGTATTCGTGGCACTCCGCCACGAGGACGAGTACCCCCTCAACGAGGGGCGAATCGTTTCCAGCGAGGGTCTCGACATCACCCCCGCCCGATGCGAGGAGTATTTCGAGGAGGTGCAGGTCGAGCGGTCGAGCGCGCTGCACGCGCAGCTCGGAGGAACCCGGGCCTATCTGGTCGGCCCGCTGGCCCGCTACAGCCTCGACTTCGACCGGCTTTCGCCACTCGCGCGGACCGCGGCGCGGGAGGCCGGCCTCGGAGAAGTCTGCCGCAATCCCTATCGCAGCATCGTCGTCCGCGCGGTCGAGGTCCTCTTCGCCTGCGACGAAGCCCTGCGGCTGATCGAAGGTTACGTGGAGCCGGATCGGCCCGCCGTCGCCGTGGAGCCCCGCGCCGGGATCGGGTACGGGGCGACGGAGGCGCCGCGCGGGCTCCTCTATCACCGCTACCGAACCGACGCCGACGGGACCATCGCGGAGGCGCGCATCGTTCCGCCCACGTCGCAGAACCAGGCGAGCATCGAGGAGGACCTGATCCACTTCATCCCCGCATGGATCGATCTGCCCGAGGAGGCGCTGCGCCACCGCTGCGAACAGACGGTGCGCAACCACGACCCCTGCATCTCCTGCGCGACCCATTTTCTCCGGCTCGAGGTCGACCGTGCCTGAGGGGACGGGACACGGCCGTCGGATCGTGATCGGCATCGGGAATCCCGACCGCGGCGACGACGCCGCCGGTCGGGCCGTCGTCGGGCTCCTCCGGGACGCGGCACCGGAAGGGGTCGAACTGGTCGAGCAGGATGGCGAGCCGACGGCGCTGCTCTCCCGTCTCGAGGGAGCCGCGAGCGCGATCCTGGTCGACGCCTGCCACTCGGGCGCGCCCGCCGGGACGGTGCGGTGCTTCGACGTCGCGAACGAGCCGCTGCCGCGGGCGTTCTTCGGGCTCTCGACCCACGGCTTCGGACTCGCCGAAGCCGTCGAGCTGGCTCGCGCGCTCGGCCGCCTGCCGGCCGCCTGCCGCGTCTACGCCATCGAGGGAGCCTCGTTCGCGCTGGGCGCCCCGCTGTCGCCGCCCGTCGCCGCGGCCGTCGTCTCGGTCGCTTCCCGTTTGCGCTCGGAGCTCGAGCCTGCGCCGGAAAGGGGAGCTGAGAGGTGCACGAGGCATCGCTGATGGCCGATCTGATGCGTCGAATCGAGGAAGTGGCCCGGGCCGAAGGAGGGAGCCGCGTCCTCGGCGTGTCGGTGTGGCTCGGGGCTGCGAGCCACATGTCGGCCGAGCACTTCGTCGAGCATTTCACGCGTGCCGCGGCCGGCACCAGGGCCGAGGGGGCGCGGATCGATCTCACGATCTCCGACGATCTCGACCACCCCCATGCCCAATCCATCCTGCTCGAGAGCGTCGAAGTGGAGGTCGATCCGGCTTGATGGCCGCGCTTTCCTCGGGTGGGGCCGCTGTGAAGGGGCGATTGCGCATCCTGGTGCGCGGGGCCGTCCAGGGCGTCGGTTTCCGGCCCTTCGTCTTCCGCCTGGCGACGCGACTCGGGCTGAGCGGATGGGTCGGCAACTCGACCGAGGGGGTCGTGGTCGAAGCGGAGGGGGATCCCGAGCGCATCGCCGATCTGATCGAAATCCTCCGAGGATCACCCCCGGGCCATGCCACGATCGACGCCGTAACGACCACGGAAGTCCCGATCGTCGGTGAGCGATCCTTCGCGATCCGCCCGAGCGCGTCCGAAGGCGAACGATCGGCCGCGCTGCTGCCCGATCTCGCTCCCTGCACGGACTGCCTCGCCGAGCTGTTCGACGGTTCGGATCGACGGTATCTCTATCCTTTCATCAATTGCACACGATGTGGACCGCGTTTCAGTATCATGGAAGATCTGCCGTACGACCGTGAACGGACCTCGATGCGGCATTTCCGGATGTGCGCCACCTGCCGGGAAGAGTATGCGGATCCTGCGAACCGGCGCTTCCACGCCGAGGCCAACGCCTGCCCGGCCTGTGGTCCTCGACTGTCGCTGCGGGATCGGACCGGACGGACGATCGCCCGTGACCACGAGGCGTTGCTCGCCGCCGCGGCAGCACTGCGGGGCGGAAACATCTGTGCCGTCAAAGGGGTCGGCGGCTTCCACCTGATGGTCGATGCCCGCGACGAGGCTGCCGTTCGCCGGCTCCGTGCGCGCAAACGGCGATCGGAGAAACCGTTTGCCGTGATGTTCCCGACGCTGTCCGACGTGGCGGCGAGCTGCTCGATCACGGCGGAGGAGGAGCGGCTGTCGACGAGCGCGGCTCGGCCGATCGTCTTGTTGCGCCGGACGAGCCATTCCATCGCCCCCGCCGTGGCGCCGGGCAATCCTCGGATCGGTGCGCTGCTTCCCTACTCGCCGCTCCACGAACTCCTGATGCACGAGCTCGGTTTCCCGGTCGTCGCGACCAGCGGCAACGTCACGGAGGAGCCGATCGTCACCGACGAACAGGAAGCGCTTCGTCGGTTGGGCGCGATCGCGGACTGCTTCCTCGTCCACGACCGGCCGATCGTTCGACCGGTCGAGGATTCGGTCGTGCGACTCGTCGGTGGGCACGAACTCGTGCTGCGCCGGGCCCGTGGTCTGGCACCGGCGCGGTTCGCGTGCAGCGGCGCTCGTCCCGGTATCCTCGCGGTGGGAGGTCATCTCAAGACGACCGTAGCCTCGACCTATCGAGGCGGCGCGGTCCTCGGCTCGCATCTCGGCGACCTGGAAACCGCCGGAGCGCGTTCCGCCCATGCTCGCGCCGTTGCCGACGTCTGCGATCTCTACGCCACGTCCCCTCGTCTCGTGGTTCGTGATCTCCATCCCGACTACGCGTCGAGCCGCCTCGCGGAGGAGCTCGGCCGCCCCGTTCTCGCCGTCCAACACCACCTCGCCCACGTCTGGGCCTGCATGGCGGAACACGGTCTCGTCCCACCGGTGCTCGGCGTGGCCTGGGACGGCACCGGCTACGGCACCGACCGGACCGTTTGGGGCGGGGAGTTCCTCCTGATCACGGCCGACGGTTGGCGCCGTGTCGCGCATCTCCGGCGGTTCCGCCTGCCCGGCGGTGAGACGGCGGCACGCGAGCCGCGCCGCGCGGCGCTGGGTCTGTTGTTCGAGGCTTTCGGCCGTGAGGCGTTCGCCATGACGGATCTGCCGCCGGTCGCGGCGCTCGCGCCGAGGGAGCGCGAGGTGCTCCGCACGATGCTGGAGCACGGGCTCAACTCACCCGTCTGCTCGAGCGCCGGACGCCTGTTCGACGCGTTCGCAGCCCTGTGTGGCCTGCGACAGCGTGCCAGTTACGAGGGTCAAGCTGCCGCCGAACTGGAATGGGCGGCCGAAGGCTCGGCGGGCGGGCGGGCCTACGATGTTCCGCTGCGCGAGCCGGCCGATGCCGACGGGGCCCTCGTGCTGGATTGGCAGCCCGCGCTCGAAGCTGCGCTCGCCGATCTTCGGGCGGGCGTCGCGGCAGGGTCCGTCGCCGCGGCGCTGCACCATGGCCTGGCCGTCGCCATCGCAGCGGTCGCCGTGCGGATCGGGGAAGGGCGGGTGATCCTCACGGGCGGCTGCTTCCAGAACGCGGTCCTGACCGAGGCGGCGGTGGCGGCGTTGCGAGCCGTCGGTTGCGAGCCCCATCGGCACCGGCGCGTTCCTCCCAACGACGGCGGCATCGCCCTCGGGCAGGCGGCCTGGGCCGCATGGAGTGAAGCGAGGGGGTGGACGCCATGTGCCTAGCGGTTCCGGGACGCGTGTTGAGCGTGCGTGGCGACGACCCGTTGATGCGCGTCGGCCGGGTCGATTTCGGCGGGGTCGTCAAGGAGATCAGTCTGGCCTTCGTTCCCGAGGCCTGCGCCGGCGACCACGTCCTGGTGCACGTCGGCTTCGCCATCGCCAAGATCGACGAAGCCGAGGCGGCGCGCTTTTTCGAGCGTCTTCGCGAGATCGACGAGCTGCGCGAACAGCCGGGACGGCGGACATGAGGTTCCGTGACGAGTACCGCGACGCGACCGCCGCCCGACGCCTCGCCGACGCCATCTCCGGGCTTTGCACGCGCCCTTGGACCTTGATGGAGGTGTGCGGCGGCCAGACCCACGCCATCGTCCGCTTCGGCATCGATGAACTGCTGCCGCCCGGTCTGACGCTCCTGCACGGGCCCGGCTGTCCGGTCTGCGTCACTCCTGTCGAACACATCGACAAAGCCATCGAAATCGCCTGTCGGCCGAACGTGACCCTCTGTTCGTTCGGCGACATGTTGCGTGTTCCGGGAACCAAGGGCGATCTTCTCCTCGCCAGATCGCAAGGTGCCGATGTCCGCGTCGTATACTCCCCGCTCGATGCGGTCGCGATCGCGGGCGCCACGCCCTCTCGGGAGGTGGTTTTCTTCGCCGTCGGCTTCGAGACCACGGCACCGACCACCGCACTGGCGGTTTGGCAAGCCAAGGAAGCCGGCCTCGCGAACTTCTCGATGTTGGTCTCGCACGTCCTCGTGCCGCCCGCGATGCACGCACTTCTCTCGGCGCCCGGAAATCGTGTTCAGGGATTTCTCGCCGCGGGACACGTCTGCACGGTGATGGGATTTCGCGAGTACGAAGCGATGGCGGCGCGCTATCGCGTTCCCATCGTCGTCACGGGTTTCGAACCTCTCGACATTCTGGAAGGGATCCACATGTGCGTGGCCCAGCTCGAACGGGGCCGCGCCGTGGTGGAAAACCAATACAGCCGATCGGTTCGCCGCGACGGCAACGGTCCGGCACAGGCGATCATGCGTGCGGTGTTCCGCGTGATCCCGCGACGTTGGCGAGGGATCGGTGAACTCGCCGACAGCGGCCTGGGACTGGCGGAAGCCTATGGCGACTTCGATGCCGAGCGGCGCTTCGGCACCGTCGCCGGAAGCGAAGACGTGCCCGGCGAGTGCATCGGTGCCCTCGTGCTCCGCGGTGAGCGCAAGCCGCCCGATTGTCCGGCATTCGCCACGCGGTGTACGCCCGATCGGCCACTCGGCGTGACGATGGTCTCTTCGGAGGGCGCGTGCGCCGCCTACCATCGCTATCGCGGAGTGCGAGCGCCGAGCCCCGGAGCGCGAGCGTGACCCCGCTGCGAACCTTCGATCTCACCTGCCCCGTGCCGAGCGCTCTCGAGGAGACGGTACAGCTCGCCCACGGGGGTGGCGGCCGCGCGATGAAGCGCCTGCTCGATACGATCGTTCGTCCGACGTTTTCGGATCCGGAGCTGGACCGCTGCCACGACGGGGCGGTTCTGGAGATCGACGGACCACTCGCCTTCACGACCGATTCCTACGTCGTGCGTCCGCTCTTCTTCCCCGGTGGCGACATCGGATCGTTGGCGATCAACGGCACCGTCAACGACCTCGCCATGTGCGGTGCGCGCCCGCTCTACCTGAGCGTCGCTCTGATCCTCGAGGAGGGCCTGCCGCTCGATACGCTGCGCCGGATCGTGGTCTCCATGCGCGAGGCTGCGGTTGCGGCCGGCGTCCGTCTCGTCACCGGCGACACCAAGGTCGTCGACCACGGCAAGGCGGACGGGATGTTCGTCAACACCGCCGGTGTCGGTCGCATCGTCGCCCCGGCACCGATCGGTCCTTCGAGCCTTCGGCCGGGCGATGCCGTGATCGCGAGTGGTGACATCGGGCGTCACGGCATCGCCGTCATGGCGGCCCGCGAGGGCTTGCGGTTCGAGACGGCGATCGAGAGCGATTGCGCCGCTCTCGCCGGGCCCGTGCTCGCGCTCATCGAACGGGGTGTCGCGGTGCACTGCCTGCGGGATCTCACCCGTGGCGGCTTGGCGAGCGCGTCGGTCGAGATAGCCGAGAGTTCGCGATCGGCCATCGTGCTCGACGAGGCGGCGATCCCGGTTCGCGAAGACGTGGCCGCGGCCTGCGAGCTGCTCGGCCTGGACCCGCTGCACGTGGCCAGCGAGGGCCGCTTCCTGGCCTTCGTCGCGGCAGGCGACGCCGAACGCGCCCTCGAGGTCCTGCGCGACCATCCGGTGAGCCGCGGAGCCGTCGTCGTCGGGCGGGTCGAAGCGGGCCCGGCCGGCCGGGTTTTCCTGCGCGGCCTGCTCGGGGCGACGCGTACCGTCGACATGCTGAGCGGCGAGCAGCTCCCGCGGATCTGCTGAACGAACGCGAGCGCCGCGCCGGGGCTCTCCTGCTGGCGGGTAGCGAGGCCGGGGCTGTGGACGTCACCCGCTTCGGCGGCTGGCGGGCATTCCCGGCGAGCGAGCCGGGCCGACCCGCACGGTCGGGCGAGCGGACGAGGACCCTAGCGCTTCGGCCCGTAGCTTTTGAACCTCTCGACCACTCGGGCGATCTCGGCGTCGTCCAGGATCACGGGCGTGCCGATTTGCAGCGCGATCGCCGTTTGTTGGGCGAGCACTTCCACCTCCTGGGCGAGCCAGAGCGCGCCCTCGAGCGTGGGCCCCGTGGCGATCACCCCGTGGTTGGCCAAGAGGCAGGCCGCACGTCCGTCGAGCGCTGCGAGGGCCGCATCCGAGAGCTCCTGCGTGCCGAACGTGGCATACTCGGCGACCCGGATCGTCGGGCCGCCGGCCGCGGCGATCATGTAATGCGCCGCCACGAGCTCCCTGCGGCAGATCGCGAAGGCGGTGGCAAAGGGGCTGTGGGTGTGGACGACCGCGCCGACCTCCGGCCGGGCGCGCAGGATGTCGAAGTGGAAGCGCCACTCCGAGGAGGGGGCGAGGCCCTTTCGGGCGCGCACGCGGAGGGCGTCGCCGGCGAGCTCGACCGCGACGATGTCGTCGGGCGTCATGGTGTCGTAGGGCACGCCAGAGGGCGTGATCAGCATCCGCTCCCCGTGGCGCACGCTCACATTGCCCGAGGTGCCGCGGACGAGCCCGGCTGCGACCAACCAGCGGCAGGCTTCGACGATGGCGGCGCGCGCCGTCCGGCTCGACATGGTCGGTCCCTCCGAGGCCTGCGGCCGGGCGCGCCGATAGGGCCCGGCGGCACCCTCGGCAAGGCCGCGCCGCGCGCTTGACGAGCCGATGCGGTTGCCTTCTGCTTGCGCAGGCGCTGCTCAGGAAAGCGCCAGGGGCGGCGGATCGGCCCGACGACGCGGGGAGGCGGGCGCAAGGAAGAGCGAGCCGGGGGCATCGCCGTCGCTGGCACGGCGGTTGCGAACCCGGCGGGCGGGTCGCCCGCGGGCGATCCGGGGAGTGACCGGGCGATGGCATCGGTGGAGCTGGTCGGGGTGTCCAAGCGCTACGGGTCGACGCTGGCGGTCGACGCCGTGAGCCTCCTGATCCCCGACGGCGCCTATTGCTGCCTGCTCGGCCCCTCGGGCTGCGGCAAGACCTCCACCTTGCGCATGATCGCCGGGCACGAGCGGCTCTCGGGCGGGGACATCGTGATCGGCGATCGGGTGGTCAACGATCTGCCGCCCGGCCGCCGCGGCACCGCCATGATGTTCCAGTCCTACGCGCTGTTCCCGCACCTCTCCTGCGTCGACAACGTGGCCTTCCCGCTGCACATGCGCGGGGTCGCCAAGGCCGAGCGGCGGGCGCGCGCGATGGCGACGCTCGAGCGGCTGCACATGGCGGCCTTCGCCGAACGGCTGCCGGCCCAGCTCTCGGGCGGCCAGCAGCAGCGCGTGGCGCTGGCCCGGGCGCTGATCACCAACCCCGAGGTGCTGCTCCTGGACGAGCCGCTCTCCGCCCTCGACCCGTTCCTCAGGCTGCGGGTGCGCGAGGAGCTCAAGCGGCTGCAGAAGGAGCTCGGTCTCACCTTCGTGCACGTCACCCACAGCCAGGACGAGGCGCTGGCGCTCGCCGACCTCGTCGTCGTGATGAGCGAGGGGCGGATCGCCCAGGCGGGGCCGGCGCGCGAGGTCTTCAACCGCCCGGCGAACGCCTTCACCGCCCGCTTCATCGGCGGCCACAACGTGCTCGACGGCGGGCCCCTGGGCCTCGCCGGCCGGCTCGCGGTGCGCAGCGACCGCATCCGGCTCGGCACCGCGGCGGCGGGCGAGCTCGGGCTCGAGGGCCGCGTCGTCTCGGTGACCTACCAGGGCGCCTCGGTCGAGGTGCGCGTGGCGCTCGGCTCGGGCGAGGAACTGCTCCTGGCGCTGCCCGAGCGCGCCTTCGATGCCGCCCCGGTCGAGCCCGGCCAGGCCGCCGCCGTGGCGATCGCGCGCGAGGACCTGCACCCGCTCAACTGACCCTGGCACGAACCCCCGACCGCCTGAGGAGGAGCCGCATGAGCACCACCCGCTACCGCACGATCGACCGTACCGGCGGCCTCAGCCGCCGCGATCTCCTGCGCGGCAGCGCGCTCGCTGCCGGTGCCGCCGCCGCCTCGGCCTTCCCGGCGCCGTTCGGCTTCACCCAGACGCCGATCACGCTGCGGCTCGCCGGGACCGGCGTGAACGCGTTCAACGAGATCGCGGAGCGCTGCAAGCAGGACCTCGGCTTCAACCTCCAGATCACCACGCTCGTCTCCGACGACGTGGTGCGCCGCGCGGTCACCCAGCCGACCAGCTTCGATCTGCTCGATTCCGAGTACTGGATGCTCAAGAAGATCGTGCCGAGCGGCAATCTGCGCGGCATGGACGTCAAGCGGATCAAGCTCTACGACAAGATCGTGCCGATCTTCACCCAGGGCAAGCTGCCGGACGGCACGCCGACCTCGCGGGTCGGGATCGCGCCGATCAAGGTCTCCTACGTCAAGCAGGAGGTCGACCCCAAGGAGTTCGCGGACGGCCCGACGCAGTTCATGACGCTCGTGCCGACCATCTACAACGCCGACACGCTCGGCATCCGCCCCGACCTGATCAAGCGTCCGATCTCGAGCTGGGCGGAGCTGGCCAATCCGGAGTTCAAGGGCAAGGCCTCGATCCTCAACATCCCGGCGATCGGGATCATGGACGCCGGCATGGTCTGCCAGGCGACCGGCCGCGTCACCTACAAGGACATGGGCGACATGTCCAAGGAGGAGATCGACAAGACCATCGCCTTCCTGATCGAGCTCAAGAAGGCCGGCCAGTTCCGCGCCCTCTGGAAGGAGTTCAACGAGAGCGTCAACCTGATGGCCTCCGGCGAGGTGGTGATCCAGTCGATGTGGTCGCCGGCGGTGACCAAGGTCCGTCAGATGGGCATCCCCTGCGTCTACCAGCCGCTCAAGGAGGGCTATCGCGCCTGGGCCGGCGGGCTCGGCATCTCCTCCAAGCTCGACCCGAAGATGGTCGATCCGGCCTACGAGTTCATCAACTGGTACCTGTCGGGGTGGGTCGGCGCCTTCCTCAACCGGCAGGGCTACTACACGGCCGTGCTGGAGACCGCCAGGCAGTACATGAGCGAGGACGAGTGGGGCTACTGGATGGAGGGCAAGCCCGCCAAGGGCCCGATCGTGAGCCCGACCGGCGACAAGATCGCGCAGCCGGGCGAGATCCGCGACGGCGGCTCGTTCTACGAGCGCATGGGCAAGGTCGCCGTGTGGAACACGGTCATGGAGGAGGACCGCTACATGGTGCGGAAGTGGAACGAGTTCGTCGCGGCCTGAGGGCCGTGGGCCGGTGCCGGGCGGACCGCCGCCCGGCGCCGCGCCGGAGCTCCGGGGCTCCGAGGTGAGCAGCGCCCGGCCGTTCACGATCGAGGAGGCGGCGCTCGCCGGCGAGGTGGCGCCGCCCGCCCCGGCGCGCGCACCGCACGCCGGCCTCGTCCCCTACCTCCTGGTGGCGCCGCTGGCGCTCGTCTTCCTCCTGCTGTTCCTGGTCCCGATCGGCCTCGTCTTCGTGGTCTCGTTCTTCGAGTACGAGGCCTACGACATGCTGATCCCCGCCTTCACCCTGCAGAACTACGTCGACGTCTTCACCGAGCAGGTCACCTGGGACACCTATCTCAAGACCTTCCAGTTCTGCCTCACCGTGTGGGCGATCACGCTCGTGCTGGGTTCGGCGCTCGCCTACTTCCTGGCGTTCTACGTGCGCACGCTGACCTGGCAGATCACGCTGTTCCTGGTGTGCACCATCCCGTTCTGGACGAGCAACGTGATCCGCATGATCTCCTGGATCCCGCTGCTCGGCCGCAACGGGCTCGTCAACGGCGCCCTCCTGTCGCTCGGGATCGTGAGCGAGCCGCAGGAGTGGCTGCTCTACTCCGACTTCTCGGTGACGCTCGGCTTCGTGCACCTCTACACGCTGTTCATGCTGGTGCCGATCTTCAACTCGATGGCGCGGATCGACCGCTCGCTGCTCGAGGCCGCGGCCGACGCCGGCGCCTCCGAGTGGCAGACCTTCCGCCACGTCGTCCTGCCGCTCGCCAAGCCCGGCATCGCCATCGGCTCGATCTTCGTCGTCACCATCGTGATGGGCGACTTCGTCACCGTGAACGTGCTCGGCGGCGGCAAGGTCGCCAGCATCGGCAAGTCGATCAACACCGAGCTCGGCTATCTGCAGTTCCCGCCGGCCGCCGCCAACGCGATGGTGCTCCTGCTCATCGTCGTCCTCATGATCCTGGCGCTCACCCGCCTCGTCGACGTGCGCAAGGAGCTCTGAGGTGCTGCGCGAGACGCACCCGCGTACCTTCCGGCTCCTGGCGACCCTGTTCGCGGCGTTCGTGCTGTTCCTCTACGGCCCGACGCTCACGATCACGGTGCTCTCCTTCCAGGGGCCGGAGGGCGGCCTCGTCTTCCCCATGAACGGGGTGAGCCTGCACTGGTTCGCCGAGGTGTTCCGCCAGCAGTCGATCGGCGACGTGCACGGCGGCTTCCGCCGCTCGATCGCGCTCGGCCTCGTCGTGATGGTGCTCACCGTCCTGATCTCGTTCCTGGCCGGGCTCGCCTTCCGCAGCCGCTTCCGCGGCTCGACCGCGCTGTTCCATCTCGTGGTGGCGAGCCTGATCATGCCCTCGATCGTGGTCTCGCTCGGCATCGCCGCGCTGTTCGAGCTGCTCGGCATCGAGCGGACCTGGTGGGGCTCGGGCCTCGGTGCGCACCTGACCTGGACGCTGCCCTTCGGGCTCCTCATCATGTTCGCGGTCTTCAACCGCTTCGACCGGCGGCTCGAGGAGGCGGCGCGCGACCTCGGCGCCTCGGCCGGGCAGACCGTGCGGCACGTGATCGTGCCGCTGATCGCCCCCTCGCTCGTGGGCGTGGGCCTGTTCGGCTTCACCCTCTCCTACGACGAGCTCGCCCGCAGCTCGCAGGTGATGGGCAACCTCAACACCCTGCCGCTCGAGCTGCAGGCGATGCAGAGCAACGCCACCACGCCGGTGATCTACGCGCTCGGCACGCTCACCACTGGGATCTCGTTCCTGGTGATCTTCACGGCCCTCGCCACGCTCGCCCGGCTGCGCCGCCGCCAGGAGCGTCAGGGCTCGGATGCCGGCAAGGGGATGGTCTGAGCCCGTGCGCCTCAACATCGTCAACCCGAACACCACCCTCTCGATGACCGAGAAGATCGCCGCCGCGGCGCGGGCGGCAGCCGCACCCGGCACCGAGATCCGCGCCGTCTCGCCGGCGATGGGGCCGGTCTCGATCGAGGGGTACTACGACGAGGCGTTCTGCGTGCCGGGGCTGCTCCTGGAGATCGCCCGGGCCGAGAGGGAGGGCTTCGACGGCCACGTGATCGCCTGCTTCGACGATCCGGGCCTGGACGCCGCCCGCCAGCTCGCCCGCGGCCCGGTCGTGGGCATCGCCGAGGCGGCCATGCACGTGGCCACGCTCGTGGCGGGCAGCTTCACGATCGTGACCACGCTCGCGCGCGCGATCCCGACGATGGAGCATCTCGCGCACAAGTACGGCTTCGCGCGGCACTGCCGGAAGGTGCGGGCGGCCGAGTTCCCGGTGCTCGCCCTCGAGGAGCCGGGCTCGCCCGCCCGCGACCTCCTGCGCGCCGAGATCGCGCGGGCGGTGGCCGAGGACCGCTGCGAGGCGATCCTCCTCGGCTGCGCCGGCATGGCCGACCTCAATGCCGCGCTCGAGGCCGAGTTCGGCCTGCCCGTGATCGACGGCGTGGCGGCCGCCACCAAGCTCGTCGAGGCGCTCGTGGGCCTCGGCCTTCGGACCTCCAGGATCGGTGCCTTCGCGCCGCCACTTCCCAAGGCCTACACGGGCGAGTTCGCCCGCTTCGCGCCGCGCTGAGCGGGCGGGGGCGATCGGCCCTCAGATCACCTCCTCGGGGGCGAGCCGGCAGGCGGCGCCGTCGCCGGTCTCGATCTGCACGGTCGCGTGGGCGATCCCGAAGCGCTCCTCGAGCTCGTGCGCGAGCTCGGTGAGGAAGCCGTCGCCCGGATGACCGCCGGGCATCACCAGATGGGCGGTGAGCGCGGTCGCGGTCGTGCTCAACGGCCAGATGTGCAGGTCGTGCACCTCGCGCACGCCCGGCCGGGCCGCGAGGAAGTCGCGAACGGCCCGCGGTTCGATCCGGCGCGGCACCGCGTCGAACGAGAGGCCGAGGCTCGCCCGCAACAGATCGAAGGCGGTCCAGGCCACGATCAGGCTCACGAGGATCGCCACGATCGGGTCCAGGAGGTCGAGCCCGGTCGCCAGGATCAGCCCCGCCGCCAGCACGACGCCGAGCGAGACCGCGGCGTCCGCCGCCATGTGCAGGAACGCGCCGCGCGCGTTGAGGTCGCGCCTGGCCTGCTCGCGGAAGAGGAGGGCGGTGCCGGCGTTGACCGCGATGCCGACCAGCGCCACCACCAGCACCACGCCACCCGGCACGGGCGGCGGTGCGGCGAGGCGGTCGACCGCCTCCCACACGACCGCGCCCACGCCGACGAGGATCGCCACGGCGTTGGCCAGCGCGGCCAGGATCGTCCCGCGGCCGAGCCCATAGGTGAAGCGCACGCTCGGCCGCCGCCCGGCGAGCGCCGCGGCTCCCCAGGCGAGGAGGAGCCCGGCCACGTCGGTGAGGTTGTGGGCGGCGTCGGCGAGGAGGGCGAGCGAGCCCACCCGGAGCCCGACGGCGGCCTCGACCAGCACGTAGCCGAGGTTGAGGGCGACCGCCCGAGCGAACGCCGACCCGCCGGCCGCGGGCGCGGGCCCGTGGTCGTGCCGGTGCCCGCCGCTCATGCCGGTTCGCGCGCACGGCCGACCGCCCGGCCGCCGGCACGTACCGCGGCACCGCGCTCGTACCAGTCGCGCGTGCGGTTCACGATCGCCACCACCGAAAGCATCACCGCACCTCGATCAGCACGCCCACGACCGTGGCCAAGGCCGCGCCGGAGGAAAGGCCGAACAGGCTGATCGCCGCCGCCACCGCGAGCTCGAAGAAGTTCGAGGCGCCGATCAGGGCGGAGGGTGCCGCCACGCAGTGCGCCTCACCGACGCTCCGGTTGAGCAGGTAGGCGATGCCCGAATTGAGGTAGACCTGGATCAGGATCGGCACGGCGACGAGCGCGATGACCAGCGGCTGGGCCAGGATCTGCGGGCCCTGGAAGCCGAACAGGAGGACGAGCGTGGCGAGCAGGGCCACGAGCGAGACAGGTTGCAGGCGCTCGAGCAGGGCGCGCAGCGCCGCCGCTCCGCCGCGCGCGAGCAGGCGAGCGCGCAGCGCCTGGGCGACCGGCACCGGCACGACGATGTAGAGCACGACCGACAGGAGCAGCGTCTCCCACGGCACGGTGATCGCCGACAGCCCGAGCAGCAGCCCCACGATCGGGGCGAAGGCGAACACCATGACGACGTCGTTGAGCGCCACCTGGCTCAAGGTGAAGTGCGGCTCGCCGTCCGAAAGGTTCGACCACACGAACACCATCGCCGTGCAGGGTGCGGCGGCCAGGATGATCAGGCCCGCGATGTAGCTCTCGACCTGGTCGGCGGGCAGGAGCGGACGGAACAGCCAGCCGAGGAACAGCCAGCCCAGAAGCGCCATCGAGAAGGGCTTGATGGCCCAGTTGACGGTGAGCGTGACGGCCACCCCGCGCCAGTGCTCCCTGACCCTGCCGAGCGCAGCGAGGTCGATCTTCAGCAGCATCGGCACGATCATGAGCCAGATCAGCACGGCCACCGGCAGGTTCACCCGCGCCACCTCGAGCGCGGCGATCACCGCGAACAGGCCGGGCAGCAGCTCGCCCAGGCCGAGGCCGACCAGGATGCAGAGGGCCACCCAGAGCGTCAACCAGCGCTCGAACACCGACACGATGGTCTCCCCGCCCGGGCCGCACGCGGCGGGTAGGGGCTCGTTTCGAATCCGATCGAAGCGTGGTCGTCCCAGCACGGAACGGCGAGCGTGTGCGCGGGGCATGCCGGCAGCGGCGCTTGTCCCGGGGTGGCACGGCGCCGCATCCTCCGCGCGACGTTGCGGGAGGGGTACCGACATGCAGGCGAAGCGGCGGCCTTGGGTTCCGGAAGGTCTCGAATCGGCGATCCTGGAGCGCATCGGTCGCTACGCCGCCCTGTCGGCCGACGCGCTCGAGGCGGAGCTCGTGGGCACGCTCGCCCGGCACGAACAGCTCCACGATCGCGAGGTCTTGAACCTCTACGCCGGCACCAACCTCGTCAATCCGCGCGCCGCGGCACTCCTCGCGCGGAGCGTGGGCTCGCGCCCCTCGCTGGGCTGGCCGGGCGACAAGTACGAGACCGGCATGGGCCATGCCGAGCAGATCGAGATCATGGCCCAGGCGCTGGTCTGCGAGATCTTCCGCTGTCGGTTCTGCGAGTTCCGGGTGGGCTCCGGCTCGCTCGCCAACCTCTACGCCTTCATGGCGACCTGCCGCCCGGGTGACCGGATCATGGCCTTTCCCGAAAAGGCGGCGGGCCACGTCACGCACCACGCGCAAGGTGCGGCCGGCCTCTACGGGCTCGAGGTCCACGAGGCGCCGATCGACGATTCGGCCTTCACCGTCGATCTCGACCGGCTGCGGCAGGAGGCTCGCCGGATCCGCCCGAAGCTGATCGTGGTCGCCGGGTCCTTGAACCTCGTGCCGCACCCGGTGCGCGAGGTCCGCGCCATCGCCGAGGAGGTCGGTGCCTTCGTCCTGTACGATGCCGCGCACATGTCGGGGCTCCTGGCCGGTGGTGCCTTCCAGGACCCGCTCGGCGAGGGCGCGCACCTCGTCACCATGTCGACCTACAAGTCGCTCGGCGGGCCGCCGGGTGGGCTCGTCCTCACGAACGACGCGGTGCTCGCCGAGAAGCTCGACCGGATCGCCTATCCGGGGCTCACCGCCAATTTCGACCTCGCGCGCACCGCCGCGCTCGTCGTGGCGCTCTTGGATACGAAGGAGCACGGCGCGGCCTACGCCCGGGCGATGATCGGGAATGCGCGGGCCTTGGGCGAAGCGCTGGACCGCGAGGGCCTGCCGGTGGTGGCCCCGGCCGCGGCCTTCCCGACCCGCTCGCACCATCTCGCGATCGACGCCCGGCCGTTCGGTGGCGGCACCACGGCCTCGCGCCGGCTGGAGCCCGCCGCCATCCTCACCTCGGGCATCGGCCTGCCGCTGCCGCCGGTGGCCGGCGACCAGAACGGCATCCGCCTCGGGACCCAGGAGGTGACGCGGCTCGGGATGGGCGAGGCGGAGATGGCGGCGG
>JBBIIE010000036.1:0-25517 GCA_037446605.1 Geminicoccaceae bacterium | reverse complement strand
GCGCGCACCGACCCGGCCCTCGCCCGGGCGATCCGCGACCAGCTGCTCGCCAACGGCGACCTCGCGGGCTACGCGCGGGTCGAGCGGATGCTCCGGGGTGCACCACCGGCCACGGGCGAGCCCGCCACGTGGTGAGGCGTGCGGCCCCGACGCCCCGGCCGCGGCTCGCCCCGCCGCGCGCCCCGGGCCGCCGCCGGCCCCGGCCCTCCTCCGGCCTCAGCCTTCCTCCGGGAAGTGGCAGGCGACCCGGTGGGCGTCGCCCTCCAGCGCCGGGCGGACCTCGCGGCAGACCGCGCGCACCTTCCAGCAGCGCGGCGCGAAGGGACAGCCCGGTGGCACCGCGAGCGGCGAGGGCAGCTCGCCCTCGAGGCGGATCCGCTCCGGCCGGGCGCGCGGATCGGCCACCGGCGTCGCCGAGAGCAGCGCCTTGCTGTAGGGGTGGCGCGGCCGGCGGAACAGCTCCTCCTTGGGCCCGGCCTCGACCGTCCGGCCGAGATACATGACCATGACCGCGTCGGCGACGTGGCGGACCACCGAGAGGTCGTGCGAGATGAACAGATAGGCCAGCCCGAGCCGCTCCTGGAGCTCGATCAGGAGGTTGAGGATCTGGCTGCGGATCGACACGTCCAGCGCCGAGACCGGCTCGTCGAGCACGAGCAGCCTGGGCTCGAGTACCAGCGCCCGGGCGATCGCGATGCGCTGGCGCTGGCCACCCGAGAACATGTGCGGGTAGCGCTCGCGGTGCTCGGGACGCAGCCCGACCAGGTCCATGAGCGCTGCGACCCGGGCCGCGCGCTCGCCCGCCCCACCGCGGCGGTTGACGACCAGTGGCTCGGCCAGGATGGCGCCCACCCGCTGGCGCGGGTTGAGCGAGCCGTAGGGGTCCTGGAACACGATCTGCACCCGCGAGCGCAGCTTCGCCCAGCTCTGCGGGCGGGCCTCGATCCCGTCGATCTCGAGCCGGCCGCTGGTCGGCTCCTCGATCATCGTGACGAGCCGCGCCAGGGTCGACTTGCCGCAGCCCGATTCGCCCACGACCGCGAGGGTCCGGCCGGCCTCGACCGAGAAGCTCGCCTCGGCCAGCGCGTGCACGACGCGCCCCTCGCGCAACAGGCCGCCGCCGACGCGGTAGTCGCGTCCGAGCCCCCGGGCCTCGACCACGACCGCGCTCAAGGGGGTGCTCCGGAAGGCGCGGCTCCGGCCGGGGCGGCCTCCGGCGCGCCGGATCCGAGCGGGTGGTGGCAGCGGGCCCGCCCCTGCTCCGGCGGCAGCACCGGCGGCGGGACGGTCCGGCAGAGCTGGTCGGCACGGCTGCAGCGCGGCGCGAACAGGCAGCCCGCCGGCCGGTCGTGTTGCCCCGGCACGACGCCGGGGATGGTCGGCAGGATGCGCGTCGTGGCGCGCTCGGGCAGGGCCGCGAGCAGGGCCGCGGTGTAGGGATGGCGCGGCCGTTCGAACAGCTCGAGCACGGGCTGGTCCTCGACCTTCTGGCCGGCATAGTGGACGCTCACCCGGCGCGCGGTCTCGGCCACCACCCCCATGTCGTGGGTGATCAGGATCAGCGCCATGCCGGTCTCGGCCTGGAGGTCGGCGAGCAGCGCCAGGATCTGCGCCTGGATGGTCACGTCGAGCGCCGTCGTGGGCTCGTCGGCGATCAACAGGCGCGGCCGGCAGGCGATCGCGATGGCGATCATCACCCGCTGGCACATGCCGCCCGAGAGCTGGTGCGGGAAGGCGGCGAGGCGTTCCTCCGGTGCCGGGATGCCGACCTGCTCGAGGAGCTCGATCGCGCGCCGGTGCCGCGCCCGGCGGTCGAGGCGGAGATGCTCGGCGAGCACCTCCTCGACCTGGAAGCCGACCGTGAAGCAGGGGTTCAGCGAGGACATCGGCTCCTGGAAGATCATCGCCATGTCCTTGCCGACGAGGCGGCGCCGCGCGCGCGGGGTGAGCCGGCGCAGGTCCTGGCCGTCGAAGGAGAGTTCGTCGGCGCTGACCGTGGCGGTCCAGGGCAGGAGCCCCATCACCGCGAGCATGGCGACCGACTTGCCGGAGCCGCTCTCACCCACGATCGCCAGCACCTCGCCGGGCTCGACCTCGAGGTCGACGCCGTCGACCGCGCGGAACGGTCCGGCGGCGGTGGCGAACTCGACCGTCAGGTTGCGTACCTGGAGGAGCGGCACGACGGCTCAGCTCCGCTTGAGCTTCGGGTCGAGCGCGTCCCTGAGCCCGTCGCCCATGAGGTTGATGGCGAGCACGGTCACCAGGATCGCGAGGCCCGGGAAGGTCACCACCCACCAGGCGCGCAGGATGAACTCGCGCGCCTCCGCGAGCATCGTGCCCCATTCGGGTGCCGGCGGCTGCGCCCCCATGCCGAGGAAGCCCAATGCCGCGGCATCGAGGATCGCGGTCGAGAAGGACAGCGCCGCCTGCACGATGATCGGCGCCAGGCAGTTGGGCAGCACGGTCACGAACATGAGCCGGACCGGCCCGGCGCCCGCGACCCGGGCGGCGGTGACGTAGTCGCGGCTGCGCTCGGCCAGCACCGAGGCGCGCGTGAGGCGGACATAGTGCGGCTGGAGCACGATCGCGATGGCGATCATGGCGTTGGTCAGCGAGGGGCCGAGGATGGCCACGAGCACGAGCGCCAGCAGGAGCGAGGGAAAGGCCAGGATCACGTCCATCAGCCGCATGATCAGCGTGTCGAGCCAGGTGGGCGCGAAGCCCGCCAGGAGGCCGATCACGATGCCGGTCGAGGCGGCGAGCACCACCACGACGATGCCCACGAAGAAGGAGTAGCGGGCGCCGTGGACCAGGCGCGAGAGCATGTCGCGGCCGAGCGGGTCGGTGCCGAGCGGGAAGGTCCACAGCCCGCCCTCGGCCCAGGCCGGCGGCCGGAGCGCGTGCTCGCGGAACTGCTCGGCCGGATCGAACGGCGCCACGAGGTCGGCGCCGAGCGCCAGCAGCACGAAGGCCGCGAACACCCAGAGGCCCGTCACCGCACCCCGGTTCTCGCGGAAATAGTGCCAGAACTCGGCGAGCGGGCTCGGTCGGCGGACGGTCGCGGTCGGCATCGGAGCGGTCGTCATCGGCGCTTGCGGATGCGCGGGTTGATCAGGCCATAGAGGAGGTCGACGGTGAGGTTGACGACCATGACCATGGCGGCGGTGAGGAGAAGACCGCCCTGGACGACCGGATAGTCGCGGCGGAAGATGGAATCGACCATCCACTTGCCGATGCCGGGCCAGGAGAAGATGGTCTCGGTGAGGATGGCGCCGGCGAGCAGCGTGCCGACCGAGAGCCCGATCACCGTGACCACCGGGATCATGGCGTTGCGGAGCGCGTGCAGGCCGTTGACGCGCAGTGGCGACAGCCCCTTGGCGCGGGCCGTGCGCACATAGTCCTCGGCCAGCACCTCGAGCATCGCCGAGCGGGTCTGCCGGGCGATCACCGCGAGCGGGATGGTGGCGAGCACGATCGTGGGCAGGATCAGGTGCCGCAGCGCCGAGGCGAAGGCGCCGGGCTCGCCCGAGAGCAGCGCGTCGACCAGCATCAGCCCGGTCACCGGCTCGAAGAAGTAGAGCAGGTCGATGCGCCCCGAGACCGGCGTCCAGCCGAGCTGGCCGGAGAAGAGGATGATGAGCAGGAGCGCCCACCAGAAGATCGGCATCGAGTAGCCGACCAGGGCCGAGGACATGAGCAGCCGGTCGAACAGGCGGCCGCGGTGGACCGCGGCGATCACCCCGGCCGGCAGGCCGATCGCCACCGCCAGGAGGATGGCGCAGATCGAAAGCTCGAGCGTGGCCGGGAAGAGCGCGAAGAACTCGTCGAACACCGGCCGCTTGGTGACGAAGGAGCGCCCGAGATCACCCTGCAGCACGCCCCCCAGGTAGCCCAGGTACTGCAGCGGCAGCGGCTTGTCGAAGCCGAGCTCGCGCACGAGCTCGGCGTAGCGCTCGGCGGTGATCCCCCGCTCGCCGGCCATGACGATGATCGGGTCGCCGGGCAGCACCCGGATGAAGCCGAACGCCACCACGGTGACGCCGAGGAAGGTCGGCAGGAAGGTGGCGAGCCGGCCGAGGACGAAGCTCAGCATCGCCCGACCACGCGCAGCTCCTTGGGGAAGCGGGTGAGCGAGCGGCAGCCCGTGCCGGTGACCAGCACGTCGTCCTCGATCCGCACGCCGAAGCCGTCGATCCGGTACAGGCCGGGCTCGTCGGTGAACACCATGCCCGGCTCGAGGGGCTCGTGGTTGCCGCGCACGATGTAGGGCGCCTCGTGCACCTCGCGGCCGAGCCCGTGCCCGGTCTTGGTGCGGATCCGGTCGGCGAACGGCGAGGCCTCGAGCGCGCCCGTGACGGCGTCGTCGACCGCGTGCGCGGTCACCCCGGGCCCGGCCACCTCGAGGCCGCGCAGGTTGGCGCGCAGCACCGTGTCGTAGACGGCTTCCGCCTCCTCGCTCGCATGGCCGACGAAGACGGTGCGCGTCAGATCGGCGGCGAGCCCGCCGAAGCGGGCGCCGAAGTCCAGGAGGAGCGCGTCGCCCGCGCGGATCGCGTAGTCGGCCCGGGCGCTCGCGTGCGGGCGGGCGGAGTTGTCGCCGGCCGCCACGATCGGCGGGAAGGCGTGCTCCTCGGCGCCGTGCGCGAACAGGGCGCGGGTCAGGAGCCGCTCGACCTCCTTCTCGTTCTGCCCGACCCGCACCTGGTCGAGCACCTCGGCGAGCGCCGCCTCGGAGATCCGGATGGCCTCCTCGAGGGCGGCGATCTCGGCGGCCGTCTTGCGGACGCGCAGCCCGGAGATCTCCCGCTCGCCGTCGACCACGCGGAGCCCCGGCCAGGCGCGGGTGAGCGCGTCGCGCACGAACACCCGCATCACCTGGCCCTCGACCGCGATACTGTCGAGCGGCAGGCGCCCCGCGAGCGCATCGAAGGCGCGCTGGTAGCCGGTCTGGTCGCGCCAGTCCTGCACCTCGCCCTCGAAGCCGACCAGATCGAACGAGCGCAGCTCGAGGTTGGGGACGATCGCCGCCGGCGGGCCCTCGACCGGCACGAGGATCACGAGCGGCCGCTCGTTGACCGGAAAGCCGCGGCCGAGGATCCGCGTGAGGTTGGGCCCGGGCACGACCGCCACGGCCGCGACGCCGAGCCGGCGTGCGACGGCGCGCAACCCACTGTAGCGGTCCTCCTCCATCGCCCCTCCCGGCGCCGCTTCCCGGACGCGGGCGGCCGAGGCGTCGCCGCCCCGGCCGCCCTGTCTCACGCGGTCCTCACGCGGTCCTCACTTGGCGAGGCTGACCCGGGTGAAGATGTGACCGCCCATCGGGTGCACCTTGTAGCCCTGCACCTCCTTGCGCATCGGCATGAACACCACCGAATGCGCGATCGTGGCCCAGGGCGCCTGCTCCTTGAAGATCACCTGCGCCTGCTCGTAGAGCCTGGTGCGCTCGGCCTTGCTGGTCGACACCTTGGCCTTCTGGATCAGCTCCTCGAACGGCTGGTGGCACCACTGCGCCCGGTTCGAGTTGCCGACGCCCGCGCAGCCCAGCAGCACCGCCAGGAAGTTGTCGGGATCGCCGTTGTCGCCGGTCCAGCCCAGGAGGATGGCGCCGTCGCGATCCTTGGCGCGCGAGCGGCTCAGATACTCGCCCCACTCGTAGCTGACGATCTCCACTTTCACGCCGATCTTGGCGAAGTCCTCCTGGATCAGCTCGGCCATGCGGCGCGCGTTCGGGTTGTAGGGCCGCTGCACCGGCATCGCCCAGACCTTCATGGAGAGGTTGGTGATCCCCTCCTTGGCGAGCGCCGCCTTGGCCGCCTCGGGGTCGTAGGGGTCGTCCTTGACCGCGTCGTTGTACGACCACATGGTGGGTGGGATGGGGTTCTTGGCGATCTGGCCCGAGCCCTGGAAGACGACGTCGATGATCGCCTTCTTGTCGATCGCCATGTTGAGCGCCCGCCGCACGCGCGGGTTGTCGAACGGCGGCTGCAGCGTGTTGTAGGCGAGGTAGCCGACGTTGAGGCCTTCCTGCTCCATCACCACGAGGTTCGGATCGGCCTTCATCGCCTTGAGGTCGGCCGGGTTCGGGTAGGGCATCACGTGGCACTCGCCCGCCTTGAGCTTCTGGTAGCGGACCGAGGCGTCGGGGGTGATGGCGAAGACGAGGTTGGCGAGCGGCGGCGCGCCACCCCACCAGTCGGCGTTGCGGGCGTAGCGCACGACCGCGTCCTTCTGGTAGGCGACGAGCTTGAAGGGCCCCGAGCCGATCGGCTCCTGGTTGAGGAGCTCGGGCGTGCCGGCGGCCTGCAGCTTCTGGGCGTACTCGGCCGACAGGATCGAGGCGAAGTCCATCGCCATGTTGGCGAGGAACGGCGCCTCGGGCCGGGTCAGCACGAACCGCACGGTGTGCTGGTCGACCTTGTCGATCGAGGCGATCAGCCCGGGCATGTCCATGCCCTTGAAGTATTCCCAGGTGCCGCCCGAGGCCTTGTGCATCGGGTGGTCGGCCTTGCGCTGCCGCTCGAAGCTGAAGATCACGTCGTCGGCGTCGAGCTCGCGGGTGGGCGTGAACTTGGCGTTGCTGTGGAACTTGACGCCGCGGCGGAGCTTGAAGGTGTACCGGCGGCCGTCGTCGGAGGCGGTCCAGCTCTCGGCCAGGCCGGGCACGATGTTGGTGGTGCCGATCTCGAACTCGAGCAGGCGGTCGTAGAGCGGGCGCGAGGAGGCGTCGAAGGTCGTGCCCGAGGTGTAGAGCGCCGGGTCGAAGCCCTCGGGCGACCCCTCCGAGCAGTAGACCAGCGTCTGGGCGACCGCGCCACCGCCACCGAGCGCCGTGGCGAGCGCGCTCGCCGCGAGCAGATGCCGTACCCTCATGAGGACCTCCCTGGCTGGCCGCCGGCCCGGCCGGCGCGCCCACATGCGTGTCCCTCCCAGTATCGAGGCACGCGCGACCGAAGCCAAGGGCGCGCGCTGCCGACGGCTCGGTCCGCCTCAGCCGCGTGCGGTGAAGCCGGCGAAGAAGCGGTCGAGCTCGGCGTGCGGTGGAGCGCCCTCGAGGCCCGCGAAGCTGCCCCGGGCGAGCAGGGCGGCGGCGCGCGCGAAGCCGCCCCAGGCGGCCCGGGCCAGGGCGCCGCCCAGGCTGATCCGCCGCACGCCCAGCGCCGCGAGGTCGGCCACGGCCAGCCCGATCGGCCGGCTCACGAGCAGGTTCAGGGGCTTGGGCGCGACCGCCGCGACCACCGCACGGATCTCCTCGGGGGTGCGCAGGCCGGGCGCGTAGAGGCAGTCGGCGCCGGCCTCGGCATAGGCCTGGAGGCGGCGGATCGCCTCGGCGAGCGGGTCCGGATGGCCGGTCGGGAAGCACTCGGCGCGCCCGACCAGCACGGCACCCGTGCCAGCGGCGTCGATCGCCCGGCGCGCCGTGCGGATCCGCGCCACCGCCTCCCCGAGGGGGTAGAGCGGCTGCTCCGCCCGCCCGGTCGCATCCTCGATCGAGAGCCCCGCCACGCCCGTGGCGAGGCAGCGCCGGACGTTGCGCGCGAGCCCGTCGAGATCGGCGGCGTGGCCGTCCTCGAAGTCGGCATTGACCGGCAGGTCGGTGGCGCCGACCAGGTCCTCGAGATGCGCCAGCGCCGCCTCGAGCGGCACCGCCATGTCGGGCAGGCCGCGCGCGAAGGCCATGCCCGAGCTGGTCGAGGCGAGCGCCACGAAGCCGAGGCCGGCCAGCCAGCGCGCCGAGCCCCGGTCCCACGGGTTGGGCAGCACGAAGCAGCCGCGCTCGTGCAGGGCACGGAACCGGGTCCGGCGCTCGGCGATGCGATCGGCCTCGCTCACGTCCGGCACTCCCCGGCTCCCGGCCGACCGCGACCGGGTCGCGCCCGGCGCCTGCCCCGGCTAGGATGGTGGCGAGCGGTCTCACTGGTGCGCCCGACAGGACTCGAACCTGTGACCCCGGGATTAGGAATCCCGTGCTCTATCCTGCTGAGCTACGGGCGCAGCCGTGCCGGACTATACGGGGGCGCGGCGCGGCCGGGCAAGGCGGCGACGGTCCGCCGGACCGTCCTGGTCGGGCTGCTCGCCCTCCTCGCCGCGGGTGCGGCGGCGGCTGAGGCTGGCGCCGGGGCCAGGGTCGTGGGGCCGCGCCTCTTGGAACTGGCCGACGGTCGCCGGGTCCTGCTCGCGGGCGTGGTGGTGCCGGGCGAGCTCTGGCCGGCACCCGGCGGCGGCGATCGGGTCGAAGCCGCCCGGGCCCTGCTCGGCGAGCGCCTTTCGATCGGCCCCCCGGAGCTCGAGCCCTTGGCCCACGACCGCTACGGCCGGCTCCTGGCGCTCGCCCGGGCGGCCGATGGCCGGCTCCTGCAGGAGGCGCTGGTGGAGGCCGGGCTCGCCTACGCCTTCCCGGACGGGCTCCCGCCCTCCGCCGCCCGGGACCTGCTCGCCACCGAGGCGCGCGCGCGGACCGCCGGGCGCGGGCTCTGGGCGGTGCCCGAGCTGGCCGAGCAGCCGGCGGCACGGGTCGCTGCCGAGCCGCCGCGCTTCGCCGTGGTGACCGGCCGGGTCGAAGCGGTCGGCCGGAGCGAGGCCTTCACCTGGCTCAACTTCGGTGCCGACCGGCGGCAGGATCTCACGGTCCGCATCCCGGCCGCTTCACTCCGCGCGGTGCGGCGCGGCGGGCTCGATCCGGCCCGCCTCGAGGGCCGTCGGGTGCGCGTGCGCGGCTGGCTGTTCGCCGCCGGCGGCGCCATGATCGAGGTCGAGGACGCGCTGCAGGTCGAGGTGCTCGAATGAGGCGGGGTCGACGGCGCGAGGGGCTCGCGGCACTGGCGCTGGCCGTGGCGGTGGCCGGCTGCACGCAGGTGCGGAACCCGGCCACGGGCGAGCTGCAGTACACCAGCATGACCCCGGCCGACGAGGTCAAGATCGGCCGCGAGGAGCATCCCAAGGTCCTGGCGCAGTTCGGCGGCGCCTATCCCGATGCGGCGCTCGCCGCCTATGTCAGCCGGGTCGGGGAGCGGGTGAAGGGCGTTTCCGAGCTGTCCGGCCAGCGCTTCACCTTCACGCTGCTCGACAGCGACGTCGTCAACGCCTTCGCGCTGCCGGGCGGCTACGTCTACGTGACCCGCGGCCTCCTGGCGCTGGCCGACAACGAGGCCGAGCTCGCGGGCGTGCTCGGCCACGAGGTCGGCCACGTCACCGCCCGCCACACGGCGCAGCGCTACGACCGCGCGGTGGCCGGGCAGGTGGGCGTGCTCGGGGCCACGATCCTGGGCGGGGTGCTCGGCGGCGATCTCGGCGCGCAGCTCGCCCAGCAGGTCGCCGGCACGGCCGCCACCGCCTACGTCCAGGGCTTCTCGCGCGAGCAGGAGTTCGAGGCCGACCAGCTCGGCATCCGCTACCTCGCCCGCGCCGGCTACGACCCGCTCGCCATGTCGACCTTCCTGGATGCCCTCGACCGCGAGAGCGCGCTGCGCCGGCGCATCGAGGGGGGCGGCGAGCGGCCGCCCGACTGGCTGGCCAGCCATCCGCGCACCAGGGACCGGGTGCGCCAGGCGGCCGCCGCCGCGGCCGGGCAGGGCGGCGGGCGCGAGGACCGCGAGGCGTTCCTCGCGGCGATCGACGGCATGACCTTCGGCGACAGCCCCTCCCAGGGCCTCGTGGTCGGCACCGGCTTCCTCCATCCCGAGCTCGACTTCCGCTTCGAGGCGCCGGCCGGCTTCACCCTCAAGAACACGCCGCAGGCGGTGATCGGGCGTGGGCCGGGCGGCCGGGCGCTCCTGTTCGACCTGGGCGAGGCCAAGCGGTCGGCCGATCCGGCCGGCTACCTGCAGGGCGAGTGGGTGGCGAGGCAACGGCTGCGGAACCCGCGCCGCTTCACCACCTCCGATGGTCGCGCCGGCGCGCTCGGCTACGGCCAGGTGTCGTTCCGCAACAAACCGGCCCAGGCGCTGCTCGCCGTCGTCGAGAGCGGTCGGCCGGGCCAGTTCTACCGCTTCGTGCTGCTGCGCGAGGGCCGGCTCGAGCCCGGCGACAGCGCCGCCTACGAGGCCACGGTGCTGAGCCTGCGCCGGCTCACCGCCGCCGAGCGCGCCGCCGCCCGCCCGCTCAGGCTCGTGGTGCACACCGTGCGTCCGGGCGAGACGGCGGAGAGCCTCGCCGCGCGCATGGCGGTGCCGAACGGGGCGGCCTGGTTCGAGGTGCTCAACGACGGGCGGCAGCGGACGCTGCGTCCGGGCGACAAGGTCAAGCTGGTCGTGCGCGGGTGAGCCGGCCGCGGCTCAAGCCGGCCCCTCGAGCGCGGCGACCACCGCCCGGGCCACGGCCATGGTGCCGTCCCGCCCGCCCAGATCGACCGGCCGCGCCCGGGCTTCGGCGAAGACCCGGTCGACCGCCCGCCCGAGCCGTCGGCCGGCCTCGGTGCAGGCCTCGATCCCGCGGGTCCGGCCGAGCCACTCCAGCATCATCGCGGCCGAGAGGATCATCGCGGTCGGGTTGGCGATGCCGCGTCCGGCGATGTCCGGGGCGCTGCCGTGCGCCGGCTGGAACAGACAGTGTGCCGGGCCGATGTCGGCCGATGGCGCCATGCCCATGCCGCCCACGAGCGCTGCGCCCAGGTCGGAGAGGATGTCGCCCATCAGGTTCTCGGTCACGAGCACGTCGAGGTCCCAGGGCCGGCGGACGAGGTCGAGGGCGGTGGCGTCCACGTAGCGGCAGCCGGCCTCGATGTCCGGGAAGGCCGTCGCGCGCTCGAGGAAGACCCGGCGCAGGAAGGCCATCGAGCCGAGCACGTTGGCCTTGTCGACGAGGTCCACGCGGGCGCGGCCGCGGGCCGCCCTGCGCTCGCGGGCGAGGCCGAAGGCGAAGTCGGCGAGCCGCTCGCTCGCCGCGCGGGTGACCACGAGCGTGTCCTCGGCGCGCTCGGGCGTCACGAGGCCGCGGCCGCGGCGGGCGAACAGGCCCTCGGTCTGCTCGCGCAGGATCACGAGGTCGATGCCTGCTGCGCGCGGGTCGGCGAGCGCACCCCGGACCCCGGGCAGGAGGCGGATCGGGCGGACGCCCGCGAACAGCTGGAGCCGCTCGCGCAGATCGAGCTGCGGGGCGATCTCGCGGCCGTCGGGGAGGCGGACGTCGGGCAGGCCCATGGCGCCGAACAGGATCGCATCGGCCGAGGCGGCGTGGGCGAAGACCTCCTCGCTCATCGCGACGCCGGTCCGCCGGTAGTGCTCGGCGCCGGCGGCGAGCCGCTCGAAGGCGAGCCGGTAGCCGCCGCCGCGGGCCTGCACGGCGTCCAGGACCTCGAGGCAGGCGTCCATGACCTCGGGGCCGATCCCGTCGCCGGGCATGACGGCGATCCGCAGCAGCACTTCGTTCATCGGGCTCCCTCCGCGCGGGCGGCGGCATCGGATCGCGCCAGCCGGCGCTTCTGGACGAGGCTCGAGACGATCACGGCCAGGGTGACCGCTGCCACGAGGATCGTGCAGACGGCGTTGATCTCGGGCGTCACGCCGAGCCTCGCCTGGCTGTAGATGCGCATCGGCAGGGTGGTGGCACCCGGCCCGGTCGTGAAGGAGGCGATCACCAGATCGTCGAGCGAGAGGGCGAAGGCGAGCACCCAGCCGCCCACGAGCGAGGGTGCGATCAGGGGCAGCGTCACGAGGCGGAAGGTGCGCAGGGGCGGGGCACCCAGGTCCATCGCCGCCTCCTCGAGCGAGCGGTCGAAGGTGAGAAGGCGCGCCTGGACGACGACCGCGACGTAGCAGGTCGCGAAGGTCGTGTGCGCGATCGTGACGGTCCAGAAGCCGCGCGGCACGTCGAGGCTCACGAACAGAAGAAGCAAGGAGAGTCCGGTGATGACCTCGGGCATGACGAGGGGAGCCAGGACCATCCCGGTGAACAGCGCCTTGCCCGGAAAGCGCTGGATCCGGACGAGGACGATCCCGGCCATGATGCCGAGCACGAGTGCCGCCGTCGCGGTCACGAACGCCACCGCGAGGCTGACCCGGGCGGCATCCAGGAGCTGCTCGTTGGCGAACACCGCCGCGTACCAGCGGAGCGAGAAGCCTCCCCAGACCGTCACGAGCTTCGAGGCGTTGAAGGAGAAGACGACCAGGATCACGATCGGCAGGTAGAGGAAGGCGAAGCCGAGGGTGAGTGCTGCGAGGTCGAAGGTGCCGGGGCCGCGGCGCATCGGGGCTCAGCGCAGGCGGGCGAGCGCCTGCTGGCGCTGGAAGAGGACGATCGGCACGACCAGGACCAGCAGCATGAGGATCGCCACGGCCGAGGCGAGCGGCCAGTCGCGGTTGGAGAAGAACTCGAGCCAGAGCGTGCGGCCGATCATGAGCGTATCGGCCCCGCCCAACAGATCGGGGATCACGAACTCGCCCACGGCCGGGATGAAGACGAGGAAGCAGCCGGCCAGGATCCCGGGTCTAGCCAAGGGCACGGTGATCCGCCAGAAGGCCACCACGGGCCGGCAGCCCAGGTCGACCGCCGCCTCGAGCAGGCTCGGATCGTGCTTCTCGAGGTTGGCGAAGATCGGCAGGATCATGAACGGAAGATACGAATAGACGATGCCGATCAGGACGGCCGCTTCGGTGTTGAGGATGACGAGCGGCTGGTCGATCAGGCCGAGCGCGAGGAGCAGCGCGTTCAACAGCCCGTCATCCTTGAGGATGCCCATCCAGGCGTAGACCCGGATCAGGAACGAGGTCCAAAAGGGCAGCATGACGGCGAGCAGGAGGAACGGCCGCACCCGCGGCGGGCAGCGCGCCATGCCGAGTGCCACGGGGAAGGCCACGAGGAGCGCCAGGACCGTCGCGGTGGCGGCGATCCGCAGCGAGCTCGCCAACGCGGCGAGGTACAGGCCGTCGGTGAGGAGGGTCAGGTAGGTCTGCACCCGCAGCCGGATGGCGAGGTAGAGCTCGCCCGCCTCCTCGAACCACTCGAGGATCGGCAGATAGGGCGGCTGCGCGAGCGCCGGCTCGCTCAGGGAGAGCTTGAGGACGATCAGGAACGGCAACAGGAAGAAGGCCGCGAGCCAGGCGAACGGGACGCCGATCAGCACGAGGCGGCCGAGGCCGAGCCGGTCGCGCTCCGCCTTCCCGTTCACGTCTTGAGCACCACGCTCGCATCCGGCCCCCAGAAGAGCCAGACCCGATCCTCCCAGGTGATCGGCCGCTCGATCAGCCGCAGCCTGTTCGCCTCGGTCGCGCGCAGGAACAGGCCGTTGTCGAGCCGGACGTGGTAGACCGAGACGTCGCCCAGATACTCGATGTCGAAGACGTCGCCCGCCACGCAATTGTGCCCGGTCTCGGCCGGCGGTGTCTTGGCGATCGACATCTTCTCCGGGCGGACGGCGACCCAGAGCGGCTCGCCCGGGAGTGCCGCGATCGGACGGTCGGTGACGATCTCGATCCCGAGCGCGGGCGCGCGGACCCGCATCGTCGCGCCGTTCACGCTCGAAAAGCGCGCTTCGATGAGGTTCACCTCGCCCACGAACTCGGCGACGAAGCGCGAGGCCGGGTATTCGTAGAGCTCGCTCGGCGTGCCGAGCTGGGCGATCTGGCCCTCGCGCATGATCGCCATCCGCGAGCCCACCGTCATCGCCTCCTCCTGGTCGTGGGTGACGATGACGAAGGTGAGGCCGAGCCGATCCTGGATGTTGACGAGCTCGAGCTGGGTCTGATCGCGCAATTTCTTGTCGAGCGCGCCCAAAGGCTCGTCGAGCAACAGGACCTTGGGGCGCTTGACGAGCGCCCGGGCGAGCGCCACCCGCTGCCGCTGGCCGCCCGAGAGCTGGTCGGGCTTCCGGTCCTCGAGGCCGTCGAGACGGACGAGGCGCACCATCTCGGCGACGCGCTCGGCGATCTCGGCGCGCGGCAGCCGCTCCTGTTCCAATCCGAAGGCGATGTTCCGGCGCACCGAGAGGTGCGGGAAGAGCGCGTAGGACTGGAACATCATGTTGACCGGCCGGCGCCAGGGCGGGACGTCGGTCATGTCCTGGCCGTCGATCAGGACGCGCCCCGAGCTCGGCCGGTCGAGCCCGGCCAGGATGCGCAGGAGCGTGCTCTTGCCGCAGCCCGAGGGCCCGAGCAGTGCGAAGAACTCGCCCCTGAAGATGTCGAGGGTGACGTTGTCGACGGCGTAGACCTCGCCGAAGGTCTTGGTCACCCCCTGGATGCGGACGAAGGGGACCGCGTCGGGGTCCTGCCAGGGCTCGATCCGCGGGCGGGCCTCGCGGACCGGCCGCGCCGTCGCCACCCCTCAGCGGCCCTTGGTGACGCCGGTCCACAGCCGCGTGACCACGCGCTGGGTGCGCTGGTCGTGCGGCGTGATGACGAACAGCCTCGCCTTGACCTCGGCGGTCGGGAACAGGTTGGGGTCCGAGGAGACCTCGGGATCGACGAGCTTCATGCCCTCGCGATTGCCGTTCGGGTAGGTCACGAAGTTCGAGGCCTTGGCGATGACCGCGGGCTCCATGATGTAGTTCATGAAGCGGAGCGCGTTCTCCGGGTTCGGTGCGTCCTTGGGCATCGCCATCATGTCGAACCAGAGGAGTGCCCCCTCCTTCGGCACGACGTAGCGGATCTCCTGCTTGCGCTCGGCCTCGGCGCCGCGGGTCCGCGCGATGCCGGCATCGCCCGAATACATCATGGCGATGCAGATGTCGCCGCCGGCCATGGCGTTGATCGTCTCGGAGCTGTGGAACCGGCGGACGTGTGGGCGGACCTTCTTCAACGCCTCGGCCGCCTTCTCCAGGACCTTGGGATCCTTGCTGTCGGGATCCTCGCCCTGCCAGCGGAGCACGCTCGCGAGCACGTCCTCCGGCGAATCGAGCAGGTAGATGCCGCAGTCCTTGAGCTTGGCCGTGTATTTCGGGTCGAACAGCAGGCTCCAGCTGTCGACCGGCACCTCACCGAGCGCCTTCCTGACCTTGGCGACGTTGTAGGCGATGCCCGAGGTGCCCCACATGTAGACGAAGGCGTGCCGATTGTCCGGGTCGAACTTCGCGACCCGGGCGTGCAACTCTTCGTCGAGGTTCTTCCAGTTCGGCAGCTTGCTCTTGTCGAGCGGCTGGAAAACGCCGGCCTGGATCTGTCGGGCGAGGAAGGTGGCGGTCGGCACGACGATGTCGTAGCCGGTCTTGCCGGCCAACAGCTTGGTCTCGAGGATCTCGTTGTTGTCGTAGGTATCGTAGACGACCTTGATGCCGGTCTCGGCTGTGAACGCCTCGAGGATCTCCGGGTCGATGTAGTCCGACCAGTTGTAGATGCGGACCTCGCCCGCCGCCCGGGCGGGTCCGGTCCCGATCAGGAGCGCGCTCACGAGAGCCGCGACGACAGCCAGGGCCATGCGCATCGGGCCGTCTCCTCCTCGCTCGGATCGGGGCCGCGGACCGGCCCCGGCACGAGCGATGACCCAAGCGCCCCGGAGCGTCAACCGGATCGGCCAGCGCGCGGACAGGGCTGCCGTGGCTGCCCCGTCCGCCCTGCGCTGACCCTGCGCGGTGGGAACCCGTGCCGCTCAAACCGCGCCCAGCGCCGGGCGGACGGAGAGGTGGCTGTCGACCGAGACCACGCCCGGCACGTTGCGCGCCGCGAGCACCATGGCCTCGGCCTCGCGCGCCGAGCCCACGAAGCCCCAGAGATGCACCACGCCCTCGCTCACCACGATGTTGACGTAGGGGTGGTAGGACTGGCCGGCCCGCTCGAGCTCGGCCAGGAGCTTCTCCCGGATCGCCCGATCGTCGAGCTTGGCCTCCCGGGCCGGAACGAGGGCCAGCGCGCGCAACAGATCGGCGCGGCTCACGAGGCCCACGAGCTTGCCCTCGCGGACGACCGGCAGGCGCTTGATGTGCTTCTCCTCGAGCAGCCGGGCGGCCTCGGCGAGCGTCGCCTGCCCGTCGATCGTGGTCACCGCGTCGGTCATGATGTCGCGGGCGAGCCGGCCGTGCGCCCGGACATACTCCTCCGCCCGCCGCTCGGGGCTCGCCAGGAGCTCGAGCCACCAGCTCCGCCGGCGGCCGTCGTCGGTGTCCTCGAGCCGGCGGATCAGATCGCCCTCGCTCACGATGCCGAGCACCCGGTCGTCGGCATCGACCACCGGAACGCCGCTGATCCGGTTCTCGACCAGGAGCCTTGCGATCACCGGCGCCGGGGTGTCCGGCCGCACGGTGATCACCTTGGTCGTCATGACGTCTCGGACCTGCATCGCGCGCCCCTCCCCCACCTCGAACCGGCCGGAAGCTTGCCTCGCCCCCGCCGGGCAATCTATCCATGTTGGGTGGACACGGAAAAGGGGAGGGCCGGCGTGGCTGCACTGCGCGAGGATGCGGCAACCGTGCTCGGGGGCTGGCCGCGGCTGCGCAAGGACCCGGCGAGCTGGGCGGTCGCACCGAACCTGCTCGACTACGAGGCGACGCGCGCCGCCTTCTCGTGGGAGAAGGCCCGCGCCGGGCTCGCAGGACTGCCGGGCGGCGGACTCAACATCGCCCACGAGGCGGTCCACCGCCACGCCGTGGGGCCGCGCGCCGGCAAGACGGCACTGCGTTGGATCGGCAAGGACGGCAGCCGGCGCGAGCTCACCTATCGCGCGCTCGCGAGCGAAGTTCGGCGGTTCGCCCGCGCGCTCGGGACGCTCGGCGTCCAGCCGGGCGAGCGCGTCTTCCTCCTCTTGGGTCGGATCCCCGAACTCTACGTCGCCATGCTCGGGGCGCTTTCCGCCAAATGCGTGGTCTCCCCCCTGTTCTCGGCGTTCGGCCCGGAGCCGATCGCCACCCGGATCGGCCTGGGCCAGGGAGCGGTGCTGGTCACCACCCCCGAACTCTACCGGCGCAAGGTCGAGGGGATCCGTTCGAGCCTGCCGACCCTGCGCCACGTGATTTTGGTCGACCGCGGCGGCGAGGCGGAGCCCGTGGCCGGGACGGTGCGCTGGGCGGAGCTCGTGGCGGGTGTGTCGGACGCCTTCTCCGTGCCGGCCACCGACCCCGAGGATCTCGCCCTCCTCCATTTCACGAGCGGGACCACCGGCCGGCCCAAAGGTGCCGTGCACGTCCACGGCGCGGTGCTGACCCATTACGTCACCGGCCTCTACGCCCTCGACCTGCACGCGGACGACATCTTCTGGTGCACGGCCGACCCGGGCTGGGTCACGGGCACGAGCTACGGGGTGATCGCGCCGCTCGTCCACGCCGTCACCAACCTCGTGGTCGAGGCCGAGTTCGACGCGCAGACCTGGTATTCGATCCTGGCCGCCGAGAAGGTCACGGTCTGGTACACCGCACCGACCGCGATCCGGATGATGATGAAGCTCGGTGTGGAGACGGTCAGAGGTTACGACCTCTCGCACCTGCGCTTCACGGCCTCGGTGGGCGAGCCCTTGAACCCCGAGGGCGTGATGTTCGGCGTCGAAGCCTTCGGCCGGCCGTTCCACGACAATTGGTGGCAGAGCGAGACCGGCGGCATCATGATCGCGAACTACGCCGCCATGGACGTCGAGCCCGGATCGATGGGCCGGCCGCTCCCCGGCATCGACGCCGCGATCGTCCAACGCCAGCCCGACGGCACGGTCCGCGTCGTCGACGAACCCATGGTCGAGGGCGAACTCGCCCTGAAAAAGGGCTGGCCCTCGATGTTCCGAGGATATCTGGGCGAAGAAGAACGCTACCGGAAGTGTTTCGCGGGCGACTGGTACCTCACGGGCGACCTCGCGAAGAAGGACGAGGAGGGCTATTTCTGGTTCGTCGGCCGGGCCGACGACGTCATCAAGTCGGCCGGGCACCTGATCGGCCCGTTCGAGGTCGAGAGCGCCCTGATGGAGCACCCGGCCGTCGCCGAGGCGGCGGTGATCGGCAAGCCCGATCCGATCGTGGGCGAGATCGTCAAGGCGTTCGTCGCGTTGAAGCCCGGCTTCGTGCCGTCCGAAGAGCTGCGCCGGGACCTGCTGGGCCACGCCCGCAAGCGGCTCGGCCCGGCGGTGGCGCCCAAGGAGATCGACTTCCGCGAGAGCCTGCCCCGCACCCGGTCGGGCAAGATCATGCGGCGGCTCTTGAAGGCCCGCGAGCTCGGCCTGCCCGAGGGTGATCTCTCGACCCTCGAGAGCGACGAAAGGCCCGCGGCGGAGCGCCCGGCATGAGCGCCAAGATCCGGCTCGACCGGCAGCGGCTCCTCGAGCTCCTCCGCGGAATGATCCGCATCCGCCGCTTCGAAGCCAAATGCGTCGAGCTCTACCAGGCGCAGACGATCCGCGGCTTCCTCCATCTCTACGACGGCGAGGAAGCGGTCTCGGTCGGCGTCATGGCGGTGTTGCGCCCCGAGGATTGGGTCGTCGCAACCTATCGCGAGCACGGCCAAGCCCTCGCCCGCGGCATCCCGATGCGCTCCCTGATGGCCGAGATGCTCGGCAAGCTCGAAGGCTGCTGCCGCGGCCGCGGCGGTTCGATGCACATCTTCGACGCGCGGACCCGGTTCCTGGGCGGCAACGCGATCGTGGGCGGCGGGCTGCCTCTGGCGATCGGCACCGCGCTCGCCGACAGGATGCGGGGCCGCCGTGCCCTCACCTGCTGCTTCTTCGGCGAGGGTGCCGTCGACGAGGGCGAGTTCCACGAGAGCTTGAACCTCGCCGAGCTCTGGAAGCTGCCGGTGCTGTTCGTGTGCGAGAACAACCTCTATTCGATGGGCACGCCGCTCGAGATCGCCGAGGCCGAGACCGACATCGCCAAGAAGGCGCGCTGTTATCGAATGCCCTCGGAGGCCGTCGACGGGATGGACGTGGTCGCGGTCGAGGCGGCGGCAGCCCGCGCGGTCGAGCGGATCCGCTCGGGCGAAGGCCCCGCCTTCCTCGAGTGCCGGACCTACCGCTTCCGGGCGCATTCGATGTTCGACGCCCAGCTCTACCGCAAGAGGGAGGAGATCGAGGCCTGGCGGGCCCGCGACCCGATCGAACGGCTCGCCCGCTGGATGGGCGAGAACGGCCTCCTCCATTCCGGCGAGCGCGCGGCGATCGAGGCCGAGATCGACCGCGAGATCGAGGATGCCGTGAGGTTCGCGGAATCGGGCAGCCTGGAGCCGGTCGAGGAGCTCGAGCGCTTCGTCCTCATGGACGAGGTGCCGCAGGAGCGGCTCTGGGCGGGAGGCGGCCGTTGAGCGCGCCCACGACGACCTATCGGGAGTGCTGCAAACAGGCGATCCGCGCCGCACTCCTGGCCGATCCCAGTGTCTTCCTCATGGGCGAAGACGTCGGCCGCTACGGCGGCTGCTACGCCGTGAGCAAGGGCCTCCTCGACGAATTCGGCCCGGAGCGGATCCGCGACACGCCCTTGTCCGAAAGCGCCTTCGTGGGCGCCGGGATCGGTGCCGCGATCGCCGGGATGCGGCCGATCGTCGAGATCATGACGGTCAACTTCTCGCTCCTCGCACTCGACCAGATCCTCAACAACGCCGCCACGATCCCGCACATGTCCGGCGGCCAGTTCGCGATCCCCCTCGTGATCCGCATGGCGACCGGCGGCGGGCGGCAGCTCGCGGCCCAACACAGCCACAGTCTCGAAGGCTGGTACGCCCACATCCCGGGGCTCAGGATCCTGGCACCCGCGACGCTCGAGGATGCCCGCTACATGCTCGCCCCGGCCCTCCTCGACCCGAACCCGGTGCTGATCTTCGAGCACATCATGCTCTACAACCTGGAAGGCCTGCTCGATCCGGCCGTGACCTCGGTCGACATCGAGCACGCGGCGGTCCGCCGGCCCGGCCGGGACGTCACCCTCGTGACCTATGGCGGCTCGCTCCCCGAGACGCTCGCCGCGGCCGAGGCGCTCGCGGGCGAGGGCATCGAGGCCGAGGTGATCGATCTCCGGGTTCTGCGCCCGCTCGACGAGGCGACGATTCTGGGATCGGTACGCCGGACGCGGCGCTGCGTGATCGTCGACGAGGGCTGGCGGTCGGGCTCGCTTTCGGCCGAGATCGGGATGCGGATCGCCGAGCAGGCCTTCTACGAGCTCGATGCGCCCTTGCGCCGGGTCTGCTCGGCGGAGGTGCCGATGCCCTATGCCGGGCACCTCGAGCGGGCCGCGCTCCCGAACCGCGAGCGGATCGCGGCGGCGGTCCGCGCACTGCTGCGCCCCGGGAGCTGACGCGAATGGGCCTCTTCCGCATGCCGTCCCTGGGTGCCGACATGGAGGCCGGCACCCTCGTCGAATGGCTCGTCAAGCCCGGCGACACGGTCAGGCGCGGGCAGGTCGTGGCGGTGGTCGAAACACAGAAGGGCGCCATCGAGGTCGAGTGCTTCGAGGAGGGGGCGGTCGAGGAACTCCTCCTCGCCCCCGGGCAGAAGGTCCCGGTCGAAACACCCATGGCGCGGATCCGCGCGCCGGGCGAAGCGCCCACCCCGGCTGCCGCGGCCGCTCCCCCGCCGCTGGCCGAGCCCGTTGCCGCACCCACCGAAGCGCCGACCGTTCCGAAGCCGACCGCCCCGCCGCCGCCACCGTCGCTGGCCGCGGGGGCGGGGCCCAAGGTCTCGCCCGCGGCGCGCCGGCGGGCACTCGAGCTCGGCGTCCCGCTCGACCGGATTCACGGTACCGGTCCGGACGGGGCGATCACGGTGGCGGACGTCGAGGCGGCGGCGCGCGGTGCCGCAGCCGAGGCCCCGACGCCCGCTCCCGCACCGGCCGGGCCCGCATCACCTACGGCCGAACCGGCCAGGGCCGCACCGCGGCGGGGCTTCGACCCGGCCGAGATGCGCAAGGCGATCGCCGCGGCGATGAGCCGCTCGAAGCGTGAGATCCCGCATTATTACCTCGCGAGCACGGTCGAGATGGCCCGGCCTCTGGCCTATCTCGAGACCGTCAACCGTGACCGGCCGCCGCCCGAGCGGCTCTTGCCGGCCGTCCTCCTGCTCAAGGCGACGGCGCTCGCGCTGCGCGAGGTGCCCGAGCTCAACGGCTTCTGGGTCGAGGGCGGCTTCCGCCCGGGCCCCGGCATCCATCTGGGCTGGGCGATTTCACTGCGCGGCGGCGGGCTCGTCGCCCCGGCGATCCACGACGTCGACAAGCGGCCGCTTTCCGAGCTCATGGCGGCCCTGCGCGATCTCGTCCAACGTGCCCGCACCGGTGGGCTCAGGAGCTCGGAGCTCGCCGATGCGACGCTCACGATCACGAGCCTGGGTGAGCGTGGCGCCGAGGCGGTCCTGCCCGTGATCTACCCGCCGCAGGTGGCGATGGTCGGCTTCGGGGCGATCGTCACCCGGCCCTGGGTGGACGATGAGGGCGGGCTGGTCGCCCGGCCGGTCGTGCAGGTGAGCCTCGCCGCCGACCACCGGGCGAGCGACGGGCATCTGGGCAGCCGGCTCCTGGCTGCGATCGACGACCATCTGCAGCGACCGGAGAGTCCATGAACCACGCCGAGCTCGAGCGGGCGGTGGCCGAGGTCCTGGGCGGGATCGCCCCCGAGGCCGATCTGGCGGGCGTGAAGCCCGGCGAGGACCTGCGCGAGGCGCTGGACCTCGACTCGATGGACTTCCTCAACCTCGTGATCGGGCTGCACGAGCGGCTCGGGATCGACATCCCCGAGGCCGACTACCCGAAGCTCTTCAGCAAGGACGGCCTCCTGGCCTATCTGGCGGCCAGGACCGGCGGCTGAGCGGGCATCCGGGATCGGCTGGAGCGGGTGATGGGAATCGAACCCACGACATACAGCTTGGGAAGCTGTCGTTCTACCACTGAACTACACCCGCGCGCCCTTCTGTTTAGGGTCTCGCCCGGCGGTCCGCAACTCCCTTCCGCGCAGCCGGAGCCCGCCGCTTGGAGCCCGTGAGCCTGCCAATCCTGGAGCGCGTGCGCCCGGCCGACCCCGACCGGATCCGGGCCCTCGCCCGCCTCGACCTGCTCCTGATCGAGACGCTTTCGGCCGACGCCGCGCTCGACCGCCTGCCGGCGACCGCGATCCTGGCGGTGCTGGAGGCCGACCCCGGGGCGGTCCTCCCCGAGGGGCTCGCCCCGCTGGTGCTCGGGCCGGCCTCGCACTTCGGTTCGGACCGGGCCTTCGTCTTGGAACTCGCGGCCAGGGTCGGCGACCCACCCGATGCCCGCCGCTGGCTGCAGCTCCGCGCCCCGGCGGAGGTCCGCGAGGTGCTGGCGAGCGGGCCCGTGGCGGCCGAGCTCCTGGCCGCGGGAGGGCGGATCGTGGGTGGACCCTGGCCGCCCGTCCTGGCTCCCGACGGGGCGCTCCTGACGCGGATCTGAGCCCGGCGCCGGAGGCGGCATCGCCGTGCGCCGCCCGGCCGGGCCGGGCGCCTTCCGCTCCGGGCCTGGGGCCACTACCTTGAGGCCCGGGCGATGCGGAGGGCGCGCGCCCGGACGCCTCGTCGCGAGCCGAGAGACCATGCCGACCGTCAACGACATCCGTCAGACCTTCCTCGACTATTTCCGCCGCCACGGGCACGAGGTGGTCCCTTCCTCCCCGCTCGTGCCGCACAACGATCCGACGCTGCTGTTCACCAACGCCGGCATGGTCCAGTTCAAGAGCGTGTTCACCGGCGTCGAGCACCGGCCCTACCGGCGCGCCGTCACGGCGCAGAAGTGCGTGCGCGCCGGCGGCAAGCACAACGATCTGGACAATGTCGGCTACACCGCCCGGCACCACACCTTCTTCGAGATGCTGGGCAACTTCTCGTTCGGCGACTACTTCAAGGACGTGGCGATCGAGCTCGCCTGGAACCTGGTGACCCGGGAATACGGGCTGCCGCGGGAGCGGCTGCTCGCCACCGTCTACGCCGAGGACGACGAGGCCTTCGAGCTTTGGCGCAGGATCGCGGGTCTCCCGGCCGACCGGGTGATCCGCATCCCCACATCCGACAATTTCTGGGCGATGGGCGACACGGGTCCGTGCGGGCCGTGCTCGGAGATCTTCTACGATCACGGCCCCGAGGTGCCGGGCGGCCCGCCGGGCTCGGCGGAGGCCGACGGCGACCGGTTCATCGAGATCTGGAACCTCGTCTTCATGCAGTACGAGCAGGTCGACAAGACGACCCGCATCCCGCTGCCCAAGCCCTCGATCGACACCGGCATGGGGCTCGAGCGCATCGCCGCCGTGCTGCAGGGCAAGCACGACAACTACGAGATCGACCTCTTCGAGCGGATCATCGCCCGGACGGTCGAGCTCACCGGCACCCCCTTCGCCGGCGCCAAGCGCCCGTCCTTCAAGGTGATCGCCGACCATCTGCGGGCCGCGGCCTTCCTGCTGGCCGACGGCGTGATGCCGGCCAACGAGGGTCGCGGCTACGTGCTCCGGCGCATCATGCGCCGCGGCATGCGCCACGCCCATCTCCTGGGCGTCGAGGAGCCGCTGCTCTGGCGGCTGGTGCCGACCCTCGTGGCCGAGATGGGCCAGGCCTACCCCGAGCTCGGCCGCGCCGAAGCGTTGATCCAGGAGGTCCTCGAGCTCGAGGAGACGAACTTCCGCCGCACGCTCGAGCGCGGCCTGCGCCTCCTCGAGGAGGAGACCGGCCGCCTCGCCCGCGGCGCACCCCTCCCCGGCGAGGTCGCCTTCAAGCTCTACGACACCTACGGCTTTCCCCTCGATCTGACCGAGGACGCGCTGCGCGCCGAGGGGCGGAGCGTCGAGCGGGCCGGCTTCGATGCCGCCATGGCCCGGCAGAAGGCGGCCGCGCGGGCCGCCTGGAAGGGCTCGGGCGAGGCGGCCATCGCGCCGGTCTGGTTCGAGATCCGCGAGGAGCTCGGGGCGAGCGAGTTCCTCGGCTACGCCACGACCCGGGCGGAGGGGCGCTGCGTGGCGCTGGTCCGCGACGGGATCCGGGTGGACGAGGCCGGCGCCGGCGAGGAGGTCTGGCTGGTCGCCAACCAGACCCCCTTCTACGGCGAGGCCGGCGGCCAGCTCGGCGACACCGGCCTCGTGCGCAGCGCCGAGGCGCGCCTCGAGGTGCTCGACGCGCGGCGCCAGCTCGGCGATCTCGTGGTGCACCGCTGCCGGGTCGAGGAGGGCCGGATCCGGGTCGGCGCCGACCTCGAGCTGCGCGTCGACGAGGGCCGCCGCGCCCGGCTGCGCCGCGCCCATTCGGCCACCCACCTGCTGCACGCCGCGCTGCGCCGCCATCTGGGCGCGCAGGTCGCGCAGAAGGGCTCGCTCGTCGCCCCCGACCGGCTGCGCTTCGACTTCAGCCACCCCAAGCCGATGGCGCCCGAGGAGCTCGCGATCGTCGAGCGCGAGGTCAACCACTATCTGCGCCAGAACGATCCGGTGACCGTGCGCGTCATGGCGCGCGAGGAGGCGATCGCCTCGGGTGCGATGGCGCTCTTCGGCGAGAAGTACGGCGAGGAGGTCCGCGTCGTCGCCATGGGCCACGCCGAGGACGGCCGGCCCTACTCGGTCGAACTGTGCGGCGGGACGCACGTGGCGCGCACCGGCGACATCGGCCTCGTCCGCCTCACGGGCGAGGGTGCGGTGGCGGCCGGCATCCGCCGCGTCGAGGCGGTCACCGGCGAGGCGGCGTTCGACGAGGTGGTCGGCGGCCAGCGCCTGCTCGACGAGCTGGCCGGGCTGCTCAAGGTCGGCGTGCCCGACCTGCCGGCGCGCGTTTCGGCCCTGCTCGAGGACCGCCGCCGGCTCGAGCGCGAACTCGCCGAGACCCGCCAGCGGCTGCTCACCGGCGCCGGCGGCGCCGGCCAGGGCGTGCGCGAGATCGCCGGGCTCAAGCTCGCGGCGCGGGTCGTCGAGGGCGTGCCGGCCAAGGAGCTGCGCGGCACCGCCGACGCGCTCAAGAAGGAGCTGGGCTCGGGCGTCGTGGCGCTGGTCGCGGTCAACGACGGCAAGGCCGCCGTGGTGGTGAGCGTGACCCCGGACCTGGTCGGCCGGCTCGACGCGGTGCGCCTCGTGCGCGCCGGCGTCGCCGCGGTCGGCGGCCAGGGCGGCGGCGGGCGGCCCGACTTCGCCCAGGGCGGCGGGCCGGACGCGGCCCGCGCCGGCGAGGCCCTGCGCGCCATCGAGCACGCCCTGGCCGGCGCCTGAGCGGCCGGCCGAGCCCCGCGCGGCGGCGAGACGAGCCGTGCTGCTCGCGGGCCTGCCCGAGCCCTGGCGCGCCGGCTGGGCGCCCTTCGCCCGCTCGCTCGAGAAGGGTGCGGCCGGGCTCGGCCTCGCACCACTGGCGGGCTTCGCCGGCTGGCTCGCCGACGAGCTCGAGCTCGGCCACCCGGGCGCGCCGCCGATCGAGCAGGCGGTGGCCGGCGTGCTCGGCGGTCCGGTCGCCGCCGAGACGCTCGTGGAAGGACCGTTCGCCCGCCTCCTCCGGCTGGTCCCGGGATCGTCCGGCGGCCGCCGCCCGCGCGCCCTCCTGGTGGCGCCCTGCTCCGGCTACGCCGCCTCGGTGCTGGCCGAGCTCGCGGCCACCCTCCTGCTCGGCGCCGAGCTCGCGGTGCTCGAGTGGCGCGACGCCCGGCTCGTGCCGGCCGCGGCCGGGCCCTGGGGTGCGGCCGAGCAGGCCGCGGAGGCCGGGGCGGCGGTGGCCCGCTGTCGACC
>JBBIIE010000035.1:0-26100 GCA_037446605.1 Geminicoccaceae bacterium | reverse complement strand
GGCGCGGCCCGGGGCGGTCGCCCAGGCCCAGATCGTGCTCGCCCGACGGTCGCCGATCAGCTCCGGTCCTCGCCCCGGGGCTTGCGCGCGAGGCCGGCGGCCGAGGCGGCCATCTGCGTCCACAGGCCCTGCCACTGCTCCAGGTTGCGCAGCGAGAGTGGCAGCCACTGGTCCATCAAGGCCTTGGCATCCATGGCCTTGATCGCCTCGAGCAGGCGCTCCTCGGCGGCGCTCATGAGCGTCCGCTGCATCGGGCCGACATCGGGCAGGCCGAGGAAGGCCCGTGCCTCTTCGGGGGTGCAGTCGATCTCGATGTTGAATTTCATGGCCGCCCCGCTGGCTCCGCTGCGCTCGCGGCCCAACTATAGGCCCCGTGCCCGCCCGCGTCAGGGGCGGGCCCGACCGGACAGCCGCCATGCCGAACGCGCTCAGCCGCGCCCTCAGCCCCTACCTGCAGCAGCATCGCGACAATCCGGTGGAGTGGCACGAATGGGGCGAGGCGGCGTTGGAGCGCGCGCGTGTCCTGGACCGGCCGATCCTGCTGTCGATCGGCTACGCCGCGTGCCACTGGTGCCACGTCATGGCGCACGAGAGCTTCGAGGATCCGGCGACCGCCGAGCTGATGAACCGCTGGTTCGTCAACATCAAGGTGGATCGCGAGGAGCGGCCGGATCTCGACATGGTCTACCAGCACGCCCTGGCCCTGCTCGGCCAGCAGGGTGGTTGGCCGCTCACCCTGTTCCTGGCGCCGGACGGCACACCCTTCTGGGGCGGGACCTACTTCCCGCCCGAGCCGCGCTGGGGCCGCCCGTCGTTCCGCCAGGTCCTGGAACAGGTCGCACGGGTCTGGGGCGAGGAGCGCGGTCGCCTGGAGGCGAGCCGCCGCCGGATGGCCGAGGCGCTGGCGGGGCTCGCGAGACCGGAGCCCGGCGAGGCCGTCGACGTCGAGCTGGCCATCGAGGCGGGTCGCTCGATCGCCGAGGAGCTCGACCCCGTCCACGGCGGGCTCGGCGGCGCGCCCAAGTTCCCGCAGGCGCCGGTCCTCTCCTTCCTCTGGCAGGTGGCGCTGCTGACCGACGACGCGCGGCTCCGGCAACGGTTGCTGCACACGCTGCGCCGCATGGCCCAGGGTGGGATCTTCGACCATCTGGGCGGCGGTTTCGCGCGCTACAGCGTCGACGCCGCCTGGCTCGTGCCGCACTTCGAGAAGATGCTCTACGACAACGCCCAGCTCGTCGAGCTGCTCGGCGAGGCATGGGCCGCCACCGGCGATCGCCTTTTCGCCGCGCGCGCCGAGGAGACGATCGGCTGGCTCGAGCGCGAGATGCTCGTCGACGGGGCCTTCGCGGCGTCGCTCGATGCCGACAGCGAGGGCGAGGAAGGCCGCTTCTATCTCTGGGACCGGAGCGAGGTCCGGACCCTGCTCGGTCCCGACGCGGCGGCCTTCGAGCTCGCCTACGGCATCACCCGCGGGGGCAATTTCGAAGGCCGCAACATCCTCAACCGGCTGCACGAGCCCGGCCTGCCAGAGCCCTCCGGCGAGGCCGTCCTGGCGCGCTGCCGGGCGCTCCTCCTCGAGGCGAGGTCGCGCCGGCCGCGCCCGGCGCGCGACGACAAGATCCTCGCCGACTGGAACGGCCTCGCGATCGCAGCCCTGGCCAGGACCGGCCTCGGGATGGGGCGCCCGGCCTGGATCGAGCTCGCCGCGAGCGTGTTCCGGGCCTGCTGCGCCCGGCTCGCGCGGGGCGACGGTCTGGTGCACGCGGCGCGCGCCGGCCTCACATCCGATCGCGCCTTCCTCGACGACTACGCGCAGATGGTGCGCGCAGCGCTGGCCCTGTACGAGGCGGGCGGCGGCCCCGCCTATCTCGAGCGCGCCGAGGCCTGGATCGCCGTGGCGGAGCGGGAGTTCTCGGAACCGGCCGGCGGCTGGCGGCTGGCGCCTCCGGCGGCCGACCTGCCGTTCGCCGCGAGCAACGCGCACGACGGTCCCACGCCGTCGGCGCTCGGCACGGTCGCGCTCGAATCGGCGAGGCTCTGGGCCCTGACCGGTGCCGCGCGACACCGTGCGCGCGCCGAGGCGATCCTGGCCCAGGCCGGTGGCGAGGCGCGGCGGCATCCCTTCGCCCACGCCACGCTGCTGTCGGCCGCACTCTTCCTGGCGCGGCCGATCCAGATCGTCATCAGCGGTGATCCCGGCGATTCGGGGGTCGCGGGCCTGCTCGCGGTCGCGGTACGCCTGCCGTTGCCGGGCAGGGTGCTGCTCGTGCGCCGCCCCGGGCACGGACTGCCGGGCGACCACCCGGCCGCCGCCGCGCCCTCGCCGGCGGGTCGGGCGGTCGCGCATGTCTGCATCGGGCCGATCTGCCTTGCGCCGGCACACGGTCCCGCCGATCTTGAGGCGCGACTGATCGAGGCCAGCCGGACGCGCCATTGACGGTGCCGTGCGGCGGTTCGCAACGAGGGGGGAGCATGGCACAGCGCATCCTGGTCCGCCGTCACGGCGGTCCCGAGGTCCTGGAGCCGGACAGCTTCGAACCCGGCCCGCCGGCGGCCGGCGAGGTCCTGGTCCGCCAGGAGGCGATCGGGGTCAACTACATCGACACCTACTTCCGGACGGGTCTCTACCCGGCGCCCGGAGGGCTGCCGTTCGTTCCGGGCAACGAGGCGGCCGGCGTGGTGGAGGCGGTCGGCCCGGGTGTCGACGAGGTGGCGGTCGGCGATCGGGTGGCCTACGCCGCCGGGCCGGGCAGCTACACGACGCACCGGGTCATCGCCGCGCGACTGGTCGTGCCGCTGCCGGCCGGGATCGACGCGGCCACGGCGGCCGCGATGATGCTCAAGGGCATGACCGCCCAGTATCTCCTGCGGCAGACCTACGTCGTTCGGCCCGGCGACGTCGTCCTGATCCACGCGGCGGCCGGCGGTGTCGGGCTGATCGCCTGCCAATGGGCGAAGCATCTGGGTGCGACCGTGATCGGAACGGTCGGCAATCCGCAGAAGGCCGATCTCGCGCGGGCGCACGGGTGCGACCACGTCATCCTCTACGATCGCGAGGACGTGGCCGCACGGGTCAAGGAGATCACCGGCGGCAAGGGGGTTCCGGTGGTCTACGACGGCGTCGGCAAGGCCACCTTCCTCACCTCGCTCGACTGCCTCCAGCCGCGCGGACTGCTGGTCAGCTTCGGCAATGCCAGCGGTCCGGTCGACGGGGTCAATCTCGGGATGCTGGCCGCCAAGGGATCCCTCTACGTGACGCGTCCGACGCTGATGACCTACACGGCGACGCGCGACCAGCTGCTCGCCTGCGCGCGCGATCTGTTCGAGGTGGTGCGCAGCGGAGCGGTGCGGGTGGAGATCCACCAGCGCTTCCCGCTGGCCGACGCGGCCGCGGCGCACCGGGCGCTCGAGTCGCGGGCCACCACCGGCTCGACCCTGCTCATGCCCTGAACCGCCTCTCCGTCCGCGATCGCGGGGGGATCGGAGCGGGCCGTCCGGCTCAGGCGACGGCCCGCTCCTTCTCCGCGTCGCCGTCCGCATCCGTGGCGACGCTCGAGCCGTCGGGCTCCTTGAGCACGTAGCCCCGACCCCAGACCGTCTCGATGTAGTGATCGCCACCCGTGAGCGCTGCGATCTTCTTGCGCAGCTTGCAGATGAACACGTCGATGATCTTGAGCTCGGGCTCGTCGATCCCACCGTACAGATGGTCCAGGAACATCTCCTTGGTCAACGTGGTGCCCTTGCGGAGAGACAGCAGCTCGAGAATGCTGTATTCCTTGCCGGTCACATGCAGGCGCCGGCCCTCGACCTCGACCGACCGGGCGTCCATGTTCACGACCATCTTGCCGGTGCGGATGATCGATTCGGAGTGGCCCTTGGAGCGGCGGACGATCGCCTGGATCCGCGCGACCAGCTCCATCTTGTTGAACGGCTTGGTGAGGAAGTCGTCGGCCCCGCCGGTGAGGCCCTTGACCTTGTCGAGCGGGTCGGAGCGCCCGGACAGGATCAGCACCGGTGTGCGCACCCGGGTGGCGCGCAGGCGGCGGACCACCTCGTAGCCGTCGATGTCCGGCAGGCTCAGATCGAGCACGATGATGTCGAAATCGTACAGCTTGGCGAGCTCGATGCCCTCCTCGCCACGTTCCGTCGGCTCGAACACGATGTTCTCGCCGCGCAGCGCGGTCTCGATGAGCTTGGTGGAGACCGGATCGTCCTCGATCACGAGCGCACGCATCGACGTTCCTTTCCTGCCCGGCACGACCTGCCCGTAACCTTAAGGCACCGACCCTTAAGCCTTCGTTAGCAGGTCGCGTGGTCTCATCCGCCCCGTCGCCGGAACCCGCCCCACGGGTGCGCGGCTGCGGCGACACAACCTCCGGAGCGCCGATGGTACAACTTCAAAACGAGATTCGTGTTAAGAATGCTCGCCAGGGTTGTGTCCGGCCGGTCCCCCTCGACGACGCCCGCCTCGCGGAGCTGGCCCGCGAGCTGGCGGCGCTCGGTCGACCGACGATCGGCGGGCGCGTCGCCGCCTGTACGGGCACAATGGTCCGGGCGCACGGGCTCCTCGGCCGGGTCGGCATCGGCGATACCTGTCGGATCGAGCGTGCGGCCGGGCACGCCGGGCCGGCGCGCCGGTTCGAGCTCGACCGCTCGGTGATCGCCGAGGTGGTCGGCTTCGACGCCGAGGGAGTCCGCCTGCTGCCCTACGAGGAGCCGACCGGCATCGGCCACCGGGCCCGCGTGGCGGTCGACCACGATCTGCCGACGATCGCACCGCACGAAGCGTGGCTCGGCCGGGTGATCGACGCGCTCGGGCGACCCCTGGACGGTCTCGGGCCCCTGCCCACCGGCCCGCGGGCCTATCCGGTCCTTGGCCGGGCGATCGAGGCGCAGCGGCGCGCGCTGCTCGGTCCGCGCATCGCGCTCGGCGTCCGGGCGCTCGACCTCTTCACACCCTGCCGGGCGGGCCAACGGCTCGGCATCTTCGCCGGCTCCGGGGTCGGCAAGTCCACCCTGCTCGCCATGATCGCCCGGCGGACCACCGCCCAGGCGCTGGTGATCGGGCTCGTCGGCGAGCGCGGCCGCGAGCTGAACGAGCTGCTCGAGCACACGCTCGGCCCCGAAGGCCGTGCCCGCAGCACCATCGTCGTCGCGACCTCCGACCAGCCGGCGATGATGCGGCGGCGCGCCGCCTACCTGGCGCTCACGGTCGCCGAGGCGCTGCGCGACCGCGGCCGATCCGTGCTCCTGCTGCTCGACAGTGTGACCCGCTTCGCCATGGCCCTGCGGGAGATCTACCTCGCCGCCGGCGAGCCACCGACCAGCAAGGGCTATCCGCCGGGCGTGTTCTCGGAGCTGCCGCGGCTGCTGGAGCGGGCCGGGCCCGGCGAGGGCGAGGGCGCCGTCACGGCCCTCGTCTCGGTCCTGGTCGAGGGTGACGACACCAACGACCCGATCGCCGACACGGTCCGGGGGATCCTGGACGGCCACATCGTCCTCGACCGTCGGATCGCCGAGGCCGGCCGCTTTCCCGCCGTCGATGTCCTGCGCAGCGTTTCGCGTGCAGCACCCGCCTGCTACGCTCCCGAGGAGCGGCCGCTCGTGTCGCGCGCCCGGGCGCTCCTCGCCCGCTGGAGCGAGATGGCGGAGCTGGTCCAGCTCGGCGCCTACCGCTCCGGCAGCGATCCCGAGCTCGACGAGGCGATCCGCGTGCGCCCGGCGCTCGAGCGTCTCCTGGCGCAGCAGCCCGACGAGCCCGAGCCGGAGACGGCTCCCTTCACCGCCCTGGCCAGTATCCTCGGCGCCACGGCGCCGGTCACCGGGTGAGCGGGGCGCCGGGCAGCATGGCCCCGATCCGCGCGCTGGAGCTCCTCGCCCGGCTGGAGCGGCTGGAGCTCGATCGGCGACGCCGGGAGCTGGTCGAGCTCGAGACCCGCCTCGCCGGCAGGCGTGCCGAGCGCTCGGCCCTGCGCGACCGCATGGCCGAGGAGATCCGCGCCGGTCCGGCGTTGCCGGGTGGGCCGGCACCGCTCGGGCACTGGCTCGAAGCCGCCCGGCGTCGCGACCGGGACCTGGCGGGCGAAGCCGATCGGCTCGCCCTCGAGCGGCAGGACGCAGCCGAGCGCCTGAGCGCGCAGCATGCCGCGGCGCGCCGCCAGGAGGTGATGGTCGAACGCGCCCGTTCCGCACGGCTCACCCGGGCGGCGGCAGAGGAGCGTCGGCGTCTCGACGAGCTGGCCGTGCTGCGCCACGGCCGCCGGACGGCGGCCGGCTCAGAACTCGGGGGCGAGCGTCACGCTCAGGCCGTCGAGCTCGGGCCGCATCTTGATCTGGCAGGAGAGGCGTGACTCGTCGCGGACCTGGAACGCCTCGTCGAGCATCATCGTCTCGTCGGCATGCGGCTGCTCCAGCCGGCCGAGCCAGGCGGGATCCACGTAGACGTGGCAGGTGGCGCAGGCGCAGCAGCCACCACAGGCCGCCTCGACGGGCAGCCCGGCCTCCCGCATCACCTCCATCACCGACCAACCGACGGGGGCGTCGAGCTCGTGCACCACGCCCTCGCGGTCGGTCACCCGTATCGTCGGCATGTCAGAGGACACCCAGCTTCTTCTGCAGATCGCTGCTCGAGGTGGTGTAGCGGAACACCAGCCGCTCGTCGGGGCGGCAATAGCGGAAGGCCTTCTGGCACATCAGCGCCGCCTCGTGGAACCCGGAGAGGATCAGCTTCAGCTTGCCCGGATAGGTGCAGATGTCGCCGATCGCGAACACGCCGGGCATGTTGGTCTCGAAGGCCTCGGTGTCGACCGCGATCAGGCCGCGCTCGAGCTTCAGCCCCCAGCCCGCGAGCGGCCCCAGCTCCATCTTGAGGCCGTAGAAGGCGAGCAGGCGATCGCAGGCGAGCCGCTCCTCACGCCCGTCCTGGGTCTTCACGCGCACCGCCGCGAGCTCGCCGTCGCTGCCGTCGAGCGCCGCGATCTGGCCGATCACGAGCCGCATCGCACCCGCCGCCACGAGGCGGCGCATGCGTTCGACCGAATCGGGTGCGGCGCGGAACTCGTCGCGGCGGTGGACGAGCGCCATCGAGGCGGCGATCGGCTGCAGGGTCAACACCCAGTCGAGAGCCGAGTCCCCACCGCCCGCGACCACGACCCGCCGACCGCGGAAGTCCTCGCTCCTGCGCACCGCATAGAAGAGCGAGCGGCCCTCGAACCGGTCGCTCCCCGGCAGGGGCAGCCTGCGCGGCACGAAGCTCCCGGCCCCCGCCGCGATCACCACGACCGGCGCCTCGAGCACGGTTCCAGCTGACGTCGTCAGCCGCCAGCTCCCTCCGCCCAGGCGCTCGAGCCGCTCCGCCTGCTCGCGCAGGTGGAAGGTCGGCTCGAACGGCCGGATCTGCTCCATCAGGCTGTCGACGAGCTGCTGGCCGGTGCACCGGGGCACGGCCGGAATGTCGTAGATGGGCTTGTCGGGATAGAGCTCGGCACACTGCCCGCCGATCTTGTCGAGATTGTCGATCAGGTGGCACCCGAGGCCGAGCAGGCCCGCCTCGAACACGGCGAACAGGCCCACGGGCCCGGCGCCGATGATGATCATGTCGGTTCGGATGGGTGCGTCGCTCATGCTGGCTCGGGCCCGGCCACGGTCGCGGATGGGGAACCACGACCTCCCCGGCCGATCGCGACGGCGATCGGACGACCCGCATCGTCGACCGAGGTAGCAGCTCGACGGCTGCGCGGCAAGGCGAGCGGCCGCGGCGTGGTGTCCGGTCGCGGCCGGGTCGCCGTCAGCCCCGTGCCGCGCCTCGGCGGAGGCGATCGCGCAGACGGCGGAGCATTCGGGCGATCCGGGCGATGCCGTCGTCCCGTTCGACCACGAGGTCCAAGAGCAGCGGACCGGGCCCGGCCAGGCTCGATTTGTAGCGGCTCTCACCCGCCATCAGGTCGTAGACCCGCGCTCCCGCCGCCACGTGGCGTTCGATGGCGAGCCAGTGCGCGACCAGACCCGGTTTCAGCCGGTTGTCGCGCTCGTAGACCAAGCCGCTCGTGTAGAAGCCGACCCAGCCGCGCCAGAGGAAATTGTAGAGATAGCCGATCGGCGCGCCGCCGGCGCTCGCCCGCAGCAGCTCGATGCCGCCGTCCGGCCAGGCGGAGGTCACGATCGCCCGGTGGAAGTCGAGGAAGCCCGCGACACCGAAGGCTCCCCGCTCGCCCTTCGAGGCGAACCGTGCCTCGTGCAACCGGCCGAGCTCCTCGAGCCAGGACATTGCCAGGGCGGGATCGCCAGCCACCTCGAGCCTCAGCCCGCCCCGCTCGCCGTAGAGCTTGGCGGCGCGGCGGATCTGCGCCCGGGTCGAAGCCCCGAGCCCGGCGAGATAGCCGCCCGGCCGTCGCCGGGCCGCCTCGAGGTCGACGACCGCGCAACGGCTCTCCGCCCGGCGCCGAGCCGGGAGCCCGACCGCCCGGGCCGCGAGTTCCCAGGGTTCCCCGACCATCGGCAGCACGATCGCCCGAGGCCCCCGGCTCCCGCGGCCGAGCAGCCCGCGCAGCAGGGCGATCCGTACGGCCGTCTCGAAGCCGCGTGCGGCCAGGACATCGTTGTACTCGATCGCGATCCGGTCGGCGGCCGCATCGCCCGTGGCGTGGAGATGCCAGGACCGCGTCACGAGCGGACCCGAGCGCTCCGCGCGCTCGACGAGGAGTGCGAGCCCGACGGTGGTCCCACGTGCCGCGACACGTGCCAGTCGCGCCGTCCCCGCGTGACGCTCGAGCCAGCACGAGATCCAGGGCCAGGAGAGGAAGAAGGACGCTTCCGAGCGGTCGAGCAGCGCGCACCAGTCGCGGGCGAGGTCGGCCGGGTGCGGGGCCGGGCCGAGCTCGACCTCGAGGCGCCCGGCCTGCGAGGCCGCATCGAGCTCGTCCCCGTCCGCCAACCTGCCCACCGTTGCCGCTGCGTCGCGCCGCGTGATCGACCGGCGCCACCTGTGATCCGGATCACTGCCGCGCACCCGAGGCCGTGGGAAGGGGGAGGCATTGCAGCGGGGGCGATTGATCGGCGGAACATTCGCTGGATCGCGCGTGCGCTTCGGATCGGACCGGTTGTGGGCACCGGGGCGGGAGGCTAGGAGCCGCTCGCCCCGGTCTGCGGGCCGGATCGTGCTCCCGACGTGGCCCAGAGCAGTCCGATCACGGTCGTCACCGCCAAGCCCAGAAGAGCTTCGAGGACGCCGTCGTAGTCGCCGAGCAGGTGCCAGAGCCGGGCCGCGGCCACGGGAGCGACCGCCGTCCCCACGAGCGCCGGAAACGCGATGGCCCCGTTGATCGCCCCGAACGAGGAGCGGCCGAGGAGGTCCGCGATCGCCGCGGCGCGGACGATCGTCATCATCCCGTTCCCCGCCCCGTAGAGCAGCGGGAAGATCCAGAGCAGCGGCGAGCCGGGGCTCACGATCGCGAGGACGACGGTGCCGCCCACCGGCAGCGCGCCTGCCAGCAGGGCCGCGGCCCGCAACGAGAGCCGGCGCTCGAGCGCGAGCAGCCCGAGCCGTGCGGCCACCTGGGCGGGACCGACCAGGGCCGCCACGGCCACGACCGTCGCGAGCGCCACGCCGCGCTCCGAGAGGAGCGGGACGAGATGGAAGGTCACCGCCGAGAACAGGGTGGCATTGGCGACGACCGCGATCAGGATGCCCCAGAAGGCGCGGCCGCGGGCGGCCCGACGGACCGGAGCCGGGTCCGCGGCGGTTCGCCCGGCCGGGCTGCCCGCCTTGGCGAGCCGCGGCGGCACGAGCAGGTGCACGGTGCCGGGGACGGCGAGGTTGAGGGCCGCGAGGGCCACGAGCGCACCGCGCCACCCGAGCTGCTCGATCAGGAGGTGGGCGAGCGGCAGGAAGACGGTGCTGGCGAAGCCGGCCACCAAGGTCACGAGGGTGACGGCGCGCCGGTAGCCGCCGGCGAGCGTCCGAGCGAGCAGGGCGAAGACGGCGTCGTACAGGACGAAGGCCATGGCCGTGCCGAGGCCGATCCAGACGAGGTAGAACGCGGCCAGACGGTCGACCGCCGCCCAGGCCAGGAGGAGCAGCGAGGCCGCGATCGAGCCGCAGGCCATGGGCAGCCGGCCACCGATCCGGTCGATCGTCCGCCCGGCCAGGGGTGAGGCGAGGGCCGTGGCGAGGAGACCAGCGGTCAGCGCGCCGGTGATCTCGGTGCGTGACCAGCCCTGCTCGCGCTCGAGCGGGCCGATGAACAGGGCGAAGGCGTAGTAGAGCGTTCCCCACGAGACGAGCTGGGCGACCGCCAGGGACCAAACCGCCCGATCGGGCAGGGCCGGCCCGCTCGCCTCCGGCGTGCTCAACGCGGCTCACCCGTGCGGCGGCGAACGCCCTCGCGATGGAAGATGTAGAGGCCACTGGCCACGACGATCACCGCACCGGCGAGCATGGTGGGGTCGGGTCGGTCGCCGAACAGGGCGGCTCCGATCACCAGACCGTAGATCATCTGGCTGTACTGGAACGGTGCCAGGACCGCGACCGGTGCCCGTGCATGGGCCTGGACCAGCAGCAGGAACCCGCTCCCGGCGATGGTTCCGGCCGCGGCGTGCAGGGCCAGGTCCGGCGCGGACGGCAGTCGCCAGACCCACGGCAGGACCGTGGCCGTCGCCAGAAGGGTGAGGCCGTTGCCCCACAGGCCGAAGGTCTCGGGCGGATCGATGCCGCGCATGCGGCGCAGGAGGAGCGTGTTGCAGGCGTGCACCAGCGCGCCGAAAAGCGCGGCCAGTGCCGTGATCCCGAGGGTCGCCGAGCCGGGACGGAGCATGACCACGATGCCCACGAAGCCGGCGACCACGGCGGACCAGCGGCGCCACCCCACACGCTCGCCCAGCACCGGGACCGAAAGCGCCGTCATGAAGAGGGGTGCCGCGAACAGCAGGGCGTAGACGTCGGCCAGTGGCATGCGTGGATAGACCCAGAAGATCGCGAACCCGCCGGGTAGGCCGATCAGCCAGCGCAAGAGGTGAAGTCGCCATTGTGGGCTCGACAGTCGGGAGAGCTGACCCCGCAGGGCGGCGATCAGGGCCACGGTGGCGAAGCTGAAGAGGGCATTGAAGAACAGCACCTGGACGACCGAGTATCGCCCTCCCAGAATTTTGATCACCGTGTCCATCAAGGTGAACAGCGCATACGCACCGAGCGCGAGCAGGATCCCGGTCGACGTCCTCGCCTCGCTCTCGCCCCGTGCGGGCTCGCCCACCGCCCCACCCTGTCCGCCGCCCGCCTTGCACGGGGCCGACTTTGGCCGCAAAACCTGCCCACGTGGAGCGTTGAACGACGGTGGTTGGGGAATTGGTATGGCGAACTACAAGATCGTCGAGATAGAAGGGATCGGTCCGGCCCACGCCCCCAAGCTACAGGCCGCCCGGATCGCCACCACCAACGACCTGCTCAAGGCGTGCGCGGATCCCAAGGGGCGCAAGGCGCTCGCCCAGGCCACGGGCCTCGACGAGGCGCGCCTGCTGAAATGGGCGAACATGGCCGACCTCATGCGGATCAAGGGGGTCGGCAAGCAGTACGCCGAGCTGCTCGAGGCGGCCGGCGTCGACACCGTCAAGGAGCTCAAGCAGCGCGTGGCGGCCAATCTCGCCGCCAAGATGGCCGAGGTGAACGCGGCGCGGAAGCTCACTCGTGCGGTGCCCGCGGAGAAGATGGTCGCGGGCTGGATCGACCAGGCCAAGGCCCTGCCCCCCGCGCTCTCCTATTGACCCGACCGAACGGCGCGCGCGTGCCTCTGGGCGACCTCCTGCGGCGATTCCTCGGCGGCGGCCGGCCGGCCGGCGAGCCGGAGCGGGGCGAGGCGGTCGAGTACCGCGGCTACCGGATCGTCCCGCTGGTGCGCCCGCAGGGCGGTCAGTACCTGACCTGCGCCCTGATCGAGAAGGACTTCCCCGAAGGCTCGAAGCGGCACGAGCTGATCCGCGCCGACACCCATGCGAGCGCGGACGAGGCCAAGGCGTTCGCGATCCGCAAGGCGCGCCAGGTCATCGACGAGCAGGGTGACCGCCTGTTCCGCTGAGCGTGCCCGCCGGCGGCGCGTGACGGCGATTTCATCCGGCGGTGAGCCGCCGGTCACGCGGCGGCCTTGCGCGAGGGGCCCGGGCGCGACACCTCGCGCTCGTCACGAGCCCGGAGGAGACGCGCATGACGCCCGAGGAGAAGGACGCGATCATCGGCTTCTTCGATCGCCTGCGGACGCTGCAGGGCGAGCGGGATCCCGAGGCGGAGCGGCTCATCCACGAGCTCATGGAACGCCACCCGCAGACGAAGTACTATGTGAGCCAGATGGCGTTCTTCCTCGAGCACGCCCAGGCCGAGGCGCAGAACCGGATCCGCGAGCTCGAATACGAGCTGGCCCAGCAGCGCTCCGGCGCCGGGGGGTTCCTGGGCGGGCTGTTCGGCGGCGGTCGCCACGCACCGCCACCGACACCGGTGCACGCACCCGGCTATCGCCCCGGGATGTTCCAGCAGCCGGGTGGGTTCCTCGGCGGTGCGGCCGGCACCGTCATGGGGATCGCCGGGGGGTTCCTGCTCGGCTCGATGCTCGGCTCGATGCTGGCACCCCCGGTCGAGGCGGCGACGCCGGAGCAGCCGATGGAGCCGGAGCTCGAGGACGTCGGGCCCGACCTCGCCGACGACAGCTGGTGAGCGATCGGGGAACCGCCGACCGCGCGCCGCTCCGCCGTTCAGAGCGTGGCCCAGAAGGCCAGGAACGGGTCGATCTCGCGCGGAGCGAGCCGGACCTCGGGCATGTCCGGGTGCGCGGCGCGGATTCCCTCCTCCAGGCGGGTCACCAGCGCGTCACCCTGCAGCCGGCGCGCCAGAGCCGGAAACGGCGGTGCGGCCGGATGCGGGCTGGCGGCCCCGCCCTCCAGGGCGTGACAGCGCGCGCAGGCGGTCTCCGCGATCCGGCGGCCCCAGGATTCGGGCGGGCCCACGTCCCGGCCCGCCTCCTCCGCCGCCGGCTGCGCCGTCCGTGGGGCGGTGGCCTCCGGCCGAGCGCAGCCGCCGAGCGGCAGGGTGAGGAGCAGGACCGCGGCGAGCGCTCGGCTCAAGCGGCGCTCAAGGCCTGCTCGAGGTCGGCCAGGATGTCGTCGATGTGCTCGATGCCGATCGAGAGCCGAACATAGCCCTCCGAAACCCCGGTCGCGAGCTGTTCCTCCGGGCTCAGCTGGCTGTGGGTCGTGGTCGCGGGGTGGATCGCCAGCGACCGCGCGTCGCCGATGTTGGCGACGTGGTAGAACATCTGCAGCGCATCGATGAAGCGCCGCCCGGCCTCGCGCCCACCCTTGAGCTCCATGCCGACCAGTGCTCCGTAGCCGCCCTCGAGATGGGCGTCGGCCCGTCTGCGGACCTCGCCGGTCTGCAGCGAGGGATGGATCACGCGCTCGATCTTGGGGTGGCGCGAGAGCCAGGCTGCGACCTTGGTGGCGTTGTCGCAATGGGCGCGCATTCGGAGGGGGAGCGTTTCCAGGCCCTGGATGAACATGAAGGCGTTGAAGGGCGACATCGCCGCGCCGATGTCGCGCAGCAAGGTCACCCGGGCCTTGATGATGTAGGCGATCGGTCCGAGCGGCTTGACCGCCTGGGTCCACACCGCGCCGTGATAGGAGGGATCCGGCTGGTTGAGCATCGGGAAGCGGTCGGCGTGCCGCTCCCAGTCGAAGTTGCCGCCGTCGACCACGATCCCGCCGATCGAGGTGCCGTGACCGCCGATGTACTTGGTGGTGGAGTGCATGACGATTGCCGCACCGTGCTCGATCGGCTTGCAGATCACCGGGGCGGCGGTATTGTCCATGATGAGTGGGACGCCGAGCTCGCGTCCGATGCGGGCCACCTCCGCGATCGGGAACACGTTGAGCTTCGGGTTGGGCAGCGTCTCCGCGTAGTAGCACCGGGTGCGCGCATCGGTCGCCCGACGGAAGTTCTCGGGATCGCTCGGATCGACGAAGCGGACCTCGATCCCCATGGTCTTCATCATGGTGTTCTGGAACAGGTTCCAAGTGCCGCCATAGAGGTCGGTCGACGACACGAAATTGTCGCCGGCATGGCAGATGTTCTGGACCGCGAAGAGGGACGCCGCCTGCCCCGAACTCAAGGCTAGCGCCGCCACGCCGCCCTCGAGCGCCGCCACGCGCTCCTCGAGCACGGCCTGGGTCGGGTTCATGATCCGCGTGTAGATGTTGCCGAGCTCCTCGAGCGCGAACAGACGCTTGGCATGCTCCGGCGAGTGGAACTGATAGGAGGTCGTCTGGTAGATCGGCACCGCCACGGCCGTCGTCGCGGGGTCGCTCCGATAGCCCGCGTGCAGGACGATCGTCTCGGGATTCTTGCTCTTCGTGGCCATCGGTGTCTCCTGGATCCGGGCACCGGGACGCTAGCGGCACCCGGCGGTCGCGTCGAGGCCGGAGCGGGCTCCGGCTCGTTCGGACCCTGGCGCGGCCGCCACGGCCGGACTAGAAGCGCGGGCGCACGCACGCGGACGAGGGAGAGGATGGCCGACGCCCAGGGCATCGCCGCCGACCGGCTCAAGCAGATCGTGGAGAAGGTCGAACGGCTCGAGGACGAACGGCGGGAGATCGCCGAACAGATCAAGGACGTCCTCGCCGAGGCCAAGAGCGACGGCTTCGACGTCAGGATCCTCCGCCAGCTCCTGCGCCTGCGGCGCATGAAGCCGCACGATCGGACCGAGCAGGAGGAGCTCCTGGAACTCTACAAGGCCGCGCTCGGCATGGCCTGAGTTGGCCGACGTGCGGACCGGGAGGATGCGAGATGCGTGACGAGCGTGCCGATCCCCTGAGCCTCGCCGATCCGGCCGGTCGGATCGCCGCCGACCGGGTCGCCGCGCTGGCGCGGGCCGGTCGGCTCGTCCTGGTCGACATCCGCACACCCGCGGAATGGGCGCAGACGGGCGTCCCGGCCGGCGCGGCCCTCGTGCCGCTGACCGAGGGGCCGCAGACGCTGCGCCCGGACTTCGTGGCCGACCTGGACAGGGTCCTGGGCGGGGCCCGCGACCGGCCCGTGGCCCTCGTGTGCCGGACCGGTGGACGGACGGCGTTCGCCCGCCGGTTGCTGTTGACCGAGGGGTTCAAGGCCGTGCTCGACGTGGCCGAGGGCATGATCGGCAGCGCCTTCGGGCCGGGTTGGCTGGCGCGCGGGTTGCCGGTCGAGAGCCCGTCCCCGGGCGGGGAACGTCCGCCTGTTGTCGCAGGGCCGCAACGCTGACGTCGCACGCGCCAGCCTAGGTTCCCTGGCCGCACCTGGAAGGGGGTCGCTTTCGATGCCACACCGTCGGTCGTTGCTGGGCGCCACGCTGGTTCTGGCACTCGGTCTGTCGGCCGGGCCGCTCCTGGCGGAGCCCGTCACCATCACCATCCTGCACACCAACGACGTCTACGAGATCGCGCCCAAGCGCGGCCGCGGCGGGCTCGCCGAGCTCATGACGCTGCTGGAGCGCGAGCGGTCCCGCTCCCCGCACAACCTCACCACCTTCGGTGGTGACCTGATCTCGCCCTCGGTCCTCTCCGGCTTGACCAAGGGCGAGCAGATGATCGAGCTCTACAACGCCCTGCGCACGGACGTCGCCGTGCCCGGGAACCACGAGTTCGACTTCGGGCCCGAAGTAGCCGAGGCGCGGATCCGTGCCTCGAACTTCCCCTGGCTCGGAACCAACCTGCGTGACCGGGAAGGTCGACCGGCGGTCGGAACGCGCGATTTCCACATCGTCGAGCGCGGCGGCTTCAAGATCGGTCTCTTCGGGCTCGTCGAGCCCGAGACGGCCGTGTTGTCGTCGCCCGGCGGGGCCATCAGCTTCGCCGACCCGCTCGCGACCGCCGAGGCGGCCGTCAAGCAGCTCAAGGACCAGGGCGCCGACCTCGTGATCGCGCTCACCCATCTCGACATCGCCGAGGATCGGGCGATCGCCGCGAAGGTGAAGGGTCTCGACCTCGTGCTCGGCGGTCACGACCACGACCCGATCACCTTCCTCGAGAACGGCAAGCTGATCGTCAAGGCGGGCTTCGACGCCCATTGGCTCGCGGTCGTGGATCTGACGGTCGAACGGATCGAGCAGGGCGGCAAGCCGGCCATCCGTTGGACCCCGTCCTGGCGCTACGTGGCCAACACGAACGTCCCGCCGCACCCGCAGATCAAGCCGATCGTCGACCGCTGGAACGAGCGGCTCGACAAGGAACTGGCGGTGCCGATCGGCGAGGTCGCCGTGCCGCTCGACAGCCGACGCGACGCGGTGCGCACCGCCGAGACGGCGATCGGCAACCTGATCGCGGACGCCATGCGGCTCGCGATGAACGCGGACGTGGCGATCACCAACGGCGGCGGGATTCGGGGCGATCGGACCTACCCCGCGGGCACGGTGCTCACCCGCAAGGACATCCTGACCGAGCTGCCGTTCGGCAACGTCACCGTCCTCGTCGAGCTCCAGGGAGCCGATCTCGTCTCGGCGCTCGAGAACGGCGTCTCGCAGGTCGAGCAGAAGGCGGGTCGCTTCCCGCAGGTCTCGGGGCTCACCTTCGGCTACGATCCGAAGCGGCCGGCCGGGCAACGGGTGGTCGAGGTTCGGGTCGGCGGCGCTCCGATCGAGCCGAACCGGACCTACCGCGTGGCCACCAACGACTACATGCTCGGCGGTGGCGACGGCTACGCCGCGCTCGGTCGAGGCAAGGTCCTCGTCGACGCATCGGGAGCGACGCTGATGGCCTCGACCGTCATGAACTACGTCACGGCGCTCGGCGGCAAGGCGGCCCCGACCGTCGAGGGCCGCATCCGCCGGATCGACTGAGCCGGCCCCGGGAACTCGGGCCGGCGCACGAGGCCGGCGGGCGGTCGCGTAGGGATGCGTTAACCTTTCTCTGCGAGGCTGCTCCGCAGCGGAACGGGCGTGTCGTCCGTTCCTGCGGCGAGGGTGGCCATGCGGCGCCAGGCGATCATCAACTGGGGGATCTCGAGCTTCTTCGGCTGGGGCGTGTACGGCCTCAACCTGGCACGAGCCTGGTCCGCCGATCCCGAGCTCGAGCCGCTGGCCGCGCTGCCGGTCCGCGAGCAGGATGTCGCCGTCGATCCGCTCGTCCGGCATGCGCTGCGGCCCTTCCTGGAGCGTTCGGCGGCATTCCGGAGCCAGCTCGCGCGGCGGGAAGGCCAGGTGCTCCAGGCCGACGCCGCGGTCCTCCACGCCCTCGGCGGCGATCTGGCACCCGCACCCGCCGCCCACGCAGTGCGGTTGACCGGCCGGCCGACCGTGGGCGTGGTGTTCTTCGAGACGGCACTTCTGGCGCCGGACGCGGTGGCGCGTGCCCGGCGGCTCGACTTCCTGGTCGCCGGGTCGATCTGGAACGCCCGTGTGCTCGAGGCGCACGGGCTCACCAACGTCCGCACCGTCCTCCAGGGGGTCGATCCGGCGCTGTTCCATCCGGCCCCCCGGCGCGGGCTGATGCGCGACCGCTTCCTCGTCTTCAGCGGGGGCAAGCTCGAGCTGCGCAAGGGCCAGGACCTGGTCCTCGCGGCGTTCCGTCGGTTCGCCGAGCGCTGTCCCGAGGCCGTGCTGGTGACCGCCTGGCACAGTCCGTGGCCGGGGCTCGCCCGTACGCTCGACGCGCGCGGCCTCGTCGCACCGGTCGTCTTCGGCGCGGACGGCCGGGTCGACGTACCGGCCTGGGCCGCGGCCAGTGGTGTGCCGCCCGGACGGATCGTCGACCTCGGCGCCGTCCCGAACGCACTCCTGCCGCCCGTTCTGCGGGAAATGGACGTGGCCATCTTTCCGAACCGCTGCGAGGGCGGCACCAACCTCGTCGCCATGGAGTGCATGGCCTGTGGCGTCCCCGTCGTCCTCTCGGCGAACACGGGGCATCTCGACCTGATCGCGGGCGACAGCTGCATCGCGCTCGAGCGGCAGCGGCCGATGGGCGGATGGGCCGCCGGCTGCGGCGACGTGCCCGGCTGGGGCGAGAGCGACGTCGACGAGATCGTCGCGGCCCTCGAGCGGGCGCACGCCGACCGGGCGGACGCGGAGCGGCGGGCCCGCAACGGCTCGGCGCTGGTGCAGCGCTTGACCTGGGACGCCACCGCGGCGGCGATGAAGGCCCTGCTGCTCGGCCGATCGTAGCCCCCGGAAGGTGGTCCCGATCCTAGCCCGCGGGACGGCGTCGGTCGGCTGCCGCGGCGAGCACCTCCCGGCGTGCGGCCAGGAGCACGCTCTCCCAGTCGCCGGGGCTCGGCTGGCGGATCAGCTGGAAGCTGGGGTACCAGGGGCTGTCGGGGCGATCCATCAGCCAACGCCAATCCGGCGATGCCTTCAACAGAAGGAGGGTGGGCCGGCCGAGCGCACCCGCCAGATGCGCGACGGCGGTGTCGGTGGTGACCACGAGGTCGATCTCGGCCAACAGAGCCGCCGTGTCGAGGAAGGCATCCGGGCCCCGATCGGTCTCCGGACCCCCGTGTTCCACGACGAGGGGCACGTCGGCGAGCCGCCAACCGAGGCCCTCGGGATGCGGCACGAGGGGATACCGCGAGGGCTCGGTCAGGGCGATCAGGCGGACCGACTCCGCCGACAGGGCGCTCGCCAGCGGATGCGGCCGCTCGAGGCTTCGGCCGCCGTCCGCCGGCGAGGATGGATTGCCGCACCAACACAGTCCGACCGTGAGCCGGCCATCCGGCCGGAGGCGGGACGCCCAGGCGGCCCTCCGGTGGGGCTCGGCGCGAAGATACGGTACCGCGTCGGGCACGGAGCCGAGCGTCAGGCCGAGCCGTGCCGGGAGGTCGAACAGAGGCACGCGGAGCTCGGCTTCGGGCACGGGCGCTCCGATCGCGACGACCCGCTCGGCCCCGGCGATGCCGCCGAGCAGTCTGCAGAGCCGCGCCGGTGCCTCGAGGATCGTCCGTGCGCCGAGCGAGGCCAGCAGCGGCAGGAGCCGCACCATCTGGATCGTGTCGCCCAGGCCCTGCTCGGCCTGGACGAGGATGACGCGTCCACGGACCTCGCCACCGTTCCACAGGGGCAGGTCCGACCGGCGCGGTCGATCCGGGAAGCCCTGCGCGCGCCAGCGCCAGGCATATTCGGCGAAGCCGCCGACATAGTCGCCGAGCCGGAGGAGAGCCCGGGCGAGATTGTAGTGCCCTTCGGCGAGCTCCGGTGCCGCGGACAGCACCCGACGGAGCTCGGCGGCGGCCTCGGCGTCCCTGCCGCGTTCCATGAGCAGGTTGGCGAGGTTGTGTCGCGAGGGGACGTGGTCGGGATCGACCGACAGCGCGCGTCGGTAGGCGTCGACGGCTCCGTCAGGGTCACCCAGCCGGGCGCGCGCGAGACCGAGACCATACCATGCGCCGACATGCCCCGGACGAAGCTCGCCCGCACGCGTGAATGCCGCCACCGCCTCGGTGAATCGCGAAAGGTCGGTCAGGGCGCTGCCCAGGTTGCTCCAGGCGTCGGCGTGGTGCCCGGCCCGTGCGAGCGCTCCTCGAATGAGCTCGACGGCCTCGGCTGCGCGCCCCTGCTGCCGGCGGACGACCCCGAGGAGGTGCCGGGCGTCGACGTCCTCGGGGCGTTCGCGCAGCACGAGCTCGTAGAGAAGGGCCGCCGCCTCGACGTCGCCCGCTTTGTGCAGCTCGAAGGCGTGGAGGAGCCGCGCCGAGCCGTCGCCGGCACCGCCGGGCGATGGAGCCGGCGAACCGCCCCTCACGCGGCGACCCGTTCGTCGACCAGGCGTCGGAGGTCGGAGCCGACGCGCTCGGCCACACCTGCCCAATCACCGGGCTCGGCCTGTCGATAGAGCCGCATGGTCGGGTACCAGGGGCTGTCCCGACGCTCGGTGAGCCACCGCCAATCCGGCGCGAACTTGAGGAGCAACCAGACCGGCCGGGCCAACGCGCCGGCCAGATGCGCCACTGCCGTGTCGGAGGTGATCAGGAGATCGAGCTCGTCCAACAGGGCGGCCGTATCGAGGAAGGCGTCCGGGCCGGCGTCGAGCTCGGGCTCCGGTCTTCGCACCACCGTTCCCGCTGGGAGCTCGTCGAGCTGGCCCAATCCGTGCTCCTTCTGGAGGGCGACGAACCGGACCCCGGGTATCGAGAGGATCGGTGTCAGCGCGCGCAACGGCACGGAGCGCCCGCGATCGGCACGCGCCCTCGGGTTGCCCTGCCAGACCAGGCCCACGCGCAGCCCGCCGGCCTCGCCGAGCCACGATCGCCAGCGGGCCCGGCGCGCGGGATCGGAGCGCAGATAGGGAACCCGAGCCGGAACGGAGCTCAGCTCCAGGCCGAGAAGATGCGGAAGGCTGGCCAGCGGGGCCTCGAGATCGTGCGGGGGAAGCGACTCGCCCGGGACCGCCAGGGTGAGCCCGCGGACGTCTTGGACGAGGCTGGCGAAGAGCGCGTGGAGCTCGCGCCGGCATTCGAAGATCACGCTGCCGCCGATGTGCGCCGTGGGCGCTAGCAGCCTTGCCAGCTGAATGTGGTCGCCCAACCCTTGCTCCCCGTGCACGAGCAGTGTCCGCCCCGGGAACGGCCGGCCGTCCCATCGTGACACATCGAAGGAGCGCGGATGCAGCTCGGACCCGCGCCACCGCCATTCGTACTCCGCGAAGCCGCTGCGAAGATCGCCCGCGGTCAGGAGCGCGTGAGCCAGATCGACGTGAGCCTCGGCATCGTCCGGCTCGGCTCGCACCGCCGCCCGGAGTGCCTCGATCGCGCCGGGGAGCGCGCCCGTCTCCCGCAGCGCGTTGCCCAGCCCCCGAAGGGCCGCACAACCGTGCAGCGGGGTCCGGCAGGCGGCCTCGAACAGCTCGATCGCCTCGGCGGGCCGGCCGCTCTCGCGCAACAGGTTGCCGAGGTTGACGAGCGCCTCGCCATACCCCTCGCGCCCGGCGATCGCCTCGCGGAACAACCGCTCCGCTTCGGCGCACCGGCCGAGAGCCTTCATCGCCAACCCGAGATTGCTCGACAGCTCGGGAGTTCGGCCCGCGCGACAGGCTTCGCGGAGGAAGATGAGCGCCCGGCGCGGGCGTCGCTCCTGCAGGGCCAGCACGCCCATCATGTGCAGCGCCTCGCGGTGTCCGGGCTCGACCGCGAGGATCTCGCTATAGGCTCTCGACGCTGCCTTCCGCTCTCCCGCCCGATGCAGCGCGAGCGCACGGTCGAACCGCCCGGGATCCTCCTCGGGGTTCGACCCGGCTCCCGGCCCGGTCTCCGCACGTTCGGGCGACCGAGCGCCGGCGGCCCACGCGGGCAGGAGGCGCGATCTGTCACCGAACGCGAGGGCCTCCAGCTCCGCCCTCACACGCGCGACGACGGGAGCCCAGGGGTCCGCGGAACCGTTGACGGCTTCCTGCCGGAACAACCGGGTCGTGGGATACCAGGGCGTGTCTTCGCGATCGAGGAGCCACCGCCATTCGGGTGGGGTCTTGAGCAGGATCCAGGTCGGCCGCCCCAGAGCACCCGCGAGATGCGCGACCGCGGTATCGGTCGTGATCACCAGATCGAGGTTGGCCATCACGGCAGCCGTGTCCAGGAACGCGTCGGGGCCGGAATCCAGATCCGGTGAAAGGGCCTCGATCTGCCCAGCGAACTCCTGGAGCTGCACGCTGCCGGCCCCCTTCTGCAAGGCGATGAGGCGGACTCGAGGGATCCGCATCAAGGGGGCGAGCGTCGCCAGGCGGATCGAGCGCCCCTGGTCGACACGCCGATCCGGGTTGCCCTGCCAGACGAGGCCGACCCTAAGGCCGGGGCGGGCGGCGAGGATGGATGCCCAGTGGACGACCCGCTCCGGCTCCGCTGACAGATAGGGCACGGCGGCCGGGATCGAGTCGAGGCGGGTTCCGAGCAGTCGCGGGAGGCTCATCAGGGGCGCCCAGGCGTCGAACTCGGGGAGCTTCGCCCCCTCCGCGACCACCGCGTCGACGCCCTTCGCGCGGGCCAGCAGTCGAGCCAGCGGCGCACGGCACCCGATGGTCACGGTCCGGGCGCCCCGCTGCTTCAGGAGCAAGGCATAGCGGACGAACTGCAGTGCGTCCCCGAACCCCTGCTCGCAGATCAGGAGGAGGCGAAGCCCCTTCGGATCCCCACCGCTCCACTCCGGTCCCGAAGGTGCCGGGACGACAGCTGCGGCCCGGCTGCGTCGCCGATGCTCGTAGGCCGCCAGTCCTTCCTCGAACCGACCCTGCAGCAACAGCGACATGCCGAGCGCCAGCAGCGCATCGGCGTGTCCGGGTCGGAGCTTCAGGCTCGTACGGAAGGTTTCCTGGGCCGCCTCGATCCGCCCCCTCTCCAGGAGGCCGACGCCGAGGTTGGTCCAGGCGTCGGCATGGGACGGATCGCGCGCCACCGCCGCACGATGAAACCACGTCGCCAGAGCGGGATCACCACTCGCGCGCTCGAGCACCCCGAGATTGGTGAGGGCGTCGACTTGGTCGGGGTCGAGTTCGAGCGCCCGCTCGAAGCTCTCTGCCGCTTCGGGATGTTCGATCTTGGCACGGGCGGCACCGAGCGAGAGGAGGTGACGGGCCGCCTCCGGCGCGGACGCGACCACTCGTTCCCAGGTGGCGACCGCCTCCGTGCCGGAGTCGGCGGCGTCGAGGGCACGAGCCAAAGCGGCCATGCGCTCGACCGAGAGGCGCGCCGCCAGGGACCTGCGGGCCAGTGCGACCGCGCGGACCGCGTCGCCTGCCTGGATCACGAGGTTCACCAGGTTGATGGCTGCGGCCTCGTGCGTCCAGTCGGTGAGGGCGAGCGCATGCACCAGCGCCGTCTCGGCGTCGCCCACCCTTCCCGCGGCCTTGAGAAGGAAGCCGAGGTTAGCATGCACGTCGGCATCCCTCGGTGCGAGGTCGGCCGCCCGTTCCGCCCAGACGAGAGCCTGCGTGAGCGCCTGCGTGGTGCGACCCCCACCCTCGAAGGTCGCTACCGCGAGAAGATGCAGGATGTCGGGTCGGTCGGGCTGGCCGCGCAGCAGCGCCCGGTAGCCCTCGATGGCCTCGGGGAACCTGCCGGCCCGATGGGCCGCCAAGGCCGTTGTCGGGTCGGTTTCACCGGCTCGTGCATCGGCAACGGACCTCCGCGCCTCGATCAGTCGTTCCAGGGACGCCTTCACGCGATCGATGGCGCCCGCCCAGTCCCCCGGCGTCGGCTGATGGAAAAGCCTCATCGTGGGATACCAGGGGGATCGGCCCACAGCGCGACCCCATCGCCAATCCGGCACGTTCTTGAGCAGCAGCCAGACCGGTCTGCCCATCGCTCCTGCCAGATGGGCGACCGCTGTGTCACTTGTCACGACGAGGTCGAGTTCGTGAAGCAGCGCGGCGGTATCGATGAACGCGTCTTCCGATGTGTCGATCTCACCTCCGAGGTCCAGGGTGAGCATTCCGGGCGGCGCGGAGCCGAGCTGTTCCCTGCCGGCATTCTTTTGCAGGGAGATCAGTTGCACTCCATCGACTTGCGCCAGCCGGGAAAAGAGGGCGAGGGGGAGCGAGCGACCGAGATCCGCAGGCGCACCGGGATTGCCCTGCCAGCAGATCCCCACCCTGAGGCTGCCGCCGTGTTTCGGGCAGACACCGTCCAGCCGCCGGCGCCACTTCTCGACCAGGCCCTCTTCCGCGGCGAGGTAGGGAACCCGGGCGGGCAGGTCGGCCGGTTCGAGGTGGAGGATACCGGCAACGGACAGGAGTGGTATCCAAGCCGCTTCCCGTTCACCGTCGTCGATCTTCGCGCAGATCTCGATCGCCGGTGTGGGGTTGCTCGTGTCGCCCAGGAGTGGGGACGATCGCAGGAGTCTGTGGAGGCGAGCCGGACAAACCAAGCGCACGAGCTTCGCGCGTCCTGCCAGTTCGGGCAGGAGGCGGACGAACTGGAGTGTGTCGCCCAGTCCCTGCTCATGATGAACCAGCAACACGGATCGCGGCAACGGTTCGCCGCACCAGCGTGGAGCGCGGTCCGCAGAAACCGGCAGGCGCCAGCCGTGCACGGTCCAACGCTCCTCGTAGCCGGGCCAACCCTCGCGCCATCGACCGGACTGCAGCAGGGCGCAGCCCAAATTGAAACGCAGCTCCGGCGCGAGGCCGATCTCCTCGAGCGCCGCCCGCCACGTCCGTATGGCATCATCGTCGTTGCCCTGCGAGCGCAGGATCGCGCCGAGATTGAGCCACGCACCGAGGTGACGCCGCTCCAGCTCGATCGTCGATCGGTAACAGCGGGTCGCCTCGTCCCGCAAGCCCAATCGTTGTGAAGAGACCCCCAGATTGTAAAGAGCATCGCAGTTCGTGGGGTCGAGGGTGAGTGCACGTCGACCGAGAGCCGCGGCGACGTCGTGCTCGTCTCGACTGGCGCGAAGATGGGCCAGCAACGACCATGCCCGCGCGGACTCCGGGGATCGGGCGATTGCAGCTTCCGCCTCGGCCAAGGCACGATCGATCGCGTTGCGGTTCCCTGGCTCTGGACCATTGTCGAGGCGAATTCCGGTGGAACCCGCATCGCCGAGCGAAGAAATCACTGCGCTCTCCAGAGGCTTTCTTCCCGGTGCCGCGGGCGGCAGGAGGGGTTCCGTCGGCCGGACCGCTTGTCACCTCCGTCTGCGACCTGGGTGTCTCGCGGGGTGCATCTGCTCCCGAGGGGGCGCATGCATCATGTCCTGCACGGATGTGAAGATGCGAGTGGGGATATCGAGATCATGAGGCGGAGCTGGCTAGAGCGTTGTGCTCTCGTGCTTGCCTGACCGACCTTCATTCAATGTCATGCTTCGGGGCTGACAAGATAGTTCGCTCAGAGCGAAGTTTTTTTATCAGTATGCGGCGTAACTCTTTTCTTCGTGCAAGGGGGAATCCATCAACTCGTTGATCTTCCGCTTGATGGCGGCGCGGCGATCGTTGTTGAGATAGACCGCTCTCGCCAGCTGGATGAATGCGGGACCGAAATCTTTGCGCCGTTCACAGTCGCGGATCGCCTCCTCGATATCCCAGAGCGTCTCGTTCACCAGACGAAGCTCGGCGAACAGCGGTCGTACCAGCGGAACGGGGCCTTGGTCGCCCAGGTGTGTGCGAAGGAGCTGGAGTTCTCGGCTGACATTGGCTCGCTGTTCGGGTCTGGATAGTCGCTCGCTCTTGATCTCCAGGATCGATATCCGGTCGAAGAGCTCCCCCGTGGAGATCGGTACGCTGATCATGCACGCCTCGCCCCGGCCCGACCGCTCTGCCGCAACCAGTCGCGGTCGGGGGTGGGGCCGCGCCCACCCCCGACCACCGGATGGTCAGCTCCACTGGAAGTTGGTTGCACTCAACCCTGAGGCAGAGTTGCCTGTCAAGGTCACCTCCATGTCGGCCGAGCCGTCGCCGTTGGTGTCGACCTGCAGGACCTTCGTGCTGTCGTTGAAGCGTGCCGAGGAGTTGCCCCCGCCCGCGAAGCTGTTCGTGTGAGCCCCGACGTAGCTGAACGTGCCGCTCAGCAGGCCCTGGAAGACCAGCTTGTCGGTGCCCGGGGTGAAGTCCGTGATCACGTCACCGCTACCGGCGGCCGACTCGGCGATCGCGGTGAACGTGAAGAGATCGGCGCCCGCACTCCCTGTGACCGTATCGGAACCCGTTCCGCCGACGAACCGGTCGGCGCCGCCGCCCAGATCCACGACGCGACCCGTGCTGCCCGTGATCACGATGACGTCGACGCCCGAACCGCCCGTGACCGTTTCGATATTGGTCGCCGTGACGGTGCCGCCGGCGCCGAGGGTGAGGCTGTCGTTGCCGCCACCGAGATCGATGGTGCCGCCGGTAAGCTTGGCACCCAGCGTCACCACGTCCGACCCGGCGCCGCCGACGAGAGTCTCCACATTGGCGACGGTCAGGGTTCCCCCGCCGGAGGCGAGGGTCAGACTGTCGCTGCCACCGCCCAGGTCGACGCGCCCGCCGGTGAGAGCGGCTCCGAGGGTGACGATGTCGGACCCGGTGCCGCCGGCGACGGTCTCGGCGTTGGAGACGGTGAGGGTTCCGCCGGCCGAGAGGGTGAGGCGGTCGCTGCCGCCGGCGAGGTCGATCGCGGCCCCGGTGTAGGCGGTGGGCAGCGTGACG
>JBBIIE010000034.1:0-26756 GCA_037446605.1 Geminicoccaceae bacterium | reverse complement strand
AGCGCGCGCAGGAGCACACTCCGCGCCGCGGCGAGCGCGGCCGGGTCGATCGGCACCGGTCCGGGCCACGGCCGGCCCCGGGGCATGATCGCGCGCAGCTCGGTCATCACCCGCCTTCATGCCGGATCAAGCTTGACGAAAGGTGAAGGCCGGACCGCAAGATCCGGGTGTCGCGCGGCGACGTCGTCGCCTAGGAGAGGGCTCGGCGTGGCCGGAGGAGGGTGGAGCGTGACGGGCGAGGGCGAGCCGCCGCCGACCTACGAACGGATGGCGCGGGCGATTCGATGGCTGGCCGAGCACCGGGAGGAGCAGCCGGGCCTGGACGAGGTGGCCGAGGTCATGGGGCTCAGCCCCTGGCACGCCCAACGGGTGTTCGCCCGCTGGGCCGGGGTCGCGCCCAAGCAGCTGCTCGGCTCGATGAGCCTGGAGGCGGCCAAGGCGCGGCTGCGCGACTCGGGCTCGGTGCTGGGGGCGGCGCTCGAGGTCGGCCTCTCGGGTCCGTCGCGGCTGCACGACCTGTTCGTCCGCCTGGAGGCCATGACGCCGGGAGCCTATCGCGCCCGCGGCGCCGGGCTCGAACTGCGCTACGGCGTGCACGCCACGCCGTTCGGCGAGGCGCTGTTCGTCGTGAGCGGGCTCGGCCTCGCGCGCCTCGCGTTCCTGACCGAGAGCGGCCTCGCGGGGGCGCTCGAGGAGGCGCGCGCCGACTGGCCGCTGTCCCGGCTGGTCGAGGATCCGGCCGCCACCGCGGGGCTGCCCGAGACGGTGTTCGCGCGCCGCCCGGAGGACGCACCCCTGCGGGTGCTGGTCAAGGGGACGGCGTTCCAGGTCCAGGTCTGGCGTGCCCTGCTGCGGATCCCCGAGGGCACCGTTCTGAGCTACGGCGGGCTCGCCGCGGCGCTCGGTCGACCCGGAGCCAGCCGCGCGGTCGGCTCGGCCTGCGGCCGCAACCGGATCGGTTGGCTGATCCCCTGCCACCGGGTGATCCGCGAGACCGGCGCGCTCGGTGGCTACCACTGGGGCCTCGGCATCAAGCGCGCGATGCTCGCGCTCGAGGTCGCCCGCGGCGGGCCGCTCGCCGACGCCGCCTGAGCCGACCGCGGCCGCGAGCGGCTGGACCCGTCGCGACCGCGGCGGGCTCCTGCTGCTCGTCCTTCTCGCCCTCGCGCTGCGGCTCGGCCTGGCGCTCGTCACGGTCGACGCTCCGGGCGACGGCCCGAGCCGGGCAGCACTCGGTCGCCAGTGGCTCGAGGCGCCGCGCCTGGTGCGCGACGGTCACTGGCTGCCACTCGGCGAAGTGCTCGTGGGGCTCGCCAATCTCGTGTCGCCGGACCCGCTCTGGGCTGCCCGGGCGCTCAGCCTCGCCACCGGCACCCTGAGCGTCGCCCTGCTCGCGAGCCTGGTCGGCGCGCTGATCGGGTCCGCCGCCGGGCTCGCCGCCGCGGCTCTCCTGGCGCTCCTGCCGATGCACGTGGCGGTGAGCGCCACCGCCCTCGTCGACGCGCCGGCCCTCTTCTTCCTTCTCCTGGTACTGCGCCTCGCGCTGGTCGTGGGGGAGGCGAGCCGCCCGGCACCGGCGCTGGCCGGGCTCGCCGCCGCCACCGCCCTCGCCACGGGGCTGCGCTACGAGGCCTGGCTCCTGGTGCCACTCCTGCCGCTGCACCAACTCCTCGCCACCGGCCGGCCGGGGCGCGCAGCACTCGTCCTCCTGGCGGTCCTGCCGCTGCCGGCCTGGTGGACGTTCACCGCGCTCGGCGGCATCGGCGGTCTTCGGGACGGGCTCGGCTACGTGACCGCGAGCGGTGCCTCGGTCGGTGGTGCCGCCGTCTCGTGGCCGAGCGCAGTGATGGTCGCCGGCGGCCGGCTGCTCGGGGCGCTGGGCCCGCTGACCGCGGCGGTCGCCGTAGCCGGGATCGCGGCCCTGCCCTGGCGGTCGGGTCGCATCCGGCGAGCCGGCCTCGTGCTCCTGCTGCTCCTCTTGCTCGCCTGCCTCGCCCTGCTGCTGGTGCTCGCCGCCGGCCGCGGCGAAAGCCTGGTCGATCGCTACGCGCTCACCGCGGCGACGTTGGCGCTGCCGCTCGCCGCGGCCGGAGCGATCGGTTGGATCGGGGCGACCCCGGCACGGATCGCGCTCATCGTGCTGCTCGCCACGGTCACCGCTGCCGCGACCTGGTGGCGCCCACCCGAGCTCTACCTCCGCCGCGGCCGGCCGGCCGAGGTCGGGCGGCTCGCCGCCTGGCTCGACCACGAGAGGGCACCCGGCACGGCCGTTCTGTTCACCCGTGCCGGCTGGTGGCCGACCCATGTCGTGCTCCTGCATCCGATGGGGCGCGAGGAGTACAGGATCGTCTCCTGGTACCTCGGGGACGCCGCACTCCGGGCCTTCCTCCTGCGGGCCCGGCCACGTCTCCTGATCACCCGGCCGGGCGACGAGCCGCTCGTCGCGCGGGTGCGCGCGGCCGGCGCGGAGGCGGATCTGCCGGTCGCCCGCTTCGGCTCCCTCGAGGTACGCCCGCTGCGCTTGCCGGCACCCGTGGCCGCCGACTAGGAGACGCGGGCGCAGGTGAGCGCAGGCGAGGGGGATGCAGCTGGACGGGCTCGTGCTGGCTGCCGACGTGGGCGGCAGCGCCCTCAAGCTCGGCCTCGTCGACGGCTCGGGGTGCCTGGTCGCGAGCGCCGCCCGCTCGCTCGCCGAGCGTCTCCCGGCGACCGACCGGGTCGAGCAGGACGCGCTCGCCTGGTGGGATGCCTTCGGCGAGCTGACGATCGGGCTCGTGGCCGGCCGCGCGGACCGGGTGTGCGGTCTCGTGGTCACGGGCGCCACGCGCTGCGAGGTGCTGGTCGACGCCGCCGGCCGGCCGCTGCTCGGGGCGATCCTTTTCCGCGACCGGCGGGCGCGGGCCGAGGCCGAGGAGCTGGCGGCCGACCCGGCGCTCGGAGCGGCGCTGCCGATCGATGCCTCGCACCCCGTCGCCCGACTGCTCTGGCTCGCCCGGTACGCGGGTCCGGTCCTCGGCCGCGCCCGCCATCTGCTCGAGCCCAAGGACTTCCTGGCGTTCCGCCTGACCGGCGTGGCGGCGCGCGATCCGCTCTCGGCGGCCCGGCTCGGGACTCCCGGTCTCCAGGACGTGGCGCGCCGACACCGCCTGCCGCTGGCCCTCCTGCCGGAGGCTCGGCCGCTCGGCGCCCGCCTGGGCGGGCTCCTGCCGGGCCCGGCGGCGAGGCTCGGTCTGGCTCCCGGCCTGCCGGTCGTGGCCGCTCCCATGGACGCCTGGTGCGCGACACTCGCGATCGGTGCGGTGGCGCACGGTCGTGCCTATGCGAGCGCCGGCAGCTCGGAGGTGGCCGGCCTGATCGTCGACCGGCCGGTCGCCGCAGCGGGCCTCCTGGCGCCGCTCTGGGGCGAGGGCCTCTGGCATCTGGGCGGCCCGAGCCTCGCCGGCGGCGCCGGCCTCGACTGGCTCGCCCGTCTGCTCGGCCGACCGCTCGAGGCCCTGCTCGCCGAGCTGGGCGAGACGCTGCCCGCGCGGACCGCACCGCTCGCCCTGCCCTGGCCCGCAGGCGAGCGGGTGCCGTTCGCAGCACCCGATTTGCGCGCCCGCCTGCTCGGCCTCGAGGAAGGGCACGGGCCCGCCGATCTGGTGCGCGCCTGGCTCGAGGCCCTGGCCTTCTGGGACCGCCTCGTGCTCGATCGCGCCGAGGCCGCGGCCGGGGTGCACGCGGCCGAGCTCAGGCTCACCGGTGGGCTCGCCGCCGCGCCGGCAGTACCGCGGCTCAAGGCCGCCGTGCTCGCCCGGCCGGTGCTCGCCTTCGCCGCTCGGGAGGGGGCGCTCCTTGGGGCTGCCGGACTCGCCTTGACCGGCCTCGGGCGGTTCTCCGACCTCGCGGCGGCGCAGGAGCTGCTGGCCGCAACGCCGCACCGGGTCGAGGCGAGCGTCGAGGAGTGCGCCGCGGCAGACCGGCGGTTCGTGCGCTGGCGGGACGAGCTCGCCCGGATGCTCGGCGGGGAGGCCCCGTGAAGCAGCGGCTGCGGGACTGGGGCACGGTGCTGGCGGCGGTGGCGCTGCTGGCGGCACTGGCGCTGGCCGCCCCGGGCTTCGCCGCCCCGGGCAACCTGCTCGTGATCGTCAAGCAGGCGAGCTTCCTCGCGATCCTCGCGACCGGCTTCACCCTCGCGCTGGTCGCGGGCGAGCTCGACCTCTCGGTCGGTCAGGTGGCGACGTTGGCCTCGGTCGTCTGCGCCGCCCTCGTGTTCGCCGGCATCGCCTGGCCGCTCGCGCTTCTGGCCGGTTTCCTGGCGGCCCTCACCTGCGGTCTCGTGAGCGGGCTCTGCGTGACCCGGCTCGCCATTCCCTCGCTGATCGCGACCCTGGCCGTCGGTGCGATCGCCACCGGGGTGGCGTTCCTGATCACGGGCGGCATCGCCTATGTCGGTCGGTTCCCGCCCGGCCTCGTCCAGCTCGGTCGCGGCAGCCTCGGCCCGCTGCCCCTGCCCGTGCTGTGGCTCGTGCTCCTGCTCGCGGCGGCGGCCTTCCTGTTGAAGCGGACCCGCACCGGAGCCGCGCTCCTGGCCTCCGGTGAGGCGCCGGATGCGGCCCGGCTCGCCGGCATCGACGTGGCGCGGATGAAGCTGCTGGGCCTCCTGCTCGCCGCCGCCTGCGCCGGCCTGTGCGGCCTCCTCCTCACGGCCGCGCTCGCCTCCTCCTCGCCGACCATCGCCAACGAGCTCCTGATGCGCTCGATCGCCGCCGTCCTGCTCGGCATGACCACGATCGAGCCCGGTCGGCCGAACCTCGCCGGCACGCTCGTGGGCGTCCTCGTCATCCAGAGCCTCGCCAACGGGCTGACGCTGCTCGGGCTGCCCTACTACGTGCAGGACATCGCACTCGGGCTCATCATGCTGGCCTCGGTCGGCTTCTCGGCCCGGCTCCTGCAGGAGGCGGCGTTCGGCGGGGCGCGTTGATTGTTGCACCGCCGCCCGCCATGCTCGCGCCCGCGATCTTGCGGGAGGCACACTCGTGCGCAGGCTCCTCGTGCTCGTCGCCGCGGCGGCCGTCTGGGCCGGTGGCAACACTCCGGCGATGGCCGTCAAGCTCGGCATCGTGGCCTTCCAGATGTCGGCCGAGACGCACGCCCGGACGGCGAACGCCGCCAAGGCGGCCGCCGAGGACAAGGGCTGGGAGGTGACCCTCCTCAACTCCGCCGGGTCGGTCCCCGACCACGCGGCGCAGATCGAGAACCTCGTGCAGAAGGGCGTCGATGCGATCCTCCTGGCCATGGGCAAACCGCTGCAGGCCGAAGCCCAGCTCGCCGCCGCCAAGGCCAAGAAGATCCCGGTCGTCACGGTCATGTCCGGGACGAGCCCGCACACGCTGTTCGACGTGACGGTCAACGAGTTCGAGGTCGGCGCCAAGATCGGCGTCTATCTCCTGGGCCTGCTCGACTATAAGGGCAACATCCTGATGAGCCGCTACGAGGGGCACGGCGGCACCAAGATCCGCGGTCGGGTGATGGACATCATCCTCGAGGAGAACAGCGGGGTGAAGGTGCTGGGCAGCCACGCCATGGCCCGCACCCAGAGCTGGCGGGAGGACGTCAAGGCCGGCATGGAGGCGCTCGTGCTGCGCCACGCGGGCAAGTTCCAGGCGGTCTGGGCGAGCTTCGACGGCCAGGCCTTCGTGATCGACGACATCCTGCAGGCCCAGGGGCTCAAGAAGGGTCAGGTGTATCTGACCGGCGTCGATGGAGGCCAGGAGGCGTTCCGCCGGATCCGCGACCCGTCGAGCCTGATGACGGCGACCGTGGCGATCCCCTTCGAGCTGATGGGCGAGGCCGCGGTCGACGCGCTCGACGACGTGCTGGCCGGCACGCCCAAGAGCGACATCACGCCGGGGCCCTATCTGTTCATGGACGCCGTCCTGGTCGATGCCAACAACGTCCCGGCCGAGGGCGAGTGGCCGTGGTGAGTGGCCGCCTGCCGCGGCCGGACGGGTGAGCGGACCGGCGTCGCTGCTCGAGCTCGAGCGCGTCTCGCTCGCCTACGGACCGGTGCGCGCCGTGGCCGAGGTGAGCCTGACCGTCGTGGCCGGTGAGGTGCTCGGGCTCCTGGGCGACAACGGCGCGGGCAAGTCGAGCCTGATCAAGCTCGTGGCCGGCGTGCACGCACCCACGTCCGGGGCGATGCGCTGGCAGGGTCGGCCCTACGCGCCGCGAGGGCCGAGGGACGCCCTGGCCGCGGGCATCGCGACCATCTACCAGCACCTCGCGCTGGCACCGCGCCTGCCGGTCTGGCACAACCTGTTCCTCGGCGCCGAACGGGTCCGCCGCAGCTGGTTCGCCGGCCTACCGGTGCTCGACGTCGCACGGATGCGCGAGGAGGCGCGCGCCGCGCTCGGGCGCCTCGCGATCGCCGTGCCCGACGTCGACCGGCCGGTGGCCGAGCTCTCGGGCGGACAGCGCCAGGCGGTGGCGATCGCCCGGGCGCTCCTCTGGAACGCCCGTCTGCTGGTCATGGACGAGCCCACGGCGGCGCTGGGCGTGCGCGAGACCGGCGAGGTCCGCGAGCTCGTGCGCGGGCTCCGCCGCGAGGGTGTGGCGGTGCTCCTGGTCAGCCACGACATGCAGGACGTGGTGGCGCTGGCCGACCGGGTGGCGGTCCTCAAGCGCGGACGGCTGGCGGCGCTGCTGCCGGCCACGGGCCTCGATGCCGACCGCCTCGCGCATCTGGTCATGACCGCCGAGGCCGCCTGAGCGGAGGCCGGGGCTGCGCCGCCGAGGCTTTCGGTGGTGATCCGGGGCGTGCAGGATCGACCACCCGAGCGGGCCAGGGGAGGCCGGACGTGCCGCCGATCACCGTCGATCTCTACAGCGACACGCGCACGAAGCCGACCGCCGCGATGCGGCGGGCGATGGCCGAGGCCGAGGTCGGCGACGAGCAGGTGTTCGAGGACCCCGAGGTCAACGCGCTCTGCGCCGAGGTCGCGGCCCTGCTCGGCAAGGAGGCGGCGGTGTTCCTGCCCTCGGGCACGATGTGCAACGAGATCGCCATCTGCGTGCACTGCCGGCGCGGCGAGGAGGTGCTGCTCGACCGGACCGCCCACCCGATCCAGGCCGAGGCCGGTGGTCCGGCCGCCTGGGCCGGCGTCGTGCTGACCCCGCTCGACGGCGATCGGGGCGTGTTCACGGGCGAGCAGCTGGCGGCACGGATCCGCACCACCAACCGACACGCGCCGCGCTCGCGGCTGGTCTCGGTCGAGCAGACCGCCAACCTCGCCGGCGGGACGGTCTGGCCGCTCGAACGGCTCGAGGAGGTGGCTGCGGTCGCGCGTCGGCACGGCCTGCTCCTGCACCTGGACGGTGCCCGCCTCGCCAACGCCGTGGTGGCGAGCGGCGTGTCGGCCGCGACCCACTGCGCGGCGTTCGATTCCTGCTGGATCGACTTCTCCAAGGGCCTCGGGGCCCCGGTCGGCGCGGCGCTCGCGGGCTCGGCCGAGTTCATCGCCGAGGCCTGGCGGTACAAGCAGATGATCGGTGGGGCGATGCGCCAGGCGGGCGTCCTGGCGGCGGCCTGCCGCCATGCCCTGCGCCACCACTGGGACCGGCTCGCGGAGGACCACGCCAACGCCCGCCGGCTCGCGGCGGGCCTGGCCGGATTGCCGGGTCTCCGGCTCGAGAGCGACGAGCCGGCGACCAACATCGTCTTCCTCGAGGTGATCCGCCCCGATCTCGATGCCAGGGGTTTCGTCGAGCGCCTGGCGGCGCATGGCGTGCGGATGGGGGCCATGGGCCCGCGCCGGGTCCGCGCGGTCACCCACCTGGACGTCGACCGGGCCGGCATCGAGCGGGCGATCGCGGCGGCGCGGGCGGTGCTCGCAGTCTGAGCCGCCGCCGCCTTCAGCCCGTGAGCTGCGCCACGAGGCCGTACTCGCCCTCGTGGTAGACCAGGGGGGCGAGCTCGGGGCGCGTCACGACCGCCTCGACCAGACCCACGAAGATGGTGTGCGTGCCGGCCTCGAGGACGGCCACCACCCGGCAGTCGAAGCTCGCCCGGCAGCCTTCCAGGGCCGGCGCGCCGGTCGCGAGCCGGATCCAGCCGCCCTCCTCGAATCGGGCCTCGCCGACGTCGCCGAAGCGGCCCGCGAAGCGATCGGCCAGGCGGTGCTGGTCGGCCGCCAGGACGTTGACGCAGAACCGCCGACCGGCCCGGATCGGGGCATTGGCGTCGGCCTCGCGATTGACGCAGACGAGGAGCTGCGGCGGCTCGGCCGAGACCGAGCACACCGAGGTCGCGGTCAGGCCGGCGCGGCGGCCACGGTGGGTCGTGGTGACCACGGTCACGCCGGCCGCGTGCAGCCGCATCCCGGCGACGAACAGCTCCGGCGAGACGGGCATCGAGGGCTCCGCGAAGGTGCACCGGTCGGCCGGCCGCCGGCCGGCCGGGGCCGCACCCGGCCCAGGGCTCTTCAATAGGCGCGCGGATCGCGTGCGCCCAGGGCCAGCGTGCGGAGGAGGATCCGAAGGTCCAGCGCGAGCGACCAGTTCTGGATGTAGTAGAGGTCGTGCTCCACCCGCCGCTGCATGTCGTCGAGGCTCCGGATCTCGCCGCGGCAGCCCTGCACCTGCGCCCAGCCGGTGATCCCCGGCTTGACCCGATGGCGCGCCAGGTAGCGATCGATCTGCTCGGCGTAGCGCTCGTTGTGGGCGACCGCGTGCGGCCGCGGGCCGACGAGCGACATCTGGCCCATGAGCACGTTCCAGAGCTGCGGCAGCTCGTCGAGGCTGGTGCGCCGGAGGAAGGCCCCGAGCGGCGTGACCCGCGGATCGCCGCGGCGGGTGTGGCCGAGCCCGGGTTCGGTGCCGTCGTCGCAGGCGTCGTGGTGCATGGTGCGGAACTTCAGCACCTCGATGACCTCGCCGTTGAAACCCCACCGCTTCTGCCGGTAGAGGGCCGGCCCCGGCGAGCTCGAGCGGACGGCCAGGGCGATCGTCGCCAGCAGCGGCGCCAAGGCGAGCAGCGCGACGGCCGCCAGGAGCCGGTCCTCGACGGCCTTGGCGAGCAGGGCACCGCCGCTCATCGGCCGTTCGAAGACGTGCAGCACCGGCAGGCCGGCGACGTGGCCGATGCCACGATGCGGCAGGTGGAACCCGATCAGATCGCTGCACAGGCGGACGTCGGCGGGCAGCGCGCGCAGCTTCTTCAGGCAGTCGAGGAGACGGCCCTCGGCGCTCCAGGGCAGCGCCACCACGACCTCGTCGACCCGGTGCCGTCGGGCGAACACCAGTAGATCGTCGATCGTCCCGAGCACCGGGAAGCCGCCCACGAATTCGGGCACCCGGTCGCGGCGGTCGTCGAACAGGCCGATCAGCCGGACGCCGCGATCGCGGGCACGGACCTCGGCCACGAAGCGTTGGCCGAGCTCGCCGGCCCCGACCACGACCGTGTTGCGGCCGAGCCGCCCGGCCCTTCGCCAGCGGCCGATCTGGACCGCCAGGGCGAGACGCAGCAGGAGCAGGCCCGCGGTGGCGCCGACGGCCCAGGCGGGCAGCCAGCCGGGTGGAAGCCCGGCCTCGGTCCCTGTCCCGAGCACCAGCCCCCCGAGCGCCAGGAGGGCGAGGCCCCAACCGGCCACGACGCGCGCGGCCTGGCCCGCCATGTCGAGCCGGCGGCGTTCACCATAGGTCCCGGTCAGCTGGCAGAAGGGCAGGCCGAGCAGCAGTCCGACGGCCAGCGCCCAGGCCAGGAGCGCATGCCGGGCCGGGTCGGCGTCCACGATGGCCGCTGCGAGCAGCCCGCTGAAGAGGAGGATCGCCGCGTCGGCGGCGCGCACCAGACCGCCCAGGACCTCGGGCGACAGCCAGTCGCCGGTATGTCCCGTGACCGGCGGGTCGAGGCCCGCACCGGTTCCGATCGACCCTGCCTCCGTCGCGGTCTCGCGCATCGCTCCGCTCACTCGCCCGTCGGGCGTTCCCGCTCCTGGTTAGCCGAGCTGGGTTAACAGACCGTTTCGACACCTTCAGGTTAGGCCCGCTCGCCGCTTTCAACCAGTGGGCTAACTCACAGGGGGCCGGCGGGTGAACCGCCGCATCGGGTCCCATCCGCCGGCATTGCCCACCGGCCGGGTGCCGGTTATCATGCTGCAGTGCAACACGAGCGACCGCGGAAGCGCCGATGCCCGATCCGATCAACGCCCCGTCCGCCGATCTCGGTGAGCTGCTGCGCACCCAGCAGCGCCTGCTCGAGGCCTTCGCCCGGACCGGGCGGATCGTCGCCGAGGCGGCGCGCGGATGCGCCGAGCGCCAGGCCGAGCTGACCCGCGCGGCCCTGCACGACCTCCTGGCCGGCACGCCCCTCGCGGGTGGGATGCCATCGACCGACGCGCTGCAGGACCAGGTCGGACGCATGGCCGCACTCCTCGAGCGGATCGGCCACGAGGTCGGCCAGATGCAGCGCATCGTGGTCGAGGCCCAGCAGGCGGTGCTCGCGGAACTCGGCCGGGCCCTCGAGGCGGCGCCCGCCGGACCGTGCGAACCGGCGGCGGAGCCCGCTCCGGAGCCGGCGGCGGCTGCCCCTGCTCCCGAGCCGGCCGACGAGCGGCCGCGGCCACGTCGGTCGCGCAGGATCGCCGTTCAAGGCTGAGGCCGACCCCGGCCGGGACCGCTCAGGACTCGGTCTCCCAGAGTTCGAAGGCGCCGATCCGGTCGAAGCCGAGGTCCTCCAAAAGGGCCGCGGAGGCGGCACCGGTGGCGACCGCCCAGGCGATCCGCCCGCCTTCCACGGCGTGGCCGGCGAGGGCGGCGCGGGCGACGGTCCGCCCATGGCCACGGCGTCGGCGGTCGGGCACGGTCCAGAGGCCCGCGAGCTCCGCGACGAACGGGCCAGCCAGGAGCGAGGCGGTTGCGATCGGTCGGTCGGCCTCGAGCACGGTCCAGCTCCGCAGCTCGCCGCGCTCGAGGCAGTGGCGCAGGAGGGCCCGTTCGGCCGGGCCCGGCGGTGCCTCCCCGAACACGGCGTGCTGGGTCTCGAGGAACCGGTCGAGCAACCCGATCGGTGCGTCGGCCGTGAGGGCGCGGCAGGCGGCTGCCGGAAAGCCCCCCGGGTCGGGCCGAGCGACGAGCAGAGGGGCGCCCAGGCGACGGTGGAAGCCGGAGCGGGCGAGCGCCACCCGTAGCCGTGGGCGCAAGTCCGCCACGAGCTCGACGCGCGGTCTGCAGCCGACCGCCCGGGCGGCCGCGATCAGCCGGGCGAGTGCGCCGGCCCAGTCCGCCGGCTCCTCCCTCCGGCAGCGCGTCGTGCGCAGCAGCGGATGCGCCGTCGGGACGAGATGCAGGTCGAACGGCCCGAGCCGCTCGACGCGGCCCGCCGCGGCGAGCGCAGCGCCCAGGCCGGCCTCGACCGCGGCCAGGAGTTCGGCTCGGCCGCCGTTGCCGGCATCGGCGATCAGGGCCCCAGCACCGCGCACCAGCCACCTTCGGCCTTGAGCGGCGCACAGACGGCGGCGGCCGCCGCGCGGCTCGCGAAACGGCCGGCCACGAGACGCCAGAAGACCCCGCGACCCGGGATCTGGATCCGCTCGGGCGGCAGGAGCTCGAGGTCGGCGAGGCGCGGATGGGCCGCCTTGAGCCGGGCCCACTCGCCGGCGATCCGCTCCGGAGCGGTGGTCGAGGCCAGATGCAGGCGGAAGCCACCACCAACCGCCGCGCCGGCCGGCGTCGCCGGTGTTCCCTTGGCGCCCGCGGCGGGGGGCGGCCTCACCGGCGGCGGCGTGGCCGTGGCAGCGGGAGGTGACGCGGTACGGGCGGCGAGCGCGGGCGGCGGCGCGGTGAGAGGCCTTGCTGGAGGCGGCGCCTCCGAGCGGGCTGCGGCCGTTGCCGGCGATCGCGCCGGACGGCCCGAAGCGGCGGTTCGGGTGCGCGCCAGCGCCGCCTCGATCGCGCGGGTGGTGGCGTGGGACGGGCCCAGGCTCGCCCGCGCGATCCTGGCGGCCCGCTCCTGCAGCGGCAGGGCTGTCGCCGGATCGCCCCGCTCGAGCTCGAGCTGGGCCAGGTTGTTGAGCGCCCGGGCGGTGTCCGGATGATCGGGTCCGAGGGTCCGCTCGAGCAGGTCCAAGGCGCGGCGGTAAAGGTCGGCTGCGGCGTTCAGGCGCCCCTGCGCGCGCAGGACCAGGCCCAGATTGTTCAGGCTCGTGGCGAGCGCCGGGCTTCGCCCGCCGGCGGCCTCGTCGAGGCGGATGGCGCGGCGCAGCAGCGCGGCAGCCTGCTCCAGCCGGCCCTGGCGCCGGTAGACCTCGCCCAGATTGTTGAGGTCGACGGCCAGCCGCGGATCGTCCGGCCCGAGCGCCCGCTCGGCCAGCATGAGCACCCGCTCGAACTCGCGGGCCGCCTCGGCGAGCTTGCCCGCCTCGAGCAGCTGGACGGCACGCCGGTAGACCCGATCGGCCTCGTCCGGCTGTTGGGCCGCGACCGTGCCGGTGAGCATCGCGAGGACCAGCATCAGAGGCAGTATCCGAAAGCGCATCGGCGGCTCGCAGGGGCGGGGCTGTGCGGGCCCTGGACCATACACGGCCGGCGACTGTCCAGACCTTTCCCGGCCGCCCTCGGGCGTGGCATGGATCGAGGCGCGGGCGGAGGCTTCGGCGGAGGCGGGCGTGGCGATCGCGACACCGGACGGCTATCGGGCGCTCGACGAGAGGGGCGTGGCACCCTACCTGGCCGGGCTTCCGGACATCCGCGGGCGCCTCGGCGGCGGGCCCGAGGCCTGGCGGATCCGCGAGGTCGGCGACGGCAATCTCAACCTGGTCTTCCTGGTCGACGGCCCGTCCGGATCGGTCTGCGTCAAGCAGGCCCTGCCCTATGTCCGGCTCGTGGGCGAGGGCTGGCCGCTCGGTCTCGAGCGGGCCAGCTTCGAGTGCCGAGCGCTCACGATCCAGCATGCGCTGGCGCCCGGGCGGGTGCCCGAGCCGCTGCACTTCGACGAGCGGCTGTACCTGATCGTCATGGAGCGGCTCGCCCCGCACCTCATCCTCCGCCGGGGCATGATCGCCGGTCGGACCTACCCGGCGTTCGCCGAACAGATCGCCGACTTCCTGGCACGCACCCTCTTCCTCACGTCCGACCTGCACCTCCGGGCGGCCGAGAAGAAGGCGCTCGTGGCGCGCTTCGTGGGCAATGTCGAGCTCTGCAGGATCACCGAGGACCTGATCTTCACCGATCCCTACATGGAGCACGTGCGCAATCGCTGGACGAGTCCGCAGCTCGACGATGCGGCACGCGCCGTTCGCGAGGACCTGGCCTTGAAGCGGGCGGTGGCACTCCTGAAGCTCAAGTTCCTGTCCGAGGCCCAGGCGCTGCTGCACGGCGATCTGCACACCGGCTCGATCATGGTCACCGAGGCCGATACGCGGGCCATCGACCCCGAGTTCGCCTTCGTCGGGCCCATGGGCTTCGACGTCGGCAAGCTCCTCGGAAACCTCCTGATGAGCCGTCTGAGCCAGCGTGGACACGAGACCCGACCCGGCGAGCGGGCCGAGTACGGCGAGTGGGTCCTGGCCACGCTCGAGAAGGTCTGGAACCACTTCGAGGGGCGTTTCCTGGAGCTGTGGGAGACGAAGGCGCAGGGCGACGCCTTCCCGGCCGAGCACTTCGCCGGCCCGGAGGGTGAGCGGGCCCTCGCAGCGGCCAGGCGGGCCTATCTGCGGCGCCTGTTCGTCGACAGCCTGGGCTATGCGGGCACCTCGATGATCCGCCGCACGCTCGGGCTCGCCCACAATGCCGACATGGAGACGATCGCCGATCCCGACCGGCGAGCCGCCTGCGAACGGCGCACGCTCGCCCTCGCGCGTGAACTCGTCGTCGAGGCCGAGCAGTTCCCCGACATCGCCGCCGTGGCCGACCGGGCGCGCGCGATCGACCGCGGGTGAGCCGCCCGGAGCGGAGCTGCGTACAACACTGCGCGCGGCGCGGAGCGGCCGCCAGTGCCACCGGAGGATCACCTTGAACGCTGTCCCGATCACCCGCGACCCTCACCTCGACGGCGGGCCGGCGCGCCGGTCCCTCGCGCGGCCGCGCCCGTCGCGTGAAGAAGCCGAGGCTGCGGTCCGCACGCTCCTGCGCTGGATCGGCGAGGACCCGCAGCGCGAGGGCCTGCACGAGACCCCGCACCGGGTGGTGAAGGCCTTCCAGGAGCACTTCAAGGGCTATCTGGTCGACCCCGCCGACATCCTCCGGAAGACCTTCGAAGAGGTCGAGGGCTACGACGAGATGGTCGTCCTGCGGGACATCGGCTTCGAGAGCCATTGCGAGCACCACATGGCACCGATCATCGGCCGCGCGCACGTCGCCTACCTGCCGGTCCGGCGGGTGGTCGGGATCTCCAAGCTCGCCCGGCTGGTCGAGGCGTTCGCCAAGCGGCTGCAGATCCAGGAGCGGATGACCGCGCAGATCGCGGACGCGATCGCCGAGGTGTTGCAGCCGCGCGGCGTGGGCGTGGTGGTCGAGGCGACGCACCACTGCATGACCACCCGCGGCATCCACAAGCCCGGCTCGCTGATGGTGACGAGCCGGCTCCTGGGCGAGTTCAAGACCAATCCGGAGACCCGCCGCGAGTTCCTGGCGATCGTCGGCAAGCCCGGTGGCGAGCTGCCGCGCTGACGTCCTCGCGGACGGAGGGTCGGCCGAGGCGAGAACGCCGCTCTCGCCCAGCCCTTGCGCAGGACGACCTCGACCCGGCGATTGCGCTGCCGGCCGGCGGAGTCGTCGCTGCCGTCGGGGCGCGTTGTGGGCGCCAGGGGGCGGGTTGCCCGAGCCCATGCGCACTCAGCCGCGCGGGCGCCGGGTCGGCCTTGCGCACCAGCCAGTCCTTGACGGCCGGGGCGCGGCGCTCGGCGAGCTTCTGGTTGTAGCTGTCCGAACCCTTCGAGTCCGCGTGGCCCTCGATCCGCACCGGAGCTTTCGGATAGGCTCGCAACACCTCGGCCAATCGGAGCAACGCCACCTCGGCCTCGGGCCGCAGATCGGCCTTGTCGAGATCGAAGAGGACGTCGGCCGCGAGGGCGATCCGGATTTCCTCGGCCGTCACCTTCGCGCCGAGCTCGGCCAGAGTACCCTCGAGGCCACTCGGGGCGCGCAGGACGTCGAGAACCTTGCCTTCGAGGTCGAGGATCCTCCCCGCGGCACACGGCGGAACCGCTGCGTCCGACTCCTGCGCCCGAGGTCCACGCCCACGCTCCGCGACCAATGCTGAGCCGACCAACGGCCCGGCGACCAACCAGCCTCGCACGACCGGGCCCACAGGGCGCGTCGCCGATCGGGAGGTCGCCGAGGGGAGCCGTGAGCGGCGTGTAGTGGCTGATCGACGTGACATCCTACGGGGGCGCGGGATAGCGGGCCCACCATGTCCATCCGGTGCCGGGCTCGATCCGCACACCCACGCCGCCGCCTGCGTCCGCGGGCGAGGCGAGCCGGGTCTTCTCGCTGTCGCGTCGCACGAAATACTTCTCGTTCTTCGCGACAATCTAGAAGGCATCGTAGTTGCGATTGCTGACCACGTAGAAGCGCTGCTCACTCGCAGAGCCTTTGACCAGTCGCATCGAGACGGTGAGCACGCCGCTCTTACGACGGAACTGCGTGATCTCGGCCGTGACACCCGGTACTTCGGATTCCTAGGGCGTGGCAACTCCGCGGCTGCAGCCGGCAGTGATGCCGTGAGAAGGGCTGCAGTGCCGAAAGTCGTCGTGACGAGCAGCCGGAGCATGACCTCTGGAGCCCCCGGAGCGGACTGCGGGGAGCCGGATCCACTTCTCGACGGGCCTCACCCTGGCCGTCGCGGACGTCAGGTGCCGACCGTCACGGCCGAGGGTCAAGACGTCGCAGCCGGTCCCGACGCGCGACGCCGGCGCCGGGTCGTCTCCCGGAAGCCCTCGGGCGATCGCCCGAGGGACGTTAGCAGACCGATGTCAAGAGTGCCGCGCGAGCGTGCCCTGCGCCGGACCGACCAGCCGGCGCCGGCTGGCGGCCAGGAACGCTGCCAGGACCGCTGCCTGGCCGAACGCGCCGAGCGTGCCGAGCGCGCTGCCCGTCAGGGGGGCACCACGCTCCACGAGCCAGCCGCCGAGCATGCCCGACAACAGCGCCAGGGGTGCGCTGCAGGCGAGCAGGGCGACGGCCACTTGCGGCCAGATGCCGGCGGTCGCCCGCCACGCGCGGTCGAGGCCCAGGCCCTGCTCCCCGAGTGCCGCACCGACCAGACCCAGATGCAGGCGGGCGAAGACGGCCGCGGCCGCGGCGGTACCGGCCATCGCGGCGAGCGGTGCGCCTGCGACCGGCGCCAGCAGGGCGAGCGCCACGAGCGCCGGCAGGAGAGCCAGGGCGCCGATCAGCAGCTCGGCCAGGATGTAGCGCGCGACGTTGCGGTCGAGCGGCGCCATGAGCCTGGGCGTGGGGTCGCCCAGGAGCAGATGGCGCAGCCGGTGCACGGTGACGGCGTTGAGTCCGACCCAGCCGATCAGGAGCAGCGGCAGGGCCAGTGCCTGGAACGGCGCCGGCACGGGCTCGACGGCCGCAGGCTCGCCGGCGCTGCCGAGCACCGCCAGGAGGTCGACCACGAGGCTCGCGAGCATCCAGAGACCGGCGGCGCGCAGCACCGCCGGATGGTCGGCGAGCGTCTCGCGGTAGGCCGTCGTGACGATCGCGCCGACCGGGTAGCCGCCCACGGGCCCGCCCGAGGCCAAGGCGATCAGGCCGGCCTTGTGGCGAGAAGCGAGGGCCGCGCCGCGATCCGCTCGTACCAGGTGGCGAGCTTCGGGCGGCCGTCGCGCCAGCGCTCGGCGGCGAAGCGGAAGTCGAGATAGCCGAGCACGCAGGCGATGGTCAGCGAGCCGAGATCGATCCGCTCGGCGAGGCTCGGAGCCTCCTGCTCGAGTCGGTCGAGGGCGCGGGTGACCTTGAGCAGCTGTGCCGCGATCCAGTCCGGCCAGCGCAGATGCTCGGGGCGCAGGAAGGTCTCGTAGCGCACGCCCACGGCGGCATCGAGCATGCCGTCGCCGAGCGCCTCGAGACGGAGCGCCCGGAAGCGGTCCGGGCCCGCTTGCGGCAGCAGGCGGGGCCCGTCGTGCAGTCCGTCGAGATACTCGCAGATGACCGGCGAATCGAACAGGACGGTCCCATCGTCGAGCTCGAGGCAGGGGATCTTGCCCAGCGGGTTGGCGGCGGCGACCTCGGGGTCCTGGGCGATCGGGGTCTGGCTGACGTCGCGCCGCTCGACGCGGGATACGAGGCCGGTCTCGTGCAGGACGACCATCACCTTGCGACCGAACGGCGAGGCCGGGCTGGTGTGCAGCTTCACGTGGTGCGCTCCCCTGGCGGCGCCGCGGTTCTAGCAGCGCCGCGCCGCGCGGCGCCAGCCGCGGGGCGGCTTGCCGTCGGGCGGTGTGCGTGCCAAGTGCGGAAGGCGGGCGGAGCAGGCGCGTGCTCGCCCGGCGAGGAGGGTCCGCTGGCGAGCGAGGAGCAGCGGTTGGTGGCCGAGACGGCGCGCGCGTTCGCGCGCGAGCGTCTGGCGCCGCAGGCGCGGGCCTGGGAGCGTACCGGCGAGCTCCCGCGCGCGATCCTGGCGGAGCTGGGCGCGCTCGGCTTCCTCGGCATGACGGTGCCGCCCGAGTGGGGCGGGGCGGGCGCCGACCACGTGTCGTATGCGCTCGCGCTGATGGCGATCGCCGGTGGCGACGGCGCCGTCTCGACGGTCATGAGCGTGCAGAACGCGCCGGTGAACGCGCTCCTGCTGCGGCACGGCAGCGAGGCACAGAAGCGGCGCTGGCTCGTGCCCCTCGCCCGGGGCGAGATCATCGGCGCGTTCGCGCTGACCGAGCCGCAGGCGGGCTCGGACGCGGCCAATCTCGCCACCCGGGCGGTGCGTCGCGGCGCCGGCTGGGTGCTGGACGGAACCAAGCAGTTCATCACGAGCGGACGCATCGCCTCGCTGTGCGTCACCTTCGCCGTCACCGACCCGGCCAAGGGCAAGGCCGGCATCTCCGCGTTCCTCGTGCCGACCGACAGCCGCGGCTACCGCGTGCTGCGGGTCGAGGAGAAGGTCGGCCAGAAGGCCTCGGACACCTGCGCCCTCGCCTTCGAGGGGCTCGAGCTCGGGGCCGATGCGCTCCTCGGCGAGGAGGGCCAGGGCTACCGGATCGCACTCGGCGCGCTCGAGCAGGGCCGGGTCGGGATCGCCGCGCAGAGCGTGGGCATGGCCGGAGCGGCGCTCGAGCACGCCTTGACCTACGCGCGCGACCGCCGCGCCTTCGGACGTCCGATCCTCGACCATCAGGCGGTCGGCTTCCGGTTGGCCGAGGCCGCGACGCGCCTCGAGGCGGCCCGCCAGCTCACGCTGCACGCCGCCCGGCTGCTCGACGAGGGCGCGCCGGCCCTTGAGGCGGCCTGCATGGCCAAGCTGTTCGCCTCGGAGACCGCCGAGGCGGTCTGCTCCGCGGCGATGCAGACGCTCGGCGGCTACGGCTACCTCGAGGACTTCCCCGTGGCACGGATCTGGCGCGACGTACGGGTCTGCCAGATCTACGAGGGGACCTCCGACGTGCAGAAGATCCTGATCGCCCGCCGGCTCGGGGCGCAGGCGTGAGCGGGCCGCTCGCCGGCGTCACCGTGATCGACCTCTCGACGCTGCTGCCGGGCCCGCTCGCGACCCGGATCCTCGCGGCCGCCGGCGCCCGGTTGATCAAGGTCGAGCGGCCGGGCGGTGAGGACATGCGGCGCATGCCGCCGCTCCGCGACGGGCGTTCGCTCGTCTACGAGATGCTCAACGAGGGCAAGGAGATCGTCGAGCTCGACCTCAAGCTCGCGGAGGAGCGGGCGCGGTTCGACGGCCTCCTGGCCGGCGCCGACGTGCTGGTCGAGCAGTTCCGCCCCGGAGTGCTGGCGCGGCTCGGACTGGCACCCGAGCAGCTCCTGGAGCGGCATCCGGGCCTCGTGATCTGCTCGATCACCGGCTACGGCCAGGACGGTCCGCTCGCCCGCAGCGCCGGACACGATCTCTGCTACCTGGCACTCGCCGGGATCCTCGATCTGGGCGAGCGCACCGGAGCCGGCCTGCCAGCGCTGCCGCCGGTCCTGCTCGCCGACATCGCCGGCGGCGCGTACCCGGCGGTGATGTCAATCCTCCTGGCCCTGCTCGAGCGCCGACGCAGCGGGCGCGGCCGGAGGCTGGATGTGGCGATGACCCGCAACCTCCCGACCCTGGTGCCCTGGGCGCTGGCCGAGGGCATGTCCGATGCCGGTTTCCCGGCGCCCGGCAGCGGCCTCACCGGCGGCGGCTCGCCGCGCTACGCGCTCTACCCCACGGCCGACGGCCGGCTGCTCGCGGTGGCCCCGCTCGAGGAGCGCTTCTGGCAGCAGTTCTGCGAGGCGATCGACCTGCCGCCGGCCCTGCGTGACGACAGCGCGGATCCGCAGGCGACGCGGCGGGCGGTTGCGGAGCGGATCCGATCGCGCGGCGCCGCCGACTGGGAGGCGGTGCTCGCCGGTCGCGACTGCTGCTGCGCGGTGGTGCGGACGCTCGAGGAGGCGCTCGCCCACCCGCAACTGCGAGGGCTGGTGCGGGCCGAGGCCGGTCGGCCGCGCCTGCCCTTGCCGATCGATCCGGGGCTCCTGGCCGAGCCGGGCTGAGGCGGTTCAGGTCGGCGCGGGCAGTGGCCGGTCCGCGACCGCGTCCGCCTCGCCATCCGTGGAGCGCCGCGGGCGAGGGGCCGACGGCAGGGCCTGGGCGCAGCCGCAGCCGAGGAGCGCCGCCCAGGTGACCGCCACGGCCGGGATCTGCAGGCTGAAGTCGACGAGCGCGTGCAGGCCCACCGTGATCGTGGAGGCTGCCGCCACGAGCGGGAACATACCGTCACGGCGACGCCGGAGCACGCCGCGCGCGCAGAGCCCGAGGAGCAGGAGCGGGCCGAGATAGAGGAGCACCGCGGCGGGTACGCCGAGCTCGACGGCGTGCTCGAGGGGCGTGTTGTGCAGGCGGTCGAACACCGCAGTGAACCGGGCGTCGCGGTAGAGGTGGAAGGCCGCCTCGAAACCGCCGTAGCCGTGCCCGGTCCAGGGTCGGTCGGCGATCATGTCGAGAGCCAGGGCGTAGGCAGCGGCACGGGTCCCCGCCGACAGGTCGGCCTCGGCGCCGAGCTGGTCGAGGCGCTCGAGAGTGGCACCCCCGCTCCAGGCGAGGAGTGCCCAGGCGAGCCCGACGGTGAGGCCGAGCGCCAGAAGCAGCGGGCGTGGGCCGGGCCGCGCTGCCAGCAGCACCAGGAGCAGCAGGGTCGCGACGCCGGCGAGCCCCGAGAGCATACCCCCGCGCGAGTGGGTCAGGAGCATCGCGGTGGCGAGCAGCGGCAGCGCCACGAGAAGCGGGCTCCGCCGACCGAGCAGCTTACCGAGGAGCTGGGCGATGTGGCGGCGCAGGTCGACCGCGCCGCGCGCCTGCAGCACGGTCTCGACCAGGAAACCGAGCGCCGCGAGGAGCCCGAGGTTCGCATAGGTCGCGAAATGGTTTCGATTGACGAAGGTCGAGGTGACGTCGCCGCGGTACCAGTCCTTCGCCTCGGTCCACACATACTCGAAGCCGCCGAAGTGCAGCACGAGGCCGAGGGCGGCGTAGAAGGCGCCGATCGCCACGATCGCGGCGAACAGTCGGCGGGCACGCTCCGGCACCTGGCAGAGGGCGAAGCCGAGCCAGAAGGCGCCGAGGTAGGACAGCAGGCGCATGGCGGCGTCGCGTGCACCCCAGGGATCGATCGCGAGCAGCGGCTCGACCTGGAGCCCGGCCTCGCGCGCGATCGACCAGACGGGATGCGCCGCGAGCAGGGGGTGCAGGCCCACGACATCGGCACGCAGCTGGAGGAGGATCCAAAGGAGCACGAGCGCGCTCGTCGCCAGGCCGAGGCCGACCGGCCAGGGCAGCCGCAGCCGCTCGGGTGTGGCCAACGCGGCGGCGGCCCAGAGCAGCACGAGCAGGCCGATCGCGAGCGCCAGGAGCGCCCAGGACCAGGGTCGGTTCGAGGCGAGCGGCGCGGGCGCGAGGGCCAGCACGACCAGGAGGCCCGCGAACAGGATCGATTGCGGCCAGCGTGCGCGGAGCGGGACGGTCATGCTGCCCCCGGGACGGGCGCGGTTTCTGCACAACTCCAAGTAGTATGGCTCCGTCGTTTCTGACAAGTCTCCGGCATCGCGCGGGCGCGACCAGCCGGCCCCTGGCAGGGTCGCCCCGGACGGACTAGATCCCGCCCATGAACCTGCTCGCCACCCTGCTCCTGCTCTTCATGGCTGCGACCGCCCTCGTCCTGGTCGTGGGCGTCGTCGGTTTCGTGGCCGGCGGTCGTTTCAACGATCGCTGGGGCAACAAGCTCATGCAGGCTCGGGTCGGCCTGCAGCTGGTGGCGGTGCTGCTGCTCGGCCTGCTCCTGGTTGCCCGGGGCTGATCCCCGGATCGCGCGGAGCCTTCCATGGTGCTGCTGACCCGCATCTACACCCGTGGCGGCGACGAGGGACGCACCTCGCTCGGCGACGGCGCCCGGGTGGCCAAGCACAGCCCGAGGGTCGAAGCGTACGGCACGGTCGACGAAGCCAACGCCGCGATCGGTCTCGCCCGCCTGCACACGACGGGCGAGGCGGATGCGATGCTCGCCCGCGTCCAGAACGACCTGTTCGACCTCGGTGCCGACCTCTGCCGACCGGGTGCCGAGTCCGACGACGGTCGGCTCCGGGTGATCGACGGCCAGGTCGAGCGGCTCGAGCGCGAAATCGACGCCATGAACGCCGAGCTCGCGCCGCTCCGGTCCTTCGTGCTGCCGGGCGGTACTCCGGCGGCGGCCTTCCTGCACCAGGCGCGGACGGTGACGCGACGGGCCGAGCGTCTCGTCGCGGCCCTGGCCGAGAACGAGCCGCTCAACCCGGCGGTGCTGCGCTACCTGAACCGACTTTCGGACCATCTCTTCGTCATGGCCCGGCACCTGAACGACAAGGGTGCCCGGGACGTGCTCTGGGTCCCCGGCGCCAACCGCTGAGCCGCAGGCTCGGCGCGTGCGCGGCCCCGGCCGGCTCATTGCCGCCGCGCTGGCACTCGGGCTCGGTCTCTGGGGTGTCCTGGCCCTGTCCTTTTCCGGACCGGAGCCGCGGCTTCTGCGCCAGGGTCTCGCCGGTTTCGTAGCTCTGGCCGGGCTCTCGGCGGTCGCCGATCTGCTGCGCAGCCGCACCGGCCGGGGCCTGCTCGTGGCCGGCGGACTCGCCGTCGCACTCGCCCTGTGGTGGGCGCGCATCCTGCCGAGCAACGAGCGGTCCTGGGCACCCGAGGTGGCGCACCTGGCTGCCATCCGGGTCGAGGGCGACACCGTCCTGGTGCGCAACCTGCGCAACTTCCGCTGGCTCGACCACGAGCGCTTCGAGGAGCGCTGGGAGGAACGCCGGTTCGCGCTCAGTGCGCTCGACAGCCTGGATCTCGTGGCGGTCTACTGGATGGGCGAAGCGATCGCGCACGTGATCTCGAGCTTCGGCTTCGGGCCGGAGCGGCTCGCGGTGTCGATCGAGATCCGCAGGGAGGCGGGGGAGGCCGACGACGCGCTGGCCGGCTTCTTCCGTCGCTACGAGCTCGTCTACGTGGTGGGTGACGAGCGCGATCTCCTGGGTGGCCGGGCGCTGCGCCGCGATCCGATCGAGGACATCTACCTCGATCGGGTTCGGATCGGGCACGAGCGTCTGCTGCGGCTGTTTCTCGAGTATGCGGTGGCGATCGACGACCTGGCCGAGCGGCCACGCTTCTACAATACGGCGACCACCAACTGCACGACCAACGTGGTGACGCACGCGCGCGCCCACGGCCAGGGCCTGCCGCTCACCTGGCGGGTTCTGCTGTCGGGCTACTTCCCGGACTATGTGCACGAGCGCGGCGGCCTCGCCGGCGGCCTGCCGATGCCCGAGCTCGAGGCCCGGAGCCGGATCAACGATCGGGCGCTCGGGGCGCTCGACGCGCCCGACTTCTCGGCGCGGATCCGTGACGGCCTGCCCGGGTGGGCTCGCCACACCCTAGAACGGGAAGTGTTGGCGATCGTTGACAAGGCCGGTACCCAGCCCTAGCCTTCGTTGTGCGCTGCAATAAATGGCGGTGATCGGGCCGGCTCGCGCGCACGTACCGCGGGCAGGGGTGGGGATGCGGCGATGCGGGTGCTCGTGCCCGTGAAGCGGGTTGTCGACTACAACGTCAAGATCCGGGTCAAGCCCGACCAGAGCGGCGTCGACACCGGCAACGTCAAGATGTCGATGAATCCCTTCGACGAGATCGCCAACGAGGAGGCGATCCGGCTGAAGGAGAAGGGCATCGCGAGCGAGATCGTGGCGGTCTCGTTGGGCGAGAGCCGTTGCCAGGAGACGCTCCGGACCGCGCTGGCGATGGGTGCCGACCGGGCGATCCTGGTCGAGACCACCATCGAGCTGCAGCCCCTGGCAGTCGCAAAGCTGCTCGCGGCCGTGGTCGCGCGCGAGCAGCCCGGGCTCGTGCTGATGGGCAAGCAGGCGATCGACGACGACAGCAACCAGACCGCTCAGATGCTGGCCGGGCTGCTGGGCTGGCCGCAGGCCACCTTCGCATCGCGGATCGACATCGCCGACGGCAAGGCCACGGTCGCGCGCGAGGTCGACGAGGGCATCGAGCGCATCGTCGTTCGACTCCCGGCGGTGGTGAGCGTGGATCTCCGGCTGAACGAGCCGCGCTACGCCTCGCTGCCCAACATCATGAAGGCCAAGAAGAAGCCTCTGGACGTGCTGACCCCCGAGGCGCTCGGCGTCGATCCGGCGCCGAGGCTCCGCTACGTCAGGGTCGGAGAGCCGCCCAAGCGCAAGGCGGGCGTCAAGCTCGCCTCGGTGCAGGAGCTCGTCGCGCGGCTCAAGGGCGAGGCGGGGGTTATCTGAGATGACGGTCCTGGTCCTCGCCCAGCACGACAACCGGACGATCGACAAGGCGACGCTGCACACGGTGGGGGCGGCCGCTCGGCTACCCGGCCCGGTGCACGTCCTGGTCGCCGGGGCGGACTGCGACCCGGCCGCGCAGGCCGCCGCGCGTCTCTCGGGCGTCGAGAGGGTGCTGCGGGTCGAGCATCCGGCCTACGCCGATCCGCTCGCCGAGGACTTGGCGGCACTCCTCGTGGCGGTGGCCGAGGGCTACGACCATCTCCTGGCGCCGGCCACGACCTTCGGCAAGAACGTCCTGCCGCGCGCCGCGGCGCTCCTGGACGTGGCGATGGTCTCCGATGTCGTGGAGATCCTCGGGCCCGCCACCTTCAAGCGCTACATCTACGCGGGCAACGCACTGGCCACGGTCGAGAGCCTGGACCCGCGGCGGCTGCTCACGATCCGCACCACGAGCTTTCCGGTGGCGGGCGAGGGCGGTGCGGCCGAGATCGCCACCGTGGCCGCGGTCGAGCCTGCCGGGCTCGCGAGCTTCCTCGGGCGCGAGGTCGCCAAGCGCGAGCGGCCCGAGCTCACGAGCGCGCGCGTCGTGGTCTCGGGCGGTCGCGGCATGGGCTCGGGCGAGAACTTCAAGATCCTCGACGAGCTCGCCGACCTCCTGGGTGCCGCGGTCGGGGCCTCGCGGGCGGCGGTGGACGCCGGCTTCGTGCCGAACGAGTACCAGGTCGGTCAGACCGGCAAGATCGTCGCTCCCGAGCTCTACGTGGCGATCGGCATCTCGGGAGCGATCCAGCACTTGGCCGGAATGAAGGACAGCAAGGTGATCGTCGCCATCAACAAGGACGAGGAGGCGCCCATCTTCCAGGTGGCCGACTACGGGCTGGTCGGCGACCTGTTCAAGCTCGTGCCCGAGCTCACCGCCGAGCTGCGCCGGGCGCGCGGCTGAGCGACGCGGAGACGACCATGGCGCCCGCCACGTACCAGCAGAAGGGCTACCCGCCGATCCCCGAGGTCGCCTGCGTCGGCGTGATCGGCGCCGGCCAGATGGGCGGCGGCATCGCTCAGGTGGTGGCGGTCGCCGGCCTCGAGGTGCGGCTCCTCGACGCCGTGCCGGAAGCCGTCGAGCGGGCGAGGGCGCAGATCGATGCGCGGCTCGCCCGTCAGGTCGCCAAGGGCGCCATGAGCGCGACGCAGAAGGTGCAGGCGCTCGAACGGATCCACCCCGCGGCCGACTACCGGGCGTTCGCCGACTGCCAGCTCGTGATCGAGGCGGCGGTCGAGAACGAGGAGGTCAAGCGGCGGATCTTCAAGGATCTGGTCCCGCACCTGCATCCGGCTGCGCTGATCGCGACCAACACCTCGTCGATCTCGGTGACCCGGCTCGCGGCCGTGACCGACCGGCCCGAGCGGTTCATCGGCATGCACTTCATGAACCCCGTACCGGTCATGAAGCTGGTCGAGCTCATCCGCGGCATCGCGACCGAGGAGGACTCCTACCAGGCGGCCAAGAAGCTGGTCGAGCGGCTCGGCAAGACCTCCGTCACGGCCGAGGACTTCCCGGCCTTCATCGTCAATCGCATCCTTCTGCCGATGATCAACGAGGCGGCCTACACGCTCTACGAGGGTGTGGGCACCGTCGAGAGCATCGACACGGCGATGAAGCTCGGCGCCAATCACCCGATGGGGCCGCTGGAACTCGCCGACTTCATCGGCCTCGATACCTGCCTCGCCATCATGCAGGTGCTGCACGACGGGCTCGCCGACACGAAGTACCGGCCCTGCCCGCTCCTGGTGAAGTATGTCGAGGCCGGCTGGCTCGGCCGCAAGGTCAAGCGCGGCTTCTACGACTATCGGGGCGAGGTCCCGGTCCCGACCCGCTGACCCGCACCCGGCCGGCGACCCGGCCCGCGGCGCGCAGGTGACGGCCGTCACAGCGCACCTCCTCGCCCACGGCTCTCCTTCCGGCGCGGTGCCGGCCCCTGGTAGCCTCGCGCCACCGGGGTGGGAGGAAGCGTCGTGGACGGAAGCTGGACCTGGCTCGGGGGCGGGGTGGCGCTCGCGGTCGCTCTGTACCTCTGGTACGCAACGATCGTGGCGCGATCGAACAAGGTGAAGGAAGCCTTCGCCTCGATCGACGTGCATCTCCGCCAGCGCCACGATCTGGTCCCGAACGTCGTCGGCCTCGCGCAGCGCTTCATGGACCACGAGCGAGGGCTCCTCGAGCGGGTGACCGAACTGCGGGCGCGGATCCAGCGGGCGGGGACCGAGCCGACCGCCGAGCGCTTCTCGGCAGAGGCGGCGCTGGCCGCGGACATGGGCCGACTTCTTGCCGTGGCCGAGGCCTATCCGGAGCTCCGCTCGGAGGCGACTTTACGGGAGGCGCAACGGGTGTGGGCGGACACCGAGGCGCAGATCGCCGCGGCACGCCGCTTCTACAATGCTGCGGTCGGCTCGCTCCGGAACGCCGTCGGTATCTTCCCCGGCCGGCTCCTCGGCCTGCTCGCCGGCGTGACCGGCCTGCCGCCCTTCTTCGAGGCACCGCCCGAGGCGCGCGAGGCGCCATCGCTGGAGGCCATCATGGGGCCGCGCAGCGGATGACCATGACCGGCGACCCTCTGGTCGCACTGGAGCTGTCGCGCCGCCGGCGGTTGGCCGCCGCGGCCGCCGGGCTCGCCACGCCAGCGATCCTCTGGCCGGTCGCACTGGCGCTCGACGGCGGCCGGGGAACCCATGACGAGCTTGCCGGTGCCTTCGTCTGGGCGGGCCTGATCGGCGCGATCGTGGCTCTCTGGGAAAGATGCCTATGTGGTCGG
>JBBIIE010000033.1:0-26836 GCA_037446605.1 Geminicoccaceae bacterium | reverse complement strand
CCGGAGCCGGACCCCAGCCCCCCGGTCCCGGCTGCGGCGGACCCCAGCCGCCGGGAGGCGGGCCCGGCCGCGGTCCCGGCCCCCAGCCGCCCGGACCCGGGGGCGGTCCGCCGGGCTGCTGCCCGCCGAGCATGGCCTGGCCGATCGCAGCCAGCTGCTGACGGGCCGCCTGGTCGGTCCGGCAGGCGTCCTGGTTGCCCTGCTGGCACTGCTTCTGGGCCTCGGCCAGGCCCTGCGCGAAGCGCTGCAGGTTCTCCTCGATCTGGATCAGGATCTGCTTGCTCTGCGGGTCGATCTCGCTGTCGTGGAAGGCGAGCGCCGCGGCCGGCCAAGCGGCCAGCGCGACCAGGGTGACCAGGCTCCGGTGCATCGGACTCGCCTCCGTTCCGCTTGCGCGACGGTTGAGAGGGTGCGCGCCCGCCGGGTGCGCGTCAACCGCCCGGATGCGATCGAGGGCGGCCCTCAGTGGCTGTCGCGCGGCACCGCGGCGCCACGGCAGCCCACGAGGAAGTCGAGGTCGCAGCCCCGATCGGCCTGCAGCACGTGGTCGTGGAAGAGCTTCCAATAGCCCGAGCTCATGGCGGGCGGCGGTGGGGTCCAAGCGGCCCGTCGCCGCTTGAGCTCGGCCTCGTCGACCTCGAGCTCGAGGCGCCGGGCGGGCACGTCGAGCCGGACGACGTCGCCGTCGCGGACGAGTGCGAGGGGCCCACCGGCCGCCGCCTCGGGGGCGACGTGGAGCACGACCGTGCCGTAGGCCGTGCCGGACATGCGGGCATCGGAGATCCGCACCATGTCCTTGATCCCGCGCTTCAAGAGCTCGGGCGGCAGGCCCATGTTGCCGACCTCGGCCATTCCCGGATAGCCCTTGGGTCCACAGTTCTTGAGCACGAGCACCGAGGTCTCGTCGACCTCGAGGGCCGGATCCACGATCCGCTCGCGATAATGCTCGATCGTCGCGAAGACCACGGCGCGACCCCGGTGCTGCAGCAGGGGCGGCGAGGCGGCCGAGGGCTTCAGGACCGCGCCGTTCGGCGCGAGGTTGCCCTTCAGGACGACGAGCCCGCCCTCGGCGACGAGCGGGCGATCCCAGGGCCGGATGACCTCCTCGTTCCAGCATGGGGCGTCCTTCACGTTCTCCCAGATCGTCTTGCCGTTGACGGTCAACGCGTCCTTCTCGAGCAGATCGTGCTCGCCGAGCCGGCGGAGTACGGCCGGAAGCCCGCCCGCATAATAGTAATCCTCGGCGAGGAAGCGCCCCGAGGGCATGAGGTCGACGAGGGTCGGGACCCCCCTCCCCCATTCGTCCCAGTCCTCGAGCGTCAAGGGCACGCCCACCCGCCCGGCGATCGCGATCAGGTGGATGACGGCGTTGGTCGAGCCGCCGAGGGCTCCGCATGCCCGGATCGCGTTGCGGAAGGCCGCGCGGGTCAGGATCTTCGAGAGCCGCAGATCCTCCCGCACGATCTCCACGGCACGCATGCCGGTCAGATAGGCGATCTGCCGGCGCCGCGCGTCGACCGCCGGGATCGCAGCCGAGCCGGGCAGGCTCGTCCCGAGCGCTTCGGCGAGCGCGTTCATGGTCGAGGCGGTGCCCATGGTCATGCAATGGCCGGCCGACCGGCTCATGCAGGATTCGGCCTCCATGAACTCGTCGAGGCTCATCTCGCCGGCCTTGACCGCCTCGGCGAATTTGAAGACGTCGGTGCCGGAGCCGATCGGCTTGCCCTTGTAGTTGCCCGAGAGCATGGGCCCGCCCGAAAGGACGATCGTCGGCAGGTCACAGGACGCCGCCCCCATGAGGAGCGCGGGCGTGGTCTTGTCGCAGCCGGTGCAGAGCACGACCCCGTCGATCGGGTTGCCGCGGATCGCCTCCTCGACCGTCATGGCGGCGAGGTTGCGGTAGAGCATCGAGGTCGGGCGGAGGTTCGATTCGCCGTTCGAGAAGACCGGGAATTCGAGCGGGAAGCCGCCCGCCTCGTAGACCCCGCGCTTCACCCACTCGACGAGCTCCTCGAAATGAGCGTTGCAGGGGGTGAGCTCGGAGGCGGTGTTCGCGATGCCGATCACCGGCCGGCCGTCGAAGAGATGGTCCGGGAAGCCCTGGTTCTTCATCCAGGAGCGGTGGATGAAGCCGTTCTTGTCGAGCCTGCCGAACCAGGCCCGGCTCCGCCTGCCCTCGCCCTCACCCGCCATCGCCGCCTCCCGCTGCGTCCGGGCGGACGCTAGCGATCACCCCTCCGGCCCTCAACCGTCGCCGGCGCCGAGCGGCCCTGCGGGGACGCCCCGCCGGCGCGGCTCGGGGCCGGGCGGACGCGCGGCCAGCATCGCGGGCAGCCGCCAGGCGATCAGCACGAGCGCCAGGAGCCCGCAGCCACCCATGACGAGCAGCGCGCGCTCCGGGCCGAGCCGTTCGCCGAGCCACCCGGCGTGGAGGAAGCCCAGGGGCGAGACGCCGATCGCCATGGTGACCACCCCCTGCACGCGCAGGCGCAGCTCCGCGGGGGCGGCGAGCAGCGGGATCACCGTCTGCATGGTGGCGAACCCAGCCATGCCGAGACCGGCCAGGAGCAGCGCCGGCGCCGCGAGCGGCACCGCGCCGGCGGTCGACAGGAGAAGGATGCCGACCATCAACAGGCCGCAGCCGAGGGTGAAGATGCGGCGGAACGAGGTCGGCCGGGCGGCCCGGACGATGGCGAGGCCCGCGAGCAGGCCGCCGACGCCGTCCATGGCCACGAGCAAGCCGGTCCCGAGCGCGGAGAGGCCGAGGCTCTTCTCGGCGAGCACGGGCACCAGCGCCACGAAGGGAAAGCCCCAGAGGTTGTAGACCAGCGTCACGAGCACGGTGCCGAGCAGGAGCCGGTCGCGGGCGACGTGGCGGACCCCGTCGAAGAGGCCGTGGGCGCGCGGCCGCGGCACCCGGCCGGGGCCGGCGTCGGTGGATCGGGCGCGGACGAGGCCCAGGAGCGCCACCGCGTAGAGGAGGAGTGTCCCCGCGAACACGCCCGGCGGGCCCAGGAACTGGACCGCCCCACCGCCCGCGATCGAGCCCACGAGCCGCGTGCCCTGGTTGGACAGGGTCTCCAGACCCATCGCCGCGCCCGCCCGCTCCAGGCCCACGGTCTCGATGAAGAGCGTGCGGCGCACCGGCTGCTCGATCGTCCAGAAGATCCCGTTGGCGAAGGCGGCCACGAGCAGAACCGCGAAGCTCAGCCGGTCCGCGAGCGTCAGGGCGAGGAGGAGCGCGCTGGCGGCGAGCATCGAAGCGACGGCCACGAGCATGACCCGTCGGCGGTCGCGGCCTTCGAGCAGGCCCGAGAGCGGGACGGCGAAGAGGAAGAGCGGCAGCAGGCGCGCGAGCGCCAAGGTCGCGACGAGCAGGGCCGAGCCGGTCTCGGCGAGGCCCCAGAGCGCGAAGGCCAAGAGCTCGAGCCAGCGAACCACGCCCACCGCCACGCCGGCGAGCCAGATGCGCCGCGCCGGCGCGGCCGCGAGGATGCCTAGGAGGCTGGAGCCCTGGACGATCGGTCCGATCCTTTGACAAGACGGCCGGCGCTCTGCCACGGTCCGCCGCCCGGCGCACTATCGGTGAGACAGGCGAGGACGCCATGGCCCTTCATCGCATCGCGGTCATCCCCGGCGACGGGATCGGCAAGGAGGTCGTCCCGGAAGGCCTGCGCTGCCTCGAGAAGGCGGCCGGCCGCTTCGGCGTCGAGCTCGCCTTCGCCGAGTTCCCCTGGGGCTGCGGCTTCCACGAGAGGCACGGGCGGATGATGCCCGAGGACGGCATCCAGCAGCTGCGTGCCTTCGACGCGATCTTCCTGGGTGCCGTGGGCTGGCCCACCGTGCCCGACCACGTCTCGCTCTGGGGCCTCCTGATCCCGATCCGCCGGCGCTTCGAGCAGTATGTCAACCTGCGGCCGGTACGCCTGTTCGCGGGCGTGCCCTCGCCACTCGCCGGCAAGAAGCCCGGGGACGTCGACTTCCTGATCGTCCGGGAGAATTGCGAGGGCGAATATTCCGAGATCGGCGGCCGGCTCTACCAGGGCACCGAGGCCGAGATGGCGGTCCAGGAGAGCGTCTTCACCCGCCGTGGTGTCGACCGCATCCTCCGCTTCGCCTTCGAGCTTGCCAGGTCACGGCCGCGCAAGCATTTGACCTCGGCCACCAAGTCGAACGGCATCATCCACACCATGCCGTTCTGGGACGAGCGCTTCCGGGCGATCTCCGCGCTCTACCCCGAGGTCGCGACCGCGCAGTACCACATCGACATCCTCTGCGCCCATTTCGTGCGGATGCCGGAGCGCTTCGACGTCGTGGTCGGCTCCAACCTGTTCGGCGACATCCTTTCCGATCTGGGTCCGGCGGTGACCGGCACGATCGGCATCGCGCCTTCGGGCAACATCAACCCCGAGCGGGAATATCCCTCCATGTTCGAGCCCGTGCACGGCTCCGCACCGGACATCGCCGGGCAGGGCATCGCCAATCCGATCGGGCAGATCTGGTCGGGGGCGATGCTGCTCGAGCATCTGGGCCACCCGCTCGCGGCCCGTGCCGTCGTCGAGGCGATCGAGCGCGTCCTGGCCTCCGGGCGCTCGCTCACCCGCGACATGGGCGGCCGCGCGTCGACGGAGGAGCTCGGCCGGGCGGTCGCCTCCGAGATCTGAGGAGGAACCGCGATGGCAGCGCCCGAGATCCCACCCTTCCCCGCCTTCGTGGCGGCGCCCGACCTGCACGAGACGATCGCGTTGCCGGGCCTCGGCATCGAGCACCACGTGCGCGTGCCCTCGGCCGCGACCGGCGGCCAGCTCTGCCTGATCGAGGAGGTGACGGCACCCGGCGCCGGGCCGCCGCGCCACGTGCACCGGACCCAGACCGAGCTGTTCCGCTTCCTCGACGGCGACTACGTGGTCGAGATCGACGGCCAGCCCCTGCCGGCACCGCCGGGCACGGTGGCGGTGGTCCCACCCGGTCGACCGCACGCCTTCAGAAACCGCGGAACGACGCCCGGTCGGCTGCTGTTCCTCCTCACGCCGGCGGAGGATGCCGAGGGCTTCTTCCGCAGTCTCGCCCGGCTGCTGGCCGAAGGCCCGCCCGATCCGGCCCGCCTCAACGCCCAGCTCGCCCGCTTCGGCTTCGAGATCACGGGCCCGCCCCTCGCCTGACCGGGGCGGCCCGCCCCCTCAATGCCCCGGCGGGTGGCCGTGGGTCTGCTCGTAGGCCTTCTCGAAGCGCTTCTGCTGCTCCGGGCTCGCCTCCCGCTGGTAGCGCGCCTTCCACTCGGCGTAGGGCATCCCGTAGACGATCTCCCGCGCCGCCTCCTCGTCGATGGCCAGACCGCGCTCCCTGGCCGCCGCGGCGTACCACTTGGACAGGCAGTTCCGGCAGAACCCCGCCAGGTTCATCATGTCGATGTTCTGCACGTCGGTGCGCTTGCGCAGGTGCTCGACGAGCGTGCGGAACGCCGCCGCCTCGAGCTCGGTTCGGGTCCGCTCGTCGATCGGGGGCACGGCCATCGGGCACTCCAGGGGCTGCTCACATCCACGATATGGCGCGCCCGTGGCCCGGCTCAACCCGCGCCGGCCGCACCCGCCCCGGCCGCGTGCCGGGCCGCGATGTAGCCGAAGGTCATCGCCGGGCCGAGGGTGATGCCACCACCCGGGTAGTTGCCACCCATGACCGAGGCCATGTCGTTGCCGGCGGCGTAGAGGCCCTCGATCGGCCGCCCCTCGCGGTCGAGCACCCGGGCCGATGCATCGGTCGAAAGCCCGCCGAAGCTGCCGAGATCGCCCATCACCACGCGGACCGCGTAGAAGGGCGGCCTCTCGAGCGGCGCCACGCACGGGTTCGGCTCGACCGAGGGATCGCCCAGATAGCGGTTGTAGGCGGACGAGCCGCGGCCGAACTCGGGGTCCTCGCCGCGCCGGGCGGCCTCGTTGTAGGCCGCGACCGTGGCCTCGAGGCGCGCCGGGTCCACGCCGATCTCCCGGGCGAGCGCGCCGATCGTCGGCGCCCGCTTCAGGTAGCCCGCGCGCAGCGCCGGGCCGAGCGGCACCGGGAACGGCTTCGCCCAGCCGAGCCCGTAGCGGCGGATCGTGCGGTGATCGGCGAGCAGCCAAGCGCCGACCTCGCCCGCCCGCCCGCGGCTCCTGGCGAGCAGCGCGCGGCCGAAATCGTGGTAGCTGTCGGCCTCGTTGCAGAACCGCCGCCCCTCGTCGTCGACGGCGATGACCCCGGGCTTCGCCCGATCGATGAAGTGCGGGAACAGCCCGACGGTGCCGTCCGCGCGGGGCACGCGGCTGACCGGCACCCAGGCCGCGGGCGAAGGCAGCTCGTCGGCGGTGACGGCACCGAGCGCGGCCGCGAGGCGGATCCCGTCGCCGGTGTTGCCCTCCGCGGCGGGCGACCAGTGCCCGTGGCCGCTCGGGGCGTGCGGGTAGAGGCGGGCGCGCCGCTCGAGATCGTGCGGGAACCCGCCGGTGGCGAGCACCACACCGCGCCGGGCGAGCACGCGGACCCGTCGCCCGCGGCGCTGCACGACGCCACCGCGCACCCGCCCCGCCTCGGCCAGGAGCTCGACCAGGGGTGCGGCCGGCCAGATCGCGACGCCGAGATCGCGTGCGCTCTTGAGCAGCCGGCCGGCGAGCGCGTTTCCGTTGGTGAGCCGCATCGTGCGGCCGTGCAGGAGTCGGTCGCGGCCGTAGCGCAGCAGGAAGCGCGCCACCTGCACGGCCGAGACGGCGGAGCGGGTGACGTTGAAGAAATGGGTGAGCTCCTTGCCCGATCCGACCATCATGCCGAGGAACGTGAGCTCCGGCAGCGGCGCGCGCAGGAGCGCCAGGTCGGGTCCGAGCGCGCGCGCGTCGAACGGCTCGGCGCAGATCGAGCGGCCGCCCGGGAGCCCTCCCGGGGCCTTCGGATGGTAGTCCGAGAACTGTGGCCCGAGCACGAAGCGCACACTGGTCCGCCGCTCCAGGAGCTCGACCATCGCCGGCCCGGCCGCGAGGAAGGCATCGACCCGCGCGGCGTCGAAATGATTGCCGGCCTCGTGCTGGAGATAGGTCCGGGCCGCCTCGACGCTGTCCGCGATCCCCGCGGCGCGGGCCTGCGGCGAGCACGGGATCCAGAGCCACCCGCCCGAACGGGCCGTGGTCCCGCCGAGCACCGGCTCCTTCTCGACCAGGATCACCGCGAGCCCGGCCAGGCGGGCGGTGAGCGCCGCCGCCATCCCGCCCGCGCCGGAGCCCACGACGAGCAGGTCGCAGGGCTGCTCCGGCTCGAGCTCCCGGTCGGTCATGGCGTGCGGCCCCCACCGCGTGGAACTGCCGCTCCGAGCCGTACCGATCGCACGCGCCGGGCGGGCGGCACGAGCCTAGCGGGCCACCTCGCCACCGGGAAGCGGCGGGGTGCCACCGGGTTGACGGCCGCACCGGCGCGCGTAGGGTCGGTTCGGATGGCCGGACCCGGTCGACCCGAGGGAGGAAAGACGATGCGCGCCGCAGCCCTGCTCGCGGGTCTCTTTCTCGCCGCGGGCACGGCGTCCGCCGGGGCGCCCCTGCAGCTCGACGAAGATGCGCTGGACCGCATCCGCGCGGGGGCGGTCGGCGACGACCTCGCCGTCGCCGCCGAGCTCCTGGACAACCTCGCGCGCGGCAACATCGGGCTCGGCAACACGGGTACCGGCAACAGCGGCAACGGCAACAGCGGCAACTTCAACATCGGCGACGGTAACGCGGGCGACTTCAACATCGGCAGCGGGAATGGCGGCAGCCACAACATCGGCGACCGCGACGGTGCCGACAACACCGCCTCGAGCGAAACCGGCAACGGCAACATCGGCAGCGGCAACGGCAGCGGCAACACCAACGTCTCGAACACCGGCAACGGCAACCTGGGCGACGGCAACGGCAGCGGCTCGTCCCGGGCCGAGGGCATCGGCAACGGCAATGTGGGCTCCGGCAACGGCGTCGCCGCCACCCGCTCGACCGACGTCGGCAACGGCAATCTCGGCGACGGCAACGGCGCCGGGGCGAGCCTCGTCCTGGCGGTGGGCGACGGCAATCTCGGCTCGGGCAACGGGGCGGGCACGACCCGCGCCACCTCGGCCGGCAACGGCAACATCGGCGACGGCAACGGCGCCGATTCCTCCCGGGTCGAGGACAGCGGCAACGGCAATCTCGGCTCGGGCAACGGCAGCAGCAACCGCCGCACGCGAAGGACCGGCAACCGCAACGTCGGCGATGGCAACGGCAGCGGCCTCGAGGCGACCGCGGATCTGGGCAACGGGCTCCTGGGCGGACCCGGCTCCCTCCTGCCGCTCACCAAGGGCCGGTCCGTCCGCCGCGGCAGTCGGCGGGGCTGAGGCCGCCCCTCGGACCACCCCGACAGGACCCGCGGGCTTGCCCCCAGCCGACGTCGACCCTAGCGTCGAATCGGTGAGATCAGCGGGAGGGAGACCCCATGCCTCGACCCGGGCGGGCGCGTCGCGTCGTCCTCGGCCTCGTGCTCGGACTGCCGGTGCTCCTCGCCGGCTGCGGCGACACCTGGCGGGGCTTCAAGAAGGACACCGGCGAGAACCTCGAGAAGACCGGACGCGCGATCGAGAAGGCGGGCGACAAGGTCAAGAACTGAGCGACGACCGCGACGCTCCGGCGACCGCCCGACGGTTGCGGAGCACCTCGCTCACTCGGCGGATTTCCCCTGACGCTCGCGGCGCGCCGCCTCCTCCTCGAGGCGGGCGCGGGCCACGTGGTCGAGCACGAGGTGCAGCTCCTTGAGCTGCCGTTCGGTGGCCGGCGACGGTGCCCCGAGCAGCCGCTCCTCGGCCCGCTGGGAAAGCGGGAAGGCGGTCACCTCGCGCAGGTTCGGCGTGTCCGCGAGCAGCATGACGATGCGGTCGACGCCCGGGGCGATCCCGCCGTGCGGCGGGGCGCCGTAGCGCAGCGCGCGGAGCATGCCGCCGAAGCGCGCCTCGAGCACGTCGCGTCCGTAGCCTGCGATCGCGAACGCCTTCTCCATGATGTCGGGGCGATGGTTGCGGATCGCCCCGGAGCTGAGCTCGACCCCGTTGCAGACGATGTCGTACTGATAGGCGAGGATCTCGAGCGGATCCTTGCTCTCGAGCGCCTCGAGGCCGCCCTGCGGCATCGAGAAAGGGTTGTGCGAGAAGGTGACCTTCTTCTCCTCCTCGTCCCATTCGTACATCGGGAAGTCGACGATCCAGCAGAACCGGTAGGCCCGCTTCTCGACCAGGTCGAGCTGCCTGCCGAGCTCGATCCGCACCGCCCCGGCGAGCTTGGCCGCCGCGGCCGGCCTGTCGCAGACGAAGAAGACCGCATCGCCGGTGGCGAGCCCGGCCGTCTCGCGCAGCCGTGCCAGCCGCTCCGCGCCCAGGAACTTGGCGAGCGGTCCGCGCGCCTGGCCCTCCTCGAGGGCGATCCAGCCGAGACCGGGCGCGCCCAGCCCCTGGGCGAAGGCGACCATCCCGTCGAAGAAGCTCCGCGGCCGACCGACCGCACCCGGTGCCGGCACCGCGCGCACCACCGCCCCCTTCTCGATCGCGCCCGCGAAGACCTTGAAGTCCGAGCCCGCGAAGACCTCCGAAACCTCCCGGATCTCGATCGGGTTGCGCAGGTCGGGCTTGTCGGTGCCGAAGCGCAGCAGGGCCTCCCGGTAGGTCAGCCGCGGGAAGGGTGCCGGTGATACCGTCCAGCCCGCGGGCTTGTGGCGATCGAACACGCCGAACATCACGGGCTCGATCGCCGCGAACACGTCCTCCTGCGTGACGAACGCCATCTCGACGTCGAGCTGGTAGAACTCGCCCGGGCTGCGGTCGGCACGCGCGTCCTCGTCGCGGAAGCAGGGAGCGATCTGGAAGTAGCGGTCGAAGCCGCTGATCATGTAGAGCTGCTTGTACTGCTGCGGGGCCTGCGGCAGCGCGTAGAACTCGCCGGGATGGAGCCGCGACGGCACCAGGAAGTCGCGCGCGCCCTCGGGGCTCGAGGCGGTGAGGATGGGCGTCTGGAACTCCGTGAAGCCCTGCGCGTGCATGAGCTCGCGGATGGTGCGGATCACCGCGGAGCGCAGGCGCACATTGGCCTGCATGACCTCGCGGCGCAGGTCGAGGAAACGGTAGCGCAGCCGGGTCTCCTCGGGCTGCTCGCGGTCGCTGTTGACCTGGAGCGGCAGCGTGTCGGCCGCGGACAGGAGCTCCAGGGCGTCGGCCACGAGCTCGACCGCGCCGGTGGCGAGCCCGGGGTTCACGGTCTCCGGCGTGCGCGCCACGAGCCGGCCGGTCACCACGATCACGCTCTCCAGCCGCAGGCGCTCGGCCTCGGCGAAGAACGGCCGGTCGGGGTGCACGACGACCTGCACGAGCCCGGTGTGGTCGCGCAGGTCGAGGAACAGGAGACCGCCATGGTCGCGCTTGCGGTGGACCCAGCCGGCGAGGCGGAGCGTGGCGCCGACCTGCTCGGGGCGCGGCTCGCCGCAGCGATGGGTGCGATAGCGGTGCATGGCTGGCCTCGGCTCGAAGTGCCCCGGGCGGGGCCGGCGGACAAGGTCACGGGGTCCCGCCGGCTGTCAAGGCGACGCCTCCGGCGGTAGGATCCGGGCGTCCGCCGTCCGGAGGCTCCCCATGCGCGTCACCGTGATCCAGATGAGCTCGCGCGACGACAAGGCCGCCAACCTCGCCGCCGCCGAGCGGCTGGTGAGCGAGGCGGTCCGGCAGGACCGACCCGACCTCGTGGTGCTGCCCGAGGTGTGGACGCATCTGGGCGGCGATGCCGCCGGCAAACGTGTCGCCGCGGAGATCCTGGGCGAGCAGGGCGAGGCCTGGCGGTTGCTGCGCGATCTGGCGCGCGGGCACCGCATCCTGTTGCACGGCGGCAGCGTTCTCGAGCGCGACCCCGGCGGCGAGATGCTCTACAACACCTCCGTGGCGTTCGACCGCGACGGTCGCGAGCTCGCCCGCTACCGCAAGATCCACCTCTTCGACATCACCGCACCGGACGGCCGCGAGTACCGCGAGTCGGCCACCTTCGGGCGCGGCCGCGAGGTCGTGACCTACGCCGCCGAGGGGATCCGGGTCGGCTGCTCGATCTGCTACGACCTCCGCTTCGGCGAGCTCTACCGGGCACTCGCGGCACTCGGCGCCCAGCTCCTGCTGGTGCCCGCGGCGTTCACGCTGCAGACCGGCAAGGACCATTGGGAGGTGCTCCTGCGCGCTCGGGCGATCGAGACCCAGTGCTGGGTCGCGGCCGCCGCCCAGTGGGGCCCGCACCCGGCCGGCCGCGAGGAGCGCTGGACCTTCGGCCACTCGCTGGTCGTCGATCCCTGGGGGCAGGTGGTGGCCTGCGCCTCGGACGGGCCGGGCTTCGCCACCGCGCGGATCGATCTGGAGCGCCTCGCCAAGGTCCGCCGCGACCTCCCGGTCGCCGAACACCGGGTGCTCGGGGGCTGAGCGAGCCCCGCGACGGCGTTGCGGTACGGCAACCTTCGGCCTAAGAAGAGCCGCGTCCGGGATCGGCGAGGAGCCGCGAGGGAGAGGAACGCAGGATGCGGTCCGTGCTGGCGACCACGATCGTGCTCGGCGCGCTGGTCCAGCCGGCGATCGCACAGCCGGCCAGGGGCGACCCCGATTGGCCGTGCACCCAGACCTACAATCCCGATCTCGTGCTCGCCCACGTCTGGAGCGGGCCCGACCCCACGACGGTGGGCGGCCATTGGGCCGCCGATGCGGCGATTGCGCCCCTCGTTCCGCGGCTCGCCTCGACCGCGCTGCCCCTCGAGCAGGCCTCGGCCGAGCTCGACGCGTTCCTCGCGACCGTGCCGGAGGCGGAGCGGCCGCGCCGGCTGCCGCTCCTCGTGGCGGCACTCCACGAAACGCTCGACGCCGAGCGCAAGAAGGTCATCGCCGGGCTTTACAGGCTCGGTCGCAGCCAGCGGCAGCTCGCCCAGGGCATCCGCGAGCGCAACGATCGCATCCGGGCGCTCCGTGCCGACGCGAACGGCCAGGCGGAGGCGGCGGCGCTCGACGAGACGCTCCAGTGGGACCTCAAGATCTTCCAGGATCGCAGGTCGACGGTGAGCGTCGTCTGCGCGCAGCCGGACACCATCGAGAAGCGGCTGTTCGCGCTCGTGAAGCGGATCGAGTCGGCGCTGCCCAGGGGTCCGGGCGGATGAGGCGCCTCGCGCCGCTCGCCGTCGCCCTCCTCCTCGGGCCGCTCGCCGCCGCAGAGCCGGCTCGCGCCGCGACGGCGAGCGTACAGGACGTCGTCTTCGCGCCGGGGTTCCTCGCCGCTGTCGATCGGGCGACCACGCTGCGCTACCTTTACGAGATGAGCGGCAAGGCCATGGACCGGCCCTACAGGAGTAGTGCCCGGCTCGAGATCCGCGAGGTCTTCCCGGACGGCCGCAAGCTCGCTTGGCTCGACATGTTCGAGGGACCGAACCGTCGCCAGACCGGTCCGATCCCGACCGTCGACCAGAACCCGCTGCTGCTCGCCTTCCTGCAGCGCGATGCCGTGACGATGGCCAATCTGACGGCCGGCGCGGCGGGTTATTTCCAGCAGCAGGTTCGCCGTGCCTTCAACGAGCCTACGACTGTCGAAACCACTCCGGTGACTTGGCGGGGACGCACGATCGAGGCGCGCACGGTGCGGATGCGGCCGTTCCTCGCCGACCCGTCGATCGGGCGTTTCCCCCAGTTTCGCGACAAGGAGTACGAGTTCACGGTTTCGCCCGAGCTCCCCGGCGGTCTCTGGCGCATCGGCGTGCGCTTGCCGGACACGGCCGGGGTCGTCTATCTCGAGGAGACCTTGACCCTGGACGCCGTCGAGTGAGCGCCGTCGGCCGCTCGGCAGTGGCGTCGCCAGCTGCAGGAGTCGCACCATGCGATCACTCGTAATGCCCCTGTTCCTCGGCGGCGTCCTCGCCTCGCCGGCGCTCGCCGCTCCGACCGACTATCCGACTTCCGCCCTCGCGGATTACGTGCTCGGCTGCATGGCGACGCGCGGCAACACCCCGGACGCCCTGCAGCGCTGCTCCTGCTCGGTCGACCAGCTGGCCGCAAGGCTGCCCTACGAGGACTACGTCAAGGCCGAGACGGTGCTGCGGATGCGCCGCGAGACCACGGGCCGAGACCAGGTCACCCTGTTCAAGACCTCGCCCTGGGCGCAGGAGATGGTCGACAAGCTCCGTCGCGCCCAGCTCGAGGCCGACCTCGGGTGCTTCTGAGCCGACCACCGTGGGCGGGCGTCGGGGCTTGGCCATCGCCGCTCGCCGCTTATAATCGTGCACGCTTGGTCCGCAGCGAACTGCTGGCCGGAACTGTCGAGTCTATCCTGGGGAGGCACATGATGGGTCGTGCGGGCGGCTTCCGCCTCGTGCTCTGCGCAGCCGGAGCGCTCTCGATGTTCCTCGCGGGCGCGACGGCCCGTGCCGATCAAGCCGCCGACGAGGCGTACGAGCGCCCGTACACGATCTGCGGACAGAACGTCGTCGACCGCGGAACCTACAACGGTTACCGCCGCTACCACGCTTTCTGCTACGTCTGTCACGGTCCCGACGGCCTCGGCAGCTCTTATGCCCCGAATCTCCTGGAATCGCTCACGGTCATGAAGCGCGACGATTTCTCCCAAGTCGTCGCGGGTGGCCGGCAGAACCTCGGCGCCGGCAAGGAGAGCGTGATGCCGGCCTTCTACGAGGTCACCGACGTCATGACCTACCTCGAGGACATCTACTCCTACCTGAAGGCGCGTTCGGACGGAAAGCTGGGGCGTGGTCGGCCGGAGCGATGCCCGTCGTGACCTCTGGCCGCGGGGTACTCCGGGGGGCGGTCGTGCTCGGCCTCGGGCTGCTGGTCTCGTTCCCTGCCTGCGCGGCCGATCCGAGCAAGGGTGAGCTCCGCTCGCAGACCGCGTTCAGGGTGTGCGCCGATCCGGCCAACCTGCCCTTCTCGAACGAACGGGGCCAAGGGTTCGAGAACAAGGTTGCCGAGCTCTTCGGCAGCGCCCTCGGTTTGCCGGTTACCTACGCGTGGCATCCGCAGACGATCGGCTTCGTGCGCAACACCTTGGGCGCGCAGGCCTGTGACGTGATCATGGCAGTGACATCGGCGCACGAACTCGTGCAGAATACACGTTTTTACTATCGCTCGACCTACGTCTTGCTCTACCGGGCGGCAGACCGGGGCACCTTCGACAGTCTCGATTCGCCGATGACCGGAGTGGCGCGGATCGGTGTGGTCGCCAATACCCCGCCGGCGGTCCTGTTCGAGCGGCGCGGGCTGATCGGCAACGTCACCTCCTACAACCTGATCGTCGACACCCGCGTCGAGCACCCGGCGCAGCAGGCGGTGGAGGACCTCGCTGCCGGTCGGATCGACATGGCCCTCCTGTGGGGCCCCATCGCCGGCTATTGGGCGATGCGCAGCCCCGTGCCCCTCGAATGGGTCCCGCTGCGCAGCGATCCGGGCATGAACACGCCCATGGATTACCGGATCTCTTTGGGGATCCGCTACGGTGAGACCGAGTGGCTCGAAACCCTCAACCGACTGATCCGCGAGAAGCAGAGGGACATCGACAGGATCCTCGCGGAGTACGGCGTCCCGCTCCTCGACAACCGCGGCCGGCTCGTCGACCCGCCGCCCTGGTTGCAGCAGGCCGCGGCGCGGGGCGGCTGAACTTGCGCCGTCGCACGCTCTTGGCCGTCCTCGCAGCTGGCGCCCCACCTCTGCGGGCCGCCACCGGCCAGGGCATGATGGACAAGGTCGATCTCGGCTCGCCGCGCATGGTCGAGGCCGAGCTCGACCGAGCGGCGATCGAGCGGATGATCGCCGAAGCCGGCGGAGAGCCGCTCGACCTCGCCGATCGTAGCCTGAACCGGCTCGACCTTTCCGGCCTCGACCTCGCCGGCGCGGACCTGCGCTGGGCGCGGCTCAACGGGGCGCGCCTCGTGGGAGCCCGCCTCGCCCGCGCCAATCTCGCGCTCGCCTGGGCGGTCGGCGCCGACTTCACCGACGTCGACCTCTCCGATGCCGATCTCTTCCAGGCCCAGCTCGGCCGCGCCAGGCTCGACCGCGCCGATCTTTCGCGAGCCCGACTCGTGACCAATCTCGACGGCGCCTCGCTCGTCGAGGCGAAGCTCGTCGCGATCCGCGCCGGTGCCGACATGCGCAATCAGAGCATGGGCCTGATCCGCGCCTCGCTGCGCGGCGCCATCCTCGATCGGGCCGAGCTGGCACGCGCGGATCTGGGTCGGGCCGATCTCGAGTTCGCCAAGCTCCGCGGTGTCCGCCTCGACGGCGCGAACCTGGGCGGTGCGCTCCTGGGCGGTGCGGACCTCGGTGGGGCTTCGGTCGAGGGCGCGGATCTCACGGGCGCCGACCTCGCCGGTGCGATCCTCGTGGGACTGCGCGGGACACCGCTCGGCCTCGATCGCGCCCGCAATCTCGATCGCGCGTTCCGGAACTGAGTCCGGGGCTCACGAGCGTCGATCGGCGAAGACGACGTTCTCGACCAAGTAGCGGATCCCCCTGAGCCAGCTCTCGTCCGTGTTGCCGCGGATCGCGACCGAGCCGGCCCGGACGAGCTTCCCGGTCTCGACCTCGCCGATCCTGAGCGTGATGTCGAGGATGAGGTTGCTCGTCTTCCCGACCCAGGCGAGGGCGGCCTGTTCGGCACCCAGGTCCCGGGCGAGTTCGAGCTCGCAGCCGTTGCACTCACGCAGCGACGCGTAGGCCGCGGCGCGGGCGGCGACCGGCGCGGGATCGACGAGGAGATAGCCCTTGGCTTCGAGCCGGCCGCGCAATTCGGCCTCGGCGAGCTTCAGGCGGGCGCGTTCGTCCTCCCGGACCGGCTCCATGCTCGTGGTCACGAACTCGAGCGGGAAGAGGACGAGGCGGACGGGCTCGGCGGCCGGAGCCGGTTCGGGCGCCGCCGCGCCGAGGACGAGAAGAGCGGCGAGAAGTCGGTACATCGGGAGGTCGTCTCCGACGAGCTGAAAGAAAAGACCCGGCGTCGAGCCGACGCCGGGTCTCGCGAGAGGAGTCGGGCGGGATCAGTTCAGCGTGAAGGCCGTGAGCTGACCACCGAGCTGGGTGTAGTTCGACAGCGCCTTGTAGGCACCCACCGCACCGAGGCCGGCCGTGTCCTCGGTGAGGCCCGCGGCGAGGCCGATGCCGGCCCAACCGCCGATGCCCGACAGCACCGCGATGTACTGCTTGCCGCCGTGCACGTAGGTGCTGACGTTGCCGATGATGCCCGACGGGGTCCTGAACCGATAGAGCTCGCGACCCGTGTCGGCATCGAGCACCTTGAGGTAGCCCTCGAGGGTGCCGTAGGCGACGACGTCACCGGCGGTGGAAAGCACCCCCGACCAGACCGAGAAGGGCTCGATGTTGAGCCACTTGTGGCCGCCCTTGATCGGGTCCCAGGCGCCGATCGCGCCGAGCGTGTCGCCACCCGGTGCCGGGTACATCGACACGGTGGCGCCGACATAGGGCTGCCCTGCGGTGTAGGTCACCCGGAACGGCTCGTAGTCCATGCAGACCGTGTTGTACGGGATGTACATCAGCCCGGTCTTCGGGCTGTAGGCCAAGGGCTGCTGGTCCTTCGTGCCGAGCGCCGCCGGGCAGATGCCCTTGGTGTTGACGTCCTCACCGTTGTGGCGGGTCGAGTAGCGCGGGTCGACGACCGGACGACCGTTCTTGACCTCCTTCACCCAGTTGACCCAGGGGAAGGCCTTGTCGGCACGCAAGAGTTCGCCCGTGACCCGGTCGACGGTGTAGCTGAGGCCGTTGCGGTCGTGGTGGAACAGGAGCTTGCGCGGCCTGCCCTGCCACTCCGCGTCGAACAAGACCATCTCGTTGACGCCGTCGTAGTCCCACTCGTCGTGCGGCGTCATCTGGTAGACCCACTTCGCCACACCGGTGTCGGCGTCGCGGGCCCACATCGTCATCGACCACTTGTTGTCGCCGGGCCGCTGCACCGGATTCCAGGTGCCCGGATTACCCGACCCGTAATAGACGAGATTCAACTCCGGATCGACGGAGATCCAGCCCCAGGTGCAGCCACCGCCGATCTTCCACTGATCGCCCTGCCAGGTCTTGAGGCTCGAGTCCTTGCCGACCGGCTTGCCGAGCTCGGTGGTCTTGTCCGGATCGACGAGGATCTCGTTGTCCGGGCCCATCGAGTAGCCGCGCCAGACCAGCTTGCCGGTCTTGGTGTCGTAACTGCTCAGGTGGCAGCGGACGCCGAACTCACCGCCCGAGATGCCGACATAGACCTTGTCCTTGTAGACCACCGGCGCCGAGGTGCCGGTCTCACCCTTGGACGGGTCGCCGTTCCTGCTCTGCCAGAGGACCTTGCCGGTCTTGGCGTCGAGCGCCACGAGCGTGGTGTCGGCCTGGTGCAGGAAGATCTTCCCGTCACCGTAGGCGACGCCGCGATTGACCGTGTCGCAGCACATCACCGGGATGACGTTCGGATCCTGCTTGGGCTCGTACTTCCAGATCACCTTCCCCGGCTCGTTCAGGTCGAGCGCGTAGACGATGTTCGGGAACGGCGTGTGCACGTACATCACGTTGCCGATCACGAGGGGGCCGCCCTCGTGGCCGCGCAACACACCGGTCGAGAACGTCCAGGCGACCTTCAGATCCTTGGCGTTGGTCTTGTTGATCTGCGCCAGCTGGCTGTGCCGATGATGCGAGTAGTTGCCGCCCTGCATCACCCAGTAGGCCGGATTCTGCTGCAGCAGCAACAGCTCGTCATTGGCCTCGGCGAGCGATGACCCGGCGAGCAACGCCGCCATCGCGACGCCACAACCGAGTACGACCTTCGACTTCACGACCTTGCCTCCGTCGTTGATTGTGTCGTGTGGTCGCGTCCGCACGCCGATCGGAACCGCCCTCCCACCCCGCCGGCACGCCGTCCTCCCTCGGATCGCGGCGCCCCGGCCCTCCGACCGATTCGCGTAAGCACTCGCTGTTTAGAGAACGGCGTGCCACCGCGCAAGCGGCTCGCCCTGCGGAGCGGTCGGGCGACTTCGCCGAGGATCTCCCGGCGGGCTGCTTCGGGCCGGATCCAAATGGTCGATTTCGGCGCGTTGCTGCGGGCCGGCGTCCTCGGATTGCTCACCCGAACTCCGCGCCCTCGAATTGCGCGGTCGAGCTCCGCTCCGGGCGGACCCGGGTTCCGTCCGGCTCGTCATCGCGACGAAAGGAGATCGTGTCGTGATCCTCACGCCGGGCCGCCCCGCCGGCGATCTCGGACGGGACGACCGCCCGCACCCCGCGCTTCGCTCGCCTTGCCGCGACGTTCCGCGGGCGCGAGGATGGCGGCGCCGGACATGCCGGGGGATCGGTCGATGGCGGGACGACGGGTCGGGTTCGTGGGCCTCGGTGCCATGGGCGGACCGATGGCCGCCAATCTCGCCCGCAAGGGATTCCGCGTGCGCGGCTTCGACCTCTCGGCCGAGGCCCGGGCGCGGCTCGCCCTGGCCGGCGGCGAGGCGGCGGCCGACGTCGCCGACGCCGCCTCGGGTGCGGCACTCCTGCTGCTCGCCGTGGCCACCGCCGAGCAGGCCCGCACGGTGCTCGACGCCGCGCTGCCGGCCTTGCCCGAGGGCGCCACGGTGGTCCTGCACGCGACCGTGCCGCCGGCCTTCGCCCGCGCGCTCGGCGAGGAGCTGGCCGGCCGCGGCCACCCCTTCCTCGACGCGCCGATCTCGGGGGGCAGGCTCAAGGCCGAGGCGGGCGAGCTCACCATCATGGCCTCCGGCGGTGAGGCCGCCTTCGCCGCCGCCGACCCGGTGCTGGCGGCGATGGCCGCCAGGGTCTACCGGCTCGGCGGCGAGCCGGGCATCGCCTCGACCGTCAAGATGATCAACCAGCATCTGGCGGGCGTGCACATCGCCGCCGCCTGCGAGGCGATGGCGCTCGGCGTGCGCGCCGGCGCCGATGCCCGCACCCTGTTCGAGGTGATCGGCGCCAGCGCCGGCAGCTCCTGGATGTTCCAGAACCGCGTGCCGCACATCCTGGCGCGCGACTTCACGCCCCTCTCGGCGGTCGAGATCTTCGTCAAGGATCTGGGCATCGTGCTGGACGCCGGTCGTGCGCTGCGCTTCCCGCTGCCGATCGCGGCCGCGGCGCACCAGCAGTTCCTGGCCGCCGCCGCGGCGGGGCTCGGCCGCGAGGACGATTCGGCCGTGGTCAAGGTCTACGAGCGGCTCGCCGGGATCGAGGTCGAGGGGCGGGACCCCGCCTGATGCGGCTGCTCGACCCGCGGGTCGAGCTGGCACTCGGGCTGGTGGCGCTGGCCGGCCTCGGGCTCGGCATCCTCCTCGTCCTCCTCCCCTTCCTGTCGGCACTTCTGTGGGGTGCCATCCTGGCCTACGCCGCCTGGCCGCTGCACGCCCGGCTGGTCACGCTGCTCGGCGGCCGGGCCGGCGGCTCGGCCGCGATCATGACGCTGCTGCTCGCCGCCGCCTTCGTGCTGCCGCTGGTCCTGGTCGGCCGGCAGGTCGCCGACGGCATCACCCTCCTGCTCGACACGATCCGCCAGCTCCTCGAGGTCGGCATGCCGCCGCCGCCCGAGTGGCTGTTCGACGTGCCGATGCTGGGCGCGTACCTCGTCGACGGCTGGAACCGGCTCGCCGCCAACACCCAGAGCCTGCCCGAGCTCGTCCAGCCCTGGCTCGCGACCGCCCGCGACCTGGCGCTGCGGGCCGGCCTGACCCTCGGCTCCGGCCTGCTCGAGCTCACCCTCTCCGTGCTCGCCGCGTTCTTCTTCTTCCGCGACGGGGTCAGCGTGGTCGAGCAGACCCGGCGCGCCGGCGAGCGCATCCTCGGCAGCCGCGCCCAGCACCTCCTCGAAGTGGCCGGTGCCACGGTCCGCGGCGTGGTCTACGGGCTGGTCGGCACGGCGCTGGTGCAGGGCGGCCTCGCCGCGCTCGGCTTCGCGCTCGTGGGCATCCAGGGTGCCCTGGTGCTGGGAGTCCTCACCTTCTTCCTGGCCCTCCTGCCGGCCATGGGGCCGCCACTCGTCTGGGCGCCGCTGGCGGTCTGGCTCGCCGTCCAGGACCGGCCGGGCGCCGGGCTTTTCCTCGGCCTCTACGGCCTCTTCGCGGTGAGCGGGGTCGACAACCTGCTCCGCCCCTACCTCATCAGCCGCGAGAGCAACCTGTCCTTCTTCCTGACCTTCCTCGGCGTGGTCGGCGGCGCGCTCGCCTTCGGCTTCCTCGGCATCTTCATCGGCCCGGTGCTGCTCGCCCTCGGCCGTGCGGTGCTCACCGACTGGATCCAGCCCGAGGCGCCGCCCGAGGAGCGACCGCGCGGCTGAGCCCTGGTCCGGCCGCCGCCCCGGGGATGGACAGGGCGCGGCCGCTGTGGGAAGCCCCCCGCCCGGGCCGGGCACGCCCGGCCGCGACCACTGGCCGCCGATGCGCAAGCTGCTCAAGATCTTCTTCGAGGCGCCGGGCACCCGTCCCTGGCTGCTGGTCCTGGCGCTGCTCGCCGCCACGCTCGCCGAGGGGCTCGGCTTCGCCACCTTGATGCCGCTCATCGGCGTGGCCTCCGACAGCGCGGCCGAGGACCAGTCGCCGCTCGGCCGCGCCGTGCGCAGCGGCCTCGAGGCTGCCGGTCTGCCGCTCGAGATCGGCACGCTCCTGGTGCTCGTGGTGGCGATCCTGGTGCTGCGCTCGGCGCTGCGGCTCGCCGCCACGATCTATGTCGGCACCGCCATGGCGACGGTGACGACCGGCATCCGCCGCCGCCTGATCGAGCACCTGCTGAAGGTCCGCTGGCGCTTCCTCGTGCACCAGCCCTTGGGTCGCATCGCCAACGTGGCGAGCGGCGAAGCGATGCGCGCCGGACGCGCCTTCACGCTCGTGGCCGAGCTCCTGGCACTCGCCATCCAGAGCACGGTCATGGGCGTCATCGCGCTCCTGATCTCCTGGAAGATCGCGCTCGCCGCGGCGGCGATCGGTGCCGCCATCACCGGCGCGCTGGCGCTCTTCGTGCGCGCCTCGCGCGTCGCCGGCCGCAAGCAGGCGTTCCGCACCAAGGACCTGCTCGTCTACCTCTCGGACACGCTCGGCAACCTCAAGCCGGTCCGCGCGATGGCGCGGGAGGACGCCTTCGCGCGGCTGTTCGAGGCGCGCATCCGCCGCCTGCACAAGACGATCCGCCGCCAGGTCGTGAATCGTGAGGGCCTCAACAACCTCCAGGACATGCTCCTGGCGCTGGCACTGGGCGGCGGCTTCTGGGTCGCCCACGAGCACTGGAAGGTGCCGGTGGCCGAGCTCGTCGTGGTGGGGCTCGTCCTCTACCGCTCGGTCTCCTCGATCGGCAAACTCCAGAAGGCCTACCAGACCGCGGTCGAGATGGAGGCCTCCTGGTACCATGCCGAGGAGCTGATCGGCCTCGCCGCCGCCGACCCCGAGCCCAACCCGGGCCGCCGCCCGGCGGTCTTCGAGCGGGCGGTGGCGCTCGAGGCGGTGAGCTTCGGCCACGGCGACCACCGCGTGCTCGAGCGCGCCTCCCTGGTCGTCCCGGCCGGCTCGCTCACGGTCCTCACCGGCCCCTCCGGCGCCGGCAAGACCACGATCGTCGACCTCGTGCTCGGCCTGCACCGGCCGGAGGCCGGCAGGGTGACGATCGACGGCGTCGACCTCGCCGAGATCGACCTCGTCTCCTGGCGCCGGATGGTCGGCTACGTGCCGCAGGAGACCGTGCTGTTCCACGACACCATCCGCGCCAACCTGACGCTCGGCGACGAGGGAGTGAGCGACGCCGCCCTCGAGGAGGCGCTCCGGACGGCCGAGGCCTGGGAGTTCGTCGCAGCCTTGCCGGACGGGCTCGCCACGGTCGTGGGCGAGCGCGGCGCGCGGCTCTCGGGCGGGCAGCGCCAGCGCATCGCCCTCGCCCGCGCGCTCCTGGGCGGGCCGCGACTGCTCGTGCTCGACGAGGTCACGAGCGCGCTCGATCCGGCGACCGCCCAGGACATCACGCGCAACGTCCGTCGCCTCGCCGACCGCACCACCGTGCTCGCGGTCACCCACCGGCCCGAGCTCCTCGAGGTCGCGGACCGGATCTGGCACGTCGAGGGTGGCGGCGTGGTGCCGCTCGCCGCCCACCCGGCCGCCCGCGAGCCGCGACGCCCGGCCGAGTTGACGGGAGCTTCCCCGGGCCCCTAGAGGCCCGCGACCTGGCGCAGCGAGCCGGAGGAGCCGACCATGCACGCGAGCCGCGCGACGAGCTGGCCCTATTTCCGGGACCAGCCGGAATGCGTCGTGCTGCCTCCCCGCCCGGGCACGGTCCCGAGCGACCGGCCGCCGGTCCGCATCTTCCTCGGCACCGAGCCGGCGCAGTACCGGGCCGAGCGGATCTTCTTCTGGTCGATCGCGCGCCACCGCGACCCGGCCCGGACCTACGAGGTCTACCGGATGAGCGATCTGGCCGGCTTCGACCGCAAGGGCTGGCGGACCGGCTTCACCAAGTACCGCTTCGCGATCCCCGAGCTCGCCGGCGGCAGTGGCCGTGCCATCTACAACGACGTCGACCAGATCTACCTGGCCGACCCGGCGCTCCTCTTCGACCTCGAGATGGGCGAGCACGGCTATCTCGCGATCTCGGCCGAGGAGACCTCGGTCATGCTGATCGACTGCGCGCGGATGCTGCCGCTGTGGAACCGGCAGACCGCGGCGCGCGAGGGCAAGCACGCGCTCATCAGGAAGCCGGCCGCCACCCCGGGCCTCTGGGGTCCGTGCGATCCGCACTGGAACGCGCGCGACCAGGAGTATGTCGAGGGCCGCACGCTGTGCCTGCACTACACGGCCCTGCACCAGCAGCCCTGGGAACCCTTCCCCGACGACTATTCCTACCACTCCAACCCCTTGGCCTACATCTGGCACGACCTGGAGCGGGAGGCCGATGCGGCCGGCTACCAGATCTTCACCGCCGACCGGCCTTCGGCCGACTTCCTGGCGGTGGCGGCCAGCAACGAGGCGCCCGCGGCCGTCGAGCCGGTGCGCCTCTCCGCGGAGGCCCGGCGGCTGCTCGCCGCCACCGCCGCGCGCAGCCTGCTCGTGGTCGGCTACGGCGGCGTCCCCGAGCTCGCCGACCCGCCGGCGGGCCTCCTCCTGCGCAGCGTCGACCTCGCCCGCGACCCGCACCTCGCCGCGGCCGGCCCGGTCGACGCGGTGCTCGCCTCGGGCCTGCTCGACCGGCTGCCGCCGGCCGACATCGCCTGGGCGCTCGACACCCTCATGGCGCGCGCCGACCGCGCGCTGCTCGTCGAGGTCCAGGCGCGCGCCGAGCGCGGGCTGGCCGGCCCCGCCTGGTGGCGGCGGCGCCTCGTCGAGGCCGCGGCCCGCCAGCCCGGCCGGTCCTGGCAGCTCGACGTGCGTCCCGACCCGCGGCTCGCCACCGCCGGGCCGCGCAGCTTCACCTGCCGGCGCGTGAGCGACCCGGACCAGCCGCGTGTCTGGGCGCTGACCACCGGCGACGAGACCTACGATCGCCAGGTGACCGAGCTGGCGCGGAGCCTGGGCTGGCCGTTCGAGACCAAGCGCCTCGTGCTCAACGGCCGGCGCCGTCTGCCCAACCTGCTGCTCGGCGCCTCCCTCGCGAGCCTCGTTGCGGCCGAGAGCGATCCCCTGGAGCCACCCTGGCCGGACCTCGTCCTGGCGAGCGGGCGCAAGAGCGTGCCGGCCGCCCTCTGGATCCGCAGGGCGACCGGGGGACGCGCCCGGCTCGTCCAGATCGGCCGGCCGCGCGCCCCCTTCGAGCTGTTCGACCTGATCATCGCGACCCCGCAGGCGCGCCTACCCCTGCGCGACAACGTCCTGCCGGTGGCGGCCCCGCTCGCCGGGCTGCCGGTCGAGCGGCTCGAGGCGGCGCGCGCCCGCTGGGAGGACCGCCTCGCGGGCCTGCCGCGACCCTGGACGGCGCTCCTGGTCGGCCGCGGCCGCGACGGCTACGTGGTGACACCCGAGGCGCTGGCCCGGGCCGGCGAGCAGCTCGCCCGCGAGCTGCGCGAGGGCGGCGGCTCCCTCCTCGTCCGGCTCGACCGCAAGGCGCCGGAGCCCGCGGTGGCCGCCCTGCGCGCCGCGCTGGCCGGGCTGCCGCTCCTCGAGGTCCGCGAGGGCAGCGGGGAGGATGCGGACGCGCGGGCCGCCTTCCTCGGCCTCGCCGACACGGTGGTGGTGACCGCCGACGAGCTCGTGGCGCTCGCCGAGGCGTGCCTCGCCGGGCGGCCGACCCGGCTCGTCGACCTGCCGCGCTGGTACGACCGCATCCCCCTCGGCCGCCCGCTCGCCCGGCTCGGCCGCCTCCTCGTCGGCCAGGGCACCACCTACCGCGGCACGCCGTTCCAGCAGAACCTGCTCGGCCGGCTCGCCGACCATCTGGCCACGCGCGGGCTCCTCAACCTGCCGCGCGACCCGGTCGAGCTGCACCGGGCGCTCGTGGCGCGTGGCCTCGTCGCCTGGCTCGGCCGCCCGGAGCCGGCCATGGCCCGCCCGCGACCGCTCGACGATCTCGACCGTGTCGCCGAGCGCGTGCGCCGCTTGATGAGCGAGCAGCCGAGCGCCGCCTGAGCCTCCGGCCGTTGCCCGGCGGCCGCCACCGGACGCCGAGCGGGCGGCCCCGGTACCGCACCCGCTTGCCCGCGCGGGCCGCAGGTCCTACCTGCTCGCCATCCTCGGGGCGCGCCGCGACCCGGGCGGGCGAGGACGGGACCTGATGGCGATCTCCTGGCGACCCTGGGTGAGCCGACGTTACCAGCTCGACAAGATGACGCTGGGCGAGCTGGTCGTCGCCTACCTCACGCACTACTCGATCCTGGTCTACCTCGCGCTCGCCCTTTCGGCGATCCTGCTCGTGGTCCGTCTGGCGACCGGCTGGGCGGGTCCGCTCGCCGCGGCGGCGGTCACGCTCCTCGTCTACCCGCTGGCCGAGTATCTCCTGCACCGCTTCGTGCTGCACGGCCGCTTCCTCTACCGCTCGCCCCTGACCGCCAAGGTCTGGAAGCGCATCCACTACGACCACCATGCCGATCCGCACGATCTGGCGGTACTGTTCGGCGCCCTCTACACGACCCTGCCGACGATCGCGGCGATCGCCCTGCCGCTGGGCTGGGCCGTGGCCGGCCCGGCCGGCGCGCTCTCCGCCTTCGCGACCGCGCTCCTGCTGTTCGCCGGCTACGAGTTCTGCCACTGCGTCCAGCACCTCCCGTTCACGCCGTCGAACCGCTGGCTGCGGGAGATCAAGCGGCGCCACCTGGCGCACCATTTCCACAACGAGCACGGCAATTTCGGCATCACGAGCGGGCTCTGGGACCGGCTCTTGGGCACGCTCTACCAGCACCCGCGCGAGGTGCCGCGCAGCCCGACCACGTTCAACCTCGGCTACACGGCCGAGGAGCGTGCGCGCTATCCCTGGGTGGCGGAGCTGTCGCCGAGCGAGGACGAGCTCGCGACCCGGCGCATGCGGCGTGCGACCTGAGGGCGCGGTCGAGGTCGAGGAGGTCCGCGGACGCCGCGGGCTCGCCCGCTTCCTGGCGGTGCCCGATGCGCTCTACGCCGACGATCCCTGCTGGGTGAAGCCGCTCGATCTGGAGCGGCGCGAGCATCTCGACCCGTCCAGGAACCCGTTCCTCCGCTCGATCGAGATGGTGCTCCTCGTGGCGCGGCGGAACGGCCGCGACGTCGGCCGCATCAGTGCCCAGGTCAACCGGGCGCATCTCGCGCGCTACGGCGATGCGACCGGCCACATGGGCTTCCTCGAGGGCGCGGACGACCCGGCGGTCTTCGCCGCCCTCACCGCTGCCGCCGAGGCGTGGCTGCGCGCCCGCGGCATGGCCCGCGTGACCGGCCCGTTCGACCCCTCGATCAACGATTCCTGCGGCCTGCTCGTCGCGGGCTTCGACACCCCGCCCAGCATGATGATGGGCCACCACCGACCCTGGTACGCCCGGCGGCTCGAGGAGCAGGGTTACGGGAAGCTCAAGGACCTCGTCTGCTACTGGTCCGACGTCCAGGCGCCGTGGCCCGAGGCGGCGGCCAAGCTCATGGCCCGCACCGAGGGCCGCGAGCGCATCCGCGTCCGCCCGCTCGACATGCGCCGCTACCGGGAGGAGATCGCCACCGTCTGCGCGATCTTCAACGACGCCTGGGCGGACAATTGGGGCTTCCTCCCGCTCGAGGCCGAGGAGGCGCAGCATCTGGCACGCTCGATCCGCCCGCTCGTGCGCGCCGAGGACTTCGCCATCGCCGAGCTCGACGGCGAGCCCGCCGCCATGGTCGTGACGCTGCCCAACCTCAACCTCGCGATCCGCGACCTGGCCGGCCGGCTGCTCCCCTTCGGCTGGGCCAAGCTCCTCTGGCGGCTCAAGGTCCGGGGCGTGCCGGAGTGGCGCATGCCGCTCATGGGCGTGCGCCGGGCGCATCAGAACGGGCCCCTGGGCGCGGCGCTGGCGCTCGGCGTGATCCGCGCGGTCAAGGAGAGCCACGCCGCGCGCGGCACGCGCGCCGCCGAGCTGTCCTGGGTGCTCGAGGACAACCGCCGCACCGACGCCCTGATCCGGCTGGTCGGCGGCCGGCCCTACAAGACCTACCGCATCTACGGCAAGGAGCTCGGGTGAGCCCGCCCGCGCCGCTGGTGGCGGTCGTGCTCGCCGGGGAGCGGCCGGGCGAGGTCGATCCCGTGGCGCGCGCCGCGGGCGTGGCCGCCAAGGCGCTCGTGCCGGTCGCCGGGCGCCCCATGGTCGAGCGGGTCGTCGAGGCCCTGGCCGCCACGCCCGGGATCGGCCCGATCCGGCTGGTGGCGCGCCCCGAGGCC
>JBBIIE010000032.1:0-27882 GCA_037446605.1 Geminicoccaceae bacterium | reverse complement strand
CATACAGAACCACCGGATGGCCCGCCCGCCGCGCCCAGATGCGCCGCCACCTCGCCGACCAGCGCCGAGCCCACGACGGCGGCGTCGGCGACCCGCGCGATCGCCGCCGCCTGCTCGGGCGTGCGGATGCCGAAGCCCACGGCGATCGGCAGATCGGTGTGCCGCCTGAGCCGTGCGACCTGCGGTGCGACCGCCTCGGCCATCGCCTGCTTCACCCCGGTGATGCCGGTCAACGACACGTAGTAGAGGAATCCGCGGACGTTCTGGAGGACCTTGGGGAGGCGCCGATCGTCGGTCGTGGGCGTGGCGAGCCGGATGAAGTCGAGGCCGCGCTCGAGGGCCGGCAGGCAGAGCTCCTCGTCCTCCTCGGGCGGCAGGTCGACGACGATGAGGCCGTCGACCCCGGCGCTCACCGCCTCGTCCAGGAAGCGGAGCCGGCCATAGGCCCAGATCGGGTTGTAGTAGCCCATCAGGACGAGCGGCGTCGTCCTGTCGCGGTCGCGGAAGCGGCGGACGATCTCGAGCGTGCGGGCGAGCGAGATCCCGTTGGCGAGCGCCCGCAGATTGCCCGCCTGGATCGTCGGCCCGTCGGCCATCGGGTCGGAGAACGGCATGCCGATCTCGATCAGGTCGGCTCCGGCTGCGGGCAGACCCTCGAGCAGGCGCTCGAAGGTCGGGATGTCGGGATCGCCGGCCACGAGGAAGGTCACGAGGCCGGCCCGGCCCTCGCGGCGGAGCTCGGCGAAGCGGCGCTCGATGCGGGTCGTCAAAGCTCGACTCCGAGATGCCGGGCGACCGTGTAGATGTCCTTGTCGCCGCGACCGCAGAGATTGACGACGAGGAGCGTGTCCTTCGACAGCCGCGGCGCGAGCTTCGTGGTCGCGGCGAGTGCGTGCGCGGGCTCGAGCGCCGGGAGGATGCCTTCCAGCCGGGCCAGCAGCCGGAAGGCGTCGAGCGCCTCGCGGTCGGTGGCGGCGGTGACCTCGAGCCGGCCGATGTCCTTGAGCCAGGAATGTTCGGGGCCGATGCCGGGATAGTCGAGCCCGGCCGAGATCGAGTGCGGCTCGATCACCTGGCCGTCCTCGTCCTGCAGGAGATAGGAGCGCGAGCCGTGCAGGATACCCGGCCGGCCGCGCAGCATCGCCGCGGCGTGCAGCCCGGTGTCGAGGCCCTCGCCCGCCGCCTCGACCGCGACGAGCCGAACCTCGCGATCGTCGAGGAAGGGGTGGAAGAGACCCATGGCGTTGGAGCCGCCGCCTACGGCCGCCACGAGCACGTCGGGGAGCCGGCCCTGCTTCTCGAGCATCTGCGCCTTGGTCTCGCGGCCGATCACGGCTTGGAAATCCCGCACCATCGCCGGGTAGGGATGGGGCCCGGCGACCGAGCCGATCAGGTAGAAGGTGTCTTCGACGTTGGTGACCCAGTCGCGCAGCGCCTCGTTCATGGCGTCCTTGAGGGTGCGCGAGCCCGAGCTCACCGGCCGCACCTCGGCGCCCAACAGGCGCATGCGGAAGACGTTCGGCTGCTGGCGCTCGATGTCCCGCTCGCCCATGTAGACGACGCAGTCGAGGCCGAGCCGGGCGCAGACCGTGGCGGTCGCCACGCCGTGCTGGCCGGCGCCGGTCTCGGCGATGATCCGGCGCTTGCCCATCCGCTTGGCCAGCAGCGCCTGGCCGATGCAGTTGTTGATCTTGTGCGCGCCGGTGTGGTTCAGCTCGTCGCGCTTCAGGTAGATCCTGGCACCACCGAGCTCGGCCGTGAGCCGTTCGGCGAAGTAGAGCGGCGAGGGGCGGCCGACATAGTCGGCGAGCCAATGTGCGAGTTCGGCCTCGAAGGCGGGCTCCCGCCGCGCCGCCTCCCAGGCGCGCTCCAGCTCCAGGATGCAGGGCATCAAGGTCTCGGCGACGAAGCGGCCGCCGTGGAGGCCGAAGCGGCCGCGCTCGTCGGGGCCGGTCCTGAGGCTGTTGGCGATCGTCAATCGGGTTCCTCCGCGCGGCGCAGGCCGAGCCGCCGCGCCTCCGCCATGAACGCCCGGACCTTGGTCGGGTCCTTGATGCCGGGCGCGCGCTCGAGCCCGCTGCTCGCGTCCACGATCGGCGGTCGCAGCAGCTCGACGGCGGCCGCGAGATTGCCGGTCTCGAGGCCGCCCGCCAAGGCCCAGGGCAGGGGCGCCGAGAAGCCTTCGAGCAGGCGCCAGTCGAAGGGCAGGCCGTGGCCGCCGGGCCAGGCGGCGTCGCGCGGCGGGCGGGCGTCGAACAGGAGCAGGTCGGCGGCCTCGAAGAACGCCTCGATGCCCTCGAGGTCGGCCGCCTCCCCGACCCGGATCGCCTTCATGACCCGACAGCCGGTCCGCAGCGCCACGGCGTGGACCCGCTCGGGGCTCTCGGTGCCGTGGAGCTGGAGTGTGTCGAGCGGGGCGTGGCCCAGGACGTGGTCGAGGAACTCGTCGGTCGGATCGACGGTGACGCCGACGCTGCGGACGGCTTGCGGAAGCCGCTCGAGCAGCTCGGCGAGCCGTTCGGGCGGGACGAAGCGGGGCGAGGGAGGGTAGAGGACGAAGCCCAGGAAGCTCGCGCCCAGCTCGACGGCGAGCTCGACCGCACCGGGCTCGGTCAGGCCACAGATCTTGACGCGGAAGGGCCGGGCCCGCGCTTCGGGCGCATCGGCAGCGGAGCGGGTCATCGACACGGGGCGTCCGGGCAGGCTCGCCGCGCGCTCCTAGCAGATCCGCGCGCCCTGCCAAGCCGGCCGCTCAGCGGCGCGCGCGCTGGGCTCCGACCGGCATCGGGCGGCGGCCGAAGAGGCCCGTGATCTGATCCCAGAACAGCTCGACGAGCACGCAGCCGCACACGACCAGGACGGCCAGGAGCTGGGTTCCCGTGAAGGGCTGGTCGAGGAAGGCCAGCGCGAGGCCCGCGGCGATCACCGGCTTCAGGAAGAAGAGATAGTTGGCGCGGCCGATGTCGGGGGCGGCGGCCAGCCCGCCGAGCCAAAGGGCCATGGCGATCGTCGTGTTCCAGATGCCGAGGGTGAGGACCGCCGACCATTGCTGTGGGGTGCGGTCGAAGAGCGTGGTCGGATCGACCCAGATCCCCCAAACGAGGCCGACCGTGGGCCAGAGCGCGAGGAAGCCGATCGCGAAGCAGTAGGCGGTCATCCGCACCGCCCCCCAGCGTTGGTAGAGCGGGCGGACGAGGACCATGTAGACCGAGGAGACGAGCGCGCACCCCAAGGCCAGGAGCACGCCCACGAACGCCTTGGACCACTCCGCGGCGACCGTGACCTGGACGAGGTAGCCGTCGGTCAGGAGGATCACCACGCCCAGGAGGGCGCCGATCCCGCTCACCCATTTGGCGGTCGAGATCGGGCTCCGGTTGATCGCCCAGTTCGCGAGCACGACCAGGAGCGGCATGGTCGAGACCATGGTCGCGACCTGGATCGCCGTGGCGAAGTTCAGGGCCCAGTGGAAGAGGAGCTGGGCGAGCGTCATGCCGAAGATCGACAGGAGCGCGATCCGGGCACCTTCGACCTTGAGCGGGGTCAGTAGATCGCGCTGGCCCGGCCAGAAGAGGGCCAGGAGGACGAGCCCCGCGCCCCCCAGCAGGAAGCGCCAGACGGTGAGCTCGGGCCCGAACATGCCGGTCAGGACGGCCACGAACTCGCTCGAGGCGTGGCCGGACACGCCGAGCAGGATGCAGCCGTAGATGAGGAGCAGGCGGGTGGTCGGGATCGGCGCGGCCGGAGCGCTCACGGGGCGATCTCCCGGGCGAAGTCGAGCAGGGCCGAGGCCAGCCCGTCCGGGGCCTCGACCGGTAGCATGTGGCCGGCCTCGGGCAGGTCGATCCGGCGGACCCGCGGCAGCCGCGCGGCGAGCTCGGCCACGTCGCGGGCGTCGTAGAACACCCGGTCCTGGAGGCCCGAGACGACGAGCGTCGGGAGGTCGAGCCGCTCCCAGGGGACGTCCCAATCGGCTTCGCCCATCCGGCGCAAGAGTTCCATTTGCCCGGAGGCCGGATCGAGCGGCGCGTAGCGGGTTCCGGGCAGGAGGCATTCGGCACGGTGCGCCGCGAGCCAGGCCGGCCCGAAAAGGAGCGGGGTCATGAGATCGCGCATCAGGAGCGGGCCGGCGACCTCCATCACGCGCACCACCGCGGCGTTGATCCAATCCAGCCGCACGCCCGGCTTGCGCAGCGTGTTCAGGAGCACGAGGCCCTTCGCCTCGGCACCGTCGAGGACGGCGCGGGCGGCGTAGAGCCCGCCGATCGAAAGCCCCACGAGCGCCGGGCGGACCGGCCGCAAGCCCTCGAGGAGCCGACGCAGATCGGAAACGATCAGCGGCAGGTCGAGGCGGGTGCCCGGGGCGAAGCGGCTGCCCGCCTGCCCGCGGAAGTTCCAGGCGAGGGTGCCGTGTCCGGCCGCCTCGAGCCGCTCGCCGACCTGGCGCCACTGCGCGATGTCGCCGGTGACGGCGTTCACGAAGACGAAGGTCGACCCGGCGTCCGTTCGGGGCGGCCGGTGCTCGTAGGCGAGCGCGTCTCCGGGGCCGAGCTCGAAGGTCGCCATGGCCGTTTCCTTTCCGCGGCCCGTTCTCGCCGCGCGCCACCGCGCCTATCGTTGCCGGCCGTCCTTGTGAAGGTGGGTTGGTCGGACCCGGCCGTGCGCGCTTGACGTGGGCCGCGGGCTCTGCCATCCGATCGACGGAACGGCAATTCCACTGGATGGAACGAGGGGGCGCGTGACCATCCTCGCGAGCGCCGCCCGGGTCCTCCGCGCGATGGGCGAGGACGGCGGCCCGCTCACCGTGACCGACCTCGTCACCCGGCTCGGCATGCCGCGCGCCAACGCCTCGCGCCTCCTGCGCACGATGCGCGAGGTGGGCCTGCTCGAGACGGTGGGGGTGAGCAAGCGCCACCGGCCAGGGCTCGTGATCCTCGAAGCGGCCCGCGCCTATCTCCGCTCGTCCACGCTCCTCGCCCGGGCCGATGCGGCCGTCGCGGCGGTCGTGGCCGAATGCGGGCACACCGGCTACGTCTCGGTCCGCGACGGGCGCTGGGTGGCGGCGGTGACCGACCATCCGGGCAGCCACGCGCTGCGCGTGGCGAGCAGCATCGGCCGGCGGCTCCCGGCGGCGGCGACGGCGACCGGGCGCAGCCTCCTCGCGCGTCTGTCCGACGCGGAGGTCGTGGCCCTCTACGCCGACGGACTCGAGCCCGTCTCGGAGCGGGCGCCGCGGAGCGTGGCGGAGCTCCTCGAGCGGCTCGCGCAAGTCCGCGCCGAGGGCTTCGCGCTCTCCGAGGAGGAGGCGCTGCGCGGCGTGTGCGGGCTCGCCGCTTCGGTCGGCGACCCGGCCACGGGCGAGGCGGTGGCGCTGTGCATCGTCTGCCCGGCGGCGACCACCGAGCCGGCGGAGCGGGCGGCGATCGGCCGAGCATTGCTCGCGGCGGCCCGGGCGATCGGTCGCCTGACCGGGGATCCGCTGCACCGGGCGGGGGCCGCGTGAGCCGCCCCGGCGCCGCCGCCGACGGCCGCTTCCGGGTCGGCCTCGACATCGGCGGCACCTTCACCGACTTCGTCCTGCTCGACCGGGCGAGCGGCCGCCTCGCCCTGCACAAGCGGCTCACCACGCCGGCCGATCCCTCCGAGGGCGCGCTTTCGGGCCTCGCCGAGCTGGTCGCCCGGGAAGGGCTCACGCTCGCCGATCTGGCGGAGATCGTCCACGGCACGACGCTCGTCACCAACGCCCTGATCGAGCGCAAGGGAGCGCGGCTCGGCCTGTTGACCACCGCGGGCTTCCGCGACCTGCTGGAGATGGGCACCGAGCAGCGCTACGACATCTACGATCTGTTCCTCGAGCGGCCCGAGCCGCTCGTGCCGCGCGACCGACGGCTGGAGGTCGCGGAGCGGATCGACGCCCTCGGCCGCATCGTCCACCCGCTCGATCCGGGCTCGGTCGAGCGCGCGGTCGAAGGGCTCGCCGAGGCCGGCTGCGAGGCGGTGGCGATCGTCTTCCTGCACGCCTACGTCAATCCGGCGCACGAGCGTGCGGCGGCAGCCATCGTCCGGCGGCTCCGCCCGGATCTTCCGGTCTCGCTCTCGAGCGAGGTCGTGGCGCAGATGGGCGAGTATCCCCGCGCCGTCACGGCCTGCGCCAACGCCTACGCCCAGCCGCTCGTCGAGCGTTACCTCCGGCGCTTCGAGGCGGCGCTCGCCGCCGCGGGCTTCCGTGGCACGCTGCGGCTCGTCACCTCCGCGGCCGGGCTCGTCTCGGTCGAGACGGCGCGCGCCTTCCCGGTGCGGCTGCTCGAGAGCGGCCCCGCCGGTGGCGCGCTCGCGACCGCCCTCGTGGCCGCCCGCGCCGGTGCGGATGCGGTGATCGCCTTCGACATGGGCGGGACCACCGCCAAGGCCTGCCTCGTCGAGGGTGGCCGCGCCGAGATCGCGCCGATGCTCGAGGCGGCCCGCGTGCACCGCTTCACCCGCGGCTCCGGCCTGCCGGTCGAGACCCCGGTCGTCGACATGATCGAGATCGGCGCCGGGGGCGGCTCGATCGCCGCGATCGACGAGGTCGGCCTCCTCGAGGTCGGTCCGCGCTCGGCGGGCGCCGACCCGGGGCCCGCCTGCTACGGGCTCGGCGGGACCGCGCCCACCGTGACCGACGCCAACCTCGTGCTCGGCTACTACGACCCGGCTTTCTTCCTGGGCGGTGCCATGGCGCTCGACCGCGTCGCCGCGCGGCGCGCCGTGGCCGGCCTCGCGGCCCCGCTCGGGCTCGAGGTCGAGCGCGCCGCGCTCGGCATCCACGCGGTCGTGGTGGAGGCGATGGCGGCCGCGGTGAGGGTCCACCTCGTCGAGAGGGGCAAGGACCCGCGCCGCTGCGCCCTCGTGGCCTTCGGCGGGGCCGGACCGGCGCACGCCGTGGAGGTCGCCCGCGCGCTCGGCATCGCCCGGGTGCTCGTACCCCCGGCCTCGGGTGCCGCCTCGGCACTCGGCTTCCTCGCCGCCCCCCTGTCCTTCGAAGGGGTCCGCTCGCTGCGGCTCCCCCTCGCGGCAGGCCTCGACTTCGCTCCGGTCGAGGCGCTGTTCCGGGAGCTCGAGGCCGAGGGTCGGGCGCGGCTCGAGGCGGCCGGGGTCGCGCCCGGGGCCATCCGGGTCGAGCGCAGCGCCGACATGCGTCTCGTCGGCCAGATGCACGAGATCGCCGTGCCGCTGCCCGAGGGCCGGCTCGATGCGACCTCGCTGCCCGCGATCCGCGCGGCCTTCGCCGCCGCCTACGGCGAGCGCTACACGGCGGTGCCCGAGGACGCCGCCGTCGAGGCCGTGCATTTCCGCGTGCGCCTCGTCGGCCCCGAGCCCGCCGTGCCGCTCGGGGGCGCGTTCGAGCTGGCGGGCGTCGGCCAACCGGTCAAGGGCCGGCGGACCGCCTGGTTCGCCGAGGGACCGTGCGAGGTCCCGATCCTCGACCGCTACGGACTGGCCCCGGGCGCCGAGATCGAGGGGCCGGCGATCGTCGAGGAGCGCGAGGCCACGACGGTGATCGGGCCGGGCGACCGGCTGCGGGTCGACCCGCACGGCAATCTCGTGATCGTGGTCGGCCGCACCCGCGCGCTGGAGCCGCTCATGCCGCCCGGGACCGGCCGGCGGGAGGCGGTGGCGCGCATCGAGCGCGACCCGATCGGCCTCGAGATCATGTGGAGCCGGCTCGTCAACGTCGTCGAGGAGATGTGGCTCACGGTCTGCCGGACCGCCTTCTCGCTGGTCATCTCCGAGGCGCAGGACTTCGCCTGCGAGCTGCTCGACCGGGACGGCGAGACACTCGCGCATTCGCCGCGCGCGATGCCGGTCTTCAACCTCACCCTGCCGCGCGCGGTGAAGGCGCTCCTCGAGCGCTTCCCGGCGGCGACGCTGCGCCCGGGTGACGTGCTGGTCACCAACGATCCGTGGCTGTGCGCCGGGCACCTGTTCGACATCGCGGTCGTGACACCGGTCTTCGTGGGCGGTCGGCTCGTCGGCCTGACGGGTACCGTCGGGCACGTCTCGGACATCGGCGGCACCAAGGATTCGCTGGCCGCCCGCGAGATCTACGAGGAAGGGCTGCAGATCCCGCCGCTGAAGCTCTACGAGGAGGGTCGTCCGAACGCGACCCTGTTCGCCCTGATCCGCGAGAACGTCCGCCACCCCGAGCAGGTGCTGGGCGACATCGGCTCGTTCGTGGCGGCCAATGCCATCGGAGCCGCCCGACTCGCGGCCTTCATGGAGGAGTACGGCCTCTCGGAGCTCGGACCCCTGGCGGAGGTCGTCCAGGGCCGCTCGGAAGCGGCGATGCGGGCGGCGATCCGCTCCCTGCCGGACGGCGTCTTCCGCGCCGAGATCACCAACAACCCGATGGGCGTGCCGCTGCGCTACCCGGTCGCGATCACCGTGGCGGGCGACCGGATCGCGATCGACCTCTCGGGCGCGCCGCCGCAGATGCCGGTCGGCGGGCTGAACTGCACGCTCAACTACACCGCCGCGCACGCGACCTACCCCTTGAAGTGCATGCTGACCCCGCGGGTGCGCGGCAATGCCGGCTGCTACCGGCCCTTCACCGTCGAGGCGCCCGAGGGCTCGATCCTCAACTGCACCCGGCCGGCCGCGGTGAACCTGCGCACCCGTACCGGCTGGTACCTCGCGCCCCTGATCTTCCGCGCGCTCGCCGAGGCCGCTCCGGAGGCGGTGCAGGCCTTCTCGGGCGTGGCGGTGGCGGCCACGATCTACGGTCGCGACGGCGACGGCCGGCTCTACTCGGACATGCTCTTCTGCGGTGGCGGCCAGGGCGCCTCCGCGGCGCGCGACGGCAACTCCGCGCTGCTTTGGCCGACCTCGGCGGCCAACACCTCGATCGAGCGGCTCGAGGCGCGCTGCCCCGTGCTGGTCCTGGAGAAGACCTTCGTGCCCGGCTCGGGCGGCCGCGGCCGCCACCGCGGCGGGCTCGGGCAACGGGTCCGCTTCCGCAAGCGCGAGGAGGACGGGCTGCCGATGCTCGTCTCGGTCTATCCCGAGGGCGTCGACAACCCGATCCCCGGCCTGTTCGGCGGTGAGCCGGGCGGCGGGGCGCGCGGTCGGATGGTCGACCCCTCGGGGCGCCTGCTCCGCGATTGCGGCACGGGTGCGCTGGTCGAGCTCACCCGGACCGCGGAGATCGTCGAGCTGACGCTGGCCGGCGGCTCGGGCTATGGTCCGCCCGAGGCACGCGAGCCGGCGGCGGTGGCGCGCGACCGGGCCCTGGGCCTGGTCGACGACGTGGCTGCGGGCGGGGCCGACCCGCCCGTCCAGTGGGGCGGCTGACGCGCCGGCGGGGCCGGCGAGCTGGGGAGGGATCGGGCATGCGGATCGACGCGGCACAGGGGCTTTCGCGACGGGGTCTGATGCTCGCCACGGGGGGTGCCGTGCTGGCCGCGGGCGTCCCCGGCCGGGCGCACGCCCAGGCCGGCCGGAAGGTCCTGATCATCGCCTCCAACCAGGACATCCCGAACTTCGACCCGCACGTCGCGACCGGCTACTCGGCGAGCTTCCTCCTGCGCAACACCTACGACTCGCTGGTCCGGGTGCGCGGCAACCCGCCGACGCCCGTGCCGGCGCTCGCATCCTCCTGGTCGTCGAGCGCGGACGGACGGAGCTTCGAGTTCAAGCTCGACCCCGCGGCGCGCTTCCACTCCGGCAAGCCGGTCACCGCCGAGGACGTCGTCTACTCCTTCCGGCGCGCGCTCCGGCTCAACCGCGGCAATGCCTGGATGATCCAGGGCGTGGTCGGGCCCGACAGCGTGCGCGCGGTCGATCCCGGAACGGTGTCCTTCGCACTGCTCAAGCCGTTCGCCGCGTTCCTGCAGGTCCTGCCCTGGATCTGGATCGTCGAGAAGGCGCAGGTCGAGGTCAATCTCGGCGGCGACGACGGGCAGGGCTGGCTGCGGTCCAACCTCGCGGCCTCCGGGCCGTTCCGCGTGCGCCGCGCCGAGGCCGGCAACCTGTACGAGCTCGAGCGGGTCGAGCGGCCGTGGCAGGCGGGCGGCGGCGACGTCAGCCACGTCATCTGGCGGATCACCCGCGAGACCGCGGCGCAGCGGCTCATGCTCCAGCGCGGCGAGGCGCACATCGCGGTCGATCTCACGAGCGAGGACATGGACGCCCTCAAGGACCGGCCGGGCGTGGTGCGCATCATCGAGCCCGAGTACCGGACCTTCTCGATCAAGATGAACACCCGGCACGGGCCCCTGGCCGACCCCGAGCTGCGCAAGGCGGTGTCCTACGCCTTCAACTACAAGGCCATGCTCGATGCGGCCGGCTACGCCGACCTCATGGTGGGGCCGCTGCCGCACGGCATCCTCGGCCACGATCCGAACCTCGAGGTCTACCGGACCGATCTCGCCAGGGCCAAGGAGCATCTCGCCCGCTCGAAGCACCCGAACGGCGGGCTCAAGCTCACCATGGTGCACGTCTCCGGCCTGGAGCAGCAGCGGCGCTGGGCGCTCGTCCTGCTCGACAGCCTGAAGCCCCTGGGCTTCGAGCTCGACATCAAGCCCATGATCTGGCCGGACATGGTGGCCGCCTGCCGCAGCCCGGAGACCTTCCCGGACTTCTTCCCCGTCTACCAGACCGCCAACTACGGCGATCCGGACAACATCGCCTTCGCCGCCTACCACTCCTCGCGCAACGGCAACTGGCAGAACGCCGTCTACGCGAACCCGGCGGTCGACGCGCTGATCGAGCAGGGCAGGGGCGAGCAGGACGAGGCCCGGCGGATCGCCATCTACCGCGACTTCCAGAAGGCGGTGGTGGCCGACGCGCCGGACATCTTCGGCGTGCTCGAGCGGCGCAAGCTGGCGCTGCGCGACAATGTCAGGGGCTTCGTCTTCACGCCCGTGGCCTCCAACGCCATCGAGGCGTTCGCCCTGTCGCTCGCCTGAGCGCCGGGCCGCGGGCCGGCGCGCGTGCTGGGCTTCGTCCTCCGCCGGATCGCGCTCACGATCCCGGTCCTCCTCGGGCTCACCGTGCTGGTCTTCGCAATCGCCCGGCTCCTGCCGGGCGATCCGGTGGCACTCGCCGCCGGGCCGAACGCGACGCCCGCCGAGATCGAGGCCTATGCCCGGGAGTTCGGCCTCGATCGCCCGATCCCCGTCCAGTACTGGACCTATCTGACCGGGCTCCTGTCCGGCGACATGGGCGTCTCGATCTTCACCCGCCGGCCGGTGGCCGAGGACATCGCCGCCTATCTGCCGGCCACGCTCGAGCTCGTGCTGGCCGCCATGCTGCTCGCGGTCGGGCTCGGGCTGCCGGCCGGCCTCGCCGCCGCGGTCTGGCGCGACCGCTGGCCGGACACCGTCTCCCGCGTGCTGGCGTTGGGTGCCATCTCGATGCCGCGCTTCTTCCTGGGCCTCCTCCTGCAGCTCGGCCTCGCCATGGCGCTCGGCTGGCTGCCGCTCGGCGGCCGCTTCCCGATCACCGAGGATCCACCGCCGCTCGTGACCGGCCTCCTGACGCTCGACGCCCTCCTGGCCGGCGACCTGCGGGCACTCGGGCTCGCCCTCCAGCACCTGCTGCTGCCGGCCGTGGCGCTCTCGCTCTCGCCGCTCGCCACCATCATGCGGATGATGCGCGCCTCGACCCTCGAGGTACTGAGCCGGGACTACGTGCTGACCGAGCGGGCGCTCGGCCTGCCGGAGTGGCAGATCATCGGCAAGTACGTGGCCCGCAACGCGGTCTCCGCGACCTTGACGGTGATCGGCCTCTATTTCGGCTGGCTGCTCGGCGGCACGGTCCTGGTCGAGACCGTGTTCGACTGGCCGGGCCTCGGCCTCTACGCCACCAAGTCGGTCGTGACGCAGGACTTCATGCCGGTGATCGGCGTGACACTCGTGATCGGCACGCTGTTCGTCGCGATCAACCTCGTGGTCGACATCCTCTACGGCGTGGTCGACCCGCGGGTGCGGGTGACGTGAGCGCCGCCCTCGAGGCCGGTGCCAGCCCGCGCCGCGTCGCCTGGCGGCGGGCGGTCTACCGCTTCGGGCAGAGCCGCCTCTCGCTCGTGGGTCTGGCGCTCAGCGGCCTCGTCCTGGCGATGGCCCTCTTCGGCGGCCTCCTGGCGCCCTATCCCGAGCACGTGGCCGGCGGCATCGCCACCGGCGCGCGCTTCGCCCCACCCTCGCTCGCCCACCCCTTCGGCACCAACGAGCTCGGCCAGGACGTGCTCTCGCTGGTCCTCGCCGGCGCCCGCGTCTCGGTGCTCGCCGGGCTCGCCGTGGTGCTGCTGGGCGCCCTCGTCGGCACCGCGCTCGGCGCGATCGCCGGCTACGCCGGCGGCTGGACCGACGAGATCCTGATGCGCCTGGCCGATCTCAAGCTCACCGTGCCGGGCCTGATCCTGGCCATGGCGGTGGCCGCCGCGCTCGGGCCCGGGCTGCTCAACATGGTGGTGGCGATCGCGCTCTCCTGGTGGCCGGGCTTCGCCCGTCTCGTGCGTGGCGAGGTGCTGGCCCGGCGCGAGGAACCCTACATCGTGGCGGCCCGCGCGGTGGGCGTCGGCCGGGTGCGGATCCTCCTGCGCCACCTCCTGCCGAACGTGCTGACGCCGGTGATCGTCAAGGTGTCGCTCGACGTCGGCTTCGCCATCCTCGCCGTGGCCTCGCTCGGCTTCATCGGCATCGGCGTCAAGCCGCCCACGCCCGAATGGGGCTCGCTGCTCGCGATCGCCCGCAGCTACATGCCGGACTTCTGGTGGATGGCGATCTTCCCCGGCCTCGCGATCTTCGTCGCGGTGCTGGGCTTCAACCTCCTGGGTGACGGCCTGCGCGACCTGCTCGACCCGCGGACCCGACGCTGAGCCATGGAGCCGCCACTCCTCGAGATCCGCGACCTGCAGCTGACGCTCGAGGGCTTCGACGGCGTGGCACGGGTGCTGAACGGGGTCGACCTCACCCTGCGGCGCGGCGAGATCTGGGGGCTCGTCGGCGAGACGGGGTGCGGCAAGTCGGTGACCGGCCTGTCGGTGGCCAGGCTCCTGCCCACCCCGCCGGCGCGCTACCCGAAGGGCTCGATCCGCTTCGACGGGACGGAGCTCCTGGGCCTGCCCGAGGCGCGCGTGCGGTCGCTGCGCGGCCGGCGGATCGGCATGATCTTCCAGGACCCGACGACCAACCTCAACCCGTCCTTCCGGATCGGCGAGCAGCTCGTCGACGTGGCGCTCGCCGCGGCCCGCTCGAGCCCCGAGCTCCTCGGCCCGGATGCCAACGGATGGCGCGCCCGCCGTCGGGCCGCCCGCGACCGCGCCGCCGCCATGCTCGCCCGCGTCGGCCTGCCCGAACCCGAGGCGCACCTGGATGCCTGGCCGCACCAGCTCTCCGGCGGCATGCGGCAACGCGTGCTGATCGCCATGGCGCTGATCGGCCGACCCGACCTGCTGATCGCCGACGAGCCCACCACGGCACTCGACGTGTCGGTCCAGGCGCAGGTCCTCCAGCTCCTCCTGGGCATGGTGCGCGAGCTGCGCATGGGCGTGCTGCTGATCACCCACAACCTCGCGGTCGTGGCGCAGATCTGCACGCACCTCGCGGTCATGTACGCCGGCAACGTCGTCGAGCGGGGCGAGGTCGGCGCCGTGCTCGACCGACCCGGCCACCCCTACACGCGCGCGCTCCTGGCGGCGATCCCGGTCCAGGGCGTGGCGCGCGGGGCGCTGCGCGGACTGCCCGGCGCCGTGCCGAGCCTGCTGGCACCACCGTCCGGTTGCCGCTTCGCCCCGCGCTGCCCGCTCGCACGGCCCGCCTGCAGCCGGGAGCTCCCGGCCTTCGTGCGGCTCGGCCCCGGCCAGGAGGTCGCCTGCCTGCGCGCCGGCGAGGTCGAGGCCGCCGCCTGATGCTGGAGCTCCAGGCGGTCTCCAAGGTCTATGCGAGCGGCGGCGGCCCGTTCCGCCGCGGCCGGCCGGTCGTCGCACTCGACCGCGTCTCGCTCGCCATCGCCCGCGGCGAGAGCTTCGGGCTGGTCGGCGAATCGGGCTCGGGCAAGACCACGCTCACCCGCCTCGTCCTCCGTCTCGAGGAGCCGAGCTCCGGGCGGATCCTGCTCGAGGGCGAGGACATGGCCAAGCTCGGCCGGGCCGCGCTCCGGCGGCTGCGCAGCCGCGTCCAGATCGTCTTCCAGGACCCCTACGCCTCGCTCAACCCGCGCATGACGGTGCACGACATCGTGACCGAGCCGATGCTCGTGCACCGCGACGCCGTCGGCCTCGATCGGCGCGGGCGTACCGGCCGGGCGGTCGAGCTCCTCTCCCTCGTCGGCCTCGGCGCCGAGCACCTGTACCGCTACCCGCACGAGTTCTCCGGCGGCCAGCGCCAGCGCATCGGCATCGCCCGCGCGCTGGCGACCGGGCCCGAGCTCCTCCTCCTCGACGAGCCGACCTCGGCGCTCGACGTCTCGGTCCAGGCGCAGGTCCTGAACCTGCTGTGCGACCTGCAGGCCCGGCTCGGGCTCACCTACCTGTTCATCAGCCACGACCTCGCCGTGATCCGCTACACGTGCGATCGGCTGGCGGTGATCCGGGCGGGGCGGATCGTCGAGGAGGGCAGCTGCGCGCGCGTGCTCGAGCGGCCGGAGAGCGCCTATGCGCGCGAGCTCGTGCGGACGATGCCCGACTTCGGCAGGCGGGCCACACCGGAGCCGGCGCCGGGGACCTAGCCGGCCGCCGGCGCGCGCAGCCGGCAGCCCTCGCGGGCGATCAGGAAGAGCAGGCCGAAATGGTCGTCCGCCAGGTCGGCGCGGTACTCCGGCCGGTCCATGAGGCCGCGCCAGGGATGGTCGACCGCGCGGAGCACCGCGAAGCGCCCGCGGGTGACCTCGAGGATCCGACGCTTGCCGGCGTCGCTGTGGTACTCCAGCAGCACGAGCGAGGTGGCGCTCAGATCGAGGTGCTCCAGGATCTCGGGCTCGGCGCCCTCCACGTCGAGCTTGACGACGTCGGCACGCGGCAGTGCCGCCGGGTGCACCACCTCCACCTCGAAGCTCCGGTCGAGCGGCACCTCGGCGAACATCCGCCCGATCACGCGCACGATGCCGGCCTCACCGTCGCCGGCGTAGCGGCCGAAGTAGCGGGCGCGACCGGGCTCCGGCCAGACCGCACGATTGTGCGGGGTGATGCCGGGGAAGGGCCGGGTGTTGCGCTCCAGCATGGCGAAGGAGCCCGGATGCGGCTCGAAGGAGTCGATCCGGCTGCCCGGCCAGCGCAGCGCGGCCCAGATCGCGAAGGCCCCGACATTGGCGCCGATGTCGAGCACGCGCAGACCCTCGCCCGACCAGCCCGTCTCGTACTCCCCTTCGAGCACGCTCTGCAGCGCCGGGACCATGGTCTCGGGTGCCTCGAGGGCGATCGGGACGCGCGCCCAGACGACCGTGCTGCTCACCGCTCGGGCTCCCTCTCCAGGCCCCCGCCGCGCCGCCGCGCGGGTGGCCGCGAGCGGACCACGGCCCGGCGCCCGCATCAAGCGGTCGGCACGCGCCCGGCGGCACCGGAGCTCCGGGCGAGCTCGGCCTCCAGCTCGGCGATCCGCTCCAGCAGCGGAGCCGCGGCCGCTGCGACCTCGGCCGCCGTGAAGCGTGGTGCGATGTGCTGCGGGCAGTTCCAGTCGAAGGCCGCGACGCGGACGAGCAGGCCCCGCTCGACCCGCGCCGGGTAGTCGGGGAGCTCCAGGCGTTCGAGGACCGCCGGCTCGTCCGGACCGACGATCCGCGCCCGGCCGAGGAGCTTGAGCCGCCTGCGCTTGGCGTAGTCGACGAGGAACAGGGCCACCCGGTCGTTGCCGAGCAGGTTGCCGACGCTCACGTACTGCCGGTTGCCGCGGAAGTCGGCGAAGCCCAGGGTGCGCTCGTCGAGCACGCGCAGGAAGCCGGGCGGCCCGCCGCGATGCTGCACATAGGGCCAGCCGGTCTCCGAAACGGTCGCCATGTAGAAGCCGTCGCGGGCGCCGAGGAAGGCGATCTCGGCCGGACCCAGCCGGTCGTGGTCGGGTGGCCCCTGGTCGAGCCGGGCGTAGGCGCTCCGGCTGTCCCGTTCCTCCTGCAGCGCCCGCACCCGCGGGGTGAAGGCGATGGCGGCGAAGCTGTGGGTCACGGCCGGTGTGCTCCTCGGCAGGTGGCGGCCGTCTCGCGGCCGTCCGCTCGCAGGTGGTCATTGCGCACTGCCGAAGAATGGTCTTCCCTCGAAAGAGACAGTTCCGAAAGATGGAACACCGCCCTGGACCGTCTGCGCGCCCTCGAGGTCGTGGTCGCCGTGGCCGAGGCCGGGAGCCTCGCCGCGGCAGCGCGCCGGCTGCAGCTCTCGCCGCCGTCGGTGACCCGGATCGTGGCCGCGCTGGAGGCCCGGCTCGGCGTGCGGCTGCTGCAGCGGACCACCCGCCGCGTCCAGCTCACCGACGCCGGTCGCGCCTACGTGGGGGCGGCCGAGCGGGTGCTGGGCGAGCTCGAGGCGGCCGAGCGCGCGCTGGCGGGCGAGGCGCTCGAGCCTTCGGGCCGGCTCGTGATCGGCGGCCCCACGACCTTCGGCCGGCTGCATCTGGCCCCGGTCGTGGCGGCCTTCCTCGAGCGCCATCCGGCGGTGAGCTGCCGCCTCGTGCTCGTCGATCGCGTCGTCAGCCTCGTCGAGGAGGGGATCGACGTCACGCTTCGGATCGGCGCCCTGCCGGGCTCGGCGCTGCTCGCGCGCCGCGTCGGCGAGGTCCGGCGGATCCTCGTGGCGAGCCCGGCCTACCTCGGCCGCTCGGGCACGCCGGCCACGCCCGGCGATCTGGCCCGTCACGCCCTCCTGGGCTTCACCGGCACGGCTCCCGGGCGGGTCTGGACCTTGCAGCGCGACGGCCGCGCCCTCCCGGTGCGGGTCGAGCCGCGCCTCGAGGTGAACGATGCCGGGACCGCGGTGGCGCTCGCCGAGGCGGGCCACGGCATCGCCTTCGTGCTCTCCTACCACGCCGCCGAAGGGCTCGCCGCCGGACGTCTGGTCGAGATCCTGCCCGACCTCGCACCCTCGCCGGTGCCGGTCCAGCTGGTGCACGGCGACCACGGCCTCGTGGCGCCGCGCATCCGCGCCTTCCTCGACTTCGCCGCTCCCCTCCTGCGCGCCCGGCTGGCGTCGCCGGCGGCTCAGCCGGCCGCCGGGTCGGGCGAGCGCGCCGCGAGCAGCGCCGCGACCCGCTCGATCGCCTCGCGCGCCGAGAAGGGCTTGACGATGTAGTCGTCGGCGCCGAGGGCGCGGGCCCGCTCGCGCTCGACCTCGCGGCCGCGCGCCGTCACCATGATGATCCCCACCCGGCGCGCCAAGCTCATCGCGCGGATCCGCGCGCACACGGCGAAGCCGTCGAGCTTGGGCATCATGACGTCGAGGAGCACCACGTCCGGCGCCTCGCGCGCGACCTCGGCGAGCGCCTCCTCGCCGTCGCCGGCGCTGCGCACGGCGTAGCCTGCCTTGCGCATCAGGAACTCGAGCGAAAGGCGGATGTTGGGCTCGTCGTCGACGATCAGCACGCGCGTCGGCTCGGTCATGAACGCCTCCCCCGGCCCCACCGTGCCCGAGCGGGGCCGACCGCCAACCTGCCCATCCCGCGCTGCGGCGATCAAGGACGCCCCGGGCCGCAGGGGTGCGGCAGGGTGGCGCGACCCGGCAGGCCGCACCGCGGTCGGGGGAGGGGCTTCCGCCTCGGACGCCTCGAAGCTGCCCGAACGATCCCGAAGTCCGCTTGCAGCGTTGGGCCGTGCAGCGTAGCCTCGACCAAAAGGTGTCCGAGATCGCGCTCGGGGGTCGACCTCGACGCGAGATGGGGAGGGGCGCCGATGGCCTCGACGGCGTGGTCGGGAACCCACCGGCCGCAGCCCCGGAGCGCGCGCGAGGGCGAGTCCCGGGCGGGCCCGGCGGCGGTCGAGGCTGCCGTCCGGGCGAGCTACGCCGCGCATGCCGCGCGCGAGCGCTCGACCGTCGAGCTACCGGCGCTGCTCGGCGCGCCCGACAGCCTGGATGCCCGGCGGCACTGGCGGATGTACGAGCGGCTGCGGCCGCTGGTCCTGGCCGACCCGGCCGCGACCTGGCTCACGATCGGCGATTCCGGGGCGGATGCGGCGGCACTGCGCCGGCTGGGTGCCGGCCGCGTGCTGGCCTCGAGCCTGAGTGCCGCACCGCTGCGCGAGCTCGCCCGGCGCGGCTTCCTCGACGGCGTGGAGATCCTGGAGCTCAACGCCGAACGGCTCGACCGGCTCGACCGCCCGATCGACTACCTCCTGTGCAAGGAGGCCTACCACCACTTCCCGCGGCCGCCGATCGCCTTCTACGGCTTCCTGGAGACGGCCCGGCGGGCGGTGGCGCTGATCGAGCCGATCGACATGGGGCGCCGCTTCCCGCTCGAGGTGCTGCGCAGCCTCGCCAAGCGCTGGATCCGCGGCGACCCACCCGAGCGGCTGCTGTTCGAGGACTGGGGCAACTACATCTTCCGCCTGTCGCTGCCGGAGGTCGACCGGATGCTGACCGCACTCCAGGTCGAGCGCTGGTACGTGGCCTGCCACAACGACTTCTACCACCCGCGGCTGAGCCCGCGGCCGACCGGCGACCGGCTCGCGGACGGCATCGAGCGGCTCGCCGTGGCGGTCCAGGACACGGCCGCCGGGCTCGGGCTGATGGGCTACGGCAAGGCGGCGGTCGTGATCCCGACGGGTGGGATCCCGCAGGCCGCGGCCGAGGGCCTCCTCCGCCAGGGCTTCCGCGAGCGCCTGACCGCCCGCAACCCCTGGGCCCCGACGCCCGCCGCCGCGCCCTGAGCCCCCGCTCGGCGCGGGCGGCCTCTACCCCGCGCAGCACGAAAGCCTGGCCACGTCCCTCTCGAAGGCCTGGGCGGCGAGCTTCAGCGCCTCGACCGTGGTGAGGTAGGGGAAGATCGTCTCGGCGAGCGCCTTCGCCGTCGTGCCGTGCTTCAAGGCCAGGGCCAGCGTCTGGATGCTGTCGGCTCCCTCGGGTGCGAGGATCTGGCCGCCGAGCAGCCGGTCGGTCCGGGCGTCCGCCACGAGCTTGACGAGCCCGCGCGTGTCGCGCGCGGCGAGCGCCCGCGGCACCTGGTCGAGCGGCAGGACGGAGGTCACGACCTCGTGGCCGGCGGCCTTCGCGGCCGCTTCCGTGCGACCGACGCCCGCCACCTGCGGATCGGTGAAGACCACCCAGGGCACGGCGCCATCGTCGTAGACGAGGCGGTCGCCATCGAGTGCGTTCAGCGCCGCGATCTTCGCCCCGTAGGCCGCCATGTAGACGAACATGTCGCGGCCCGTGACGTCACCCGCGGCATAGACGCCGGGCTTCGAGGTGCGCATGCGGTCGTCGACGACGATGGCATCGCGGCCGTGCCGCACGACGCCGGCCTCGGCCAGGCCCAGCGCCTCGGTGTTGGGCTTGCGACCCGTGGCGACCAGGAGCCGCTCGGCCTTCAGCTCGATCGGCCCGCCGGCTTCCCGTACGCGGACGGTCACACCGGCCTCCTCGGCGCGGCAGGCCTCGTAGGTGATGCCGCAACGGAGCGCGATGCCCTCGGCACGCAAGACGTCCGAGAGGGCTCGGGAGATCTCCGGCTCCACCTGCGGCAGGAGCCGCGACCGGCAGAGCACCGTCACCTCCACCCCCAGCCGGGCCATCATCTGCGCGAGCTCCGCGCCGATCCACCCACCCCCGATCACGATCAGGCTCGCGGGCAGCTCCTCGAGCTCGAGGAGCGTCGTGCTGGTGAGCGCGTCGACCTCCTCGATGCCGGGGATGGGCGGCAGGGCGGGCCGGGCGCCCGTGGCGATGACGAGCTTGCCCGCGGCGATGGTCCGCCCGTCGACGACCACACCGGCGCCGTTCAACCGGCCGGCACCTTCCAGATAGGCGATGTTGTCGTACTCGGGCAGGAGGTCCGCGTACTTCTTGCGTCGGAGGGTCGAGACGAGATCGTCCTTGGCGGCGATCAGGCGCCGCCAGTCCTCCACCCGTGCCGTCCCCGAGAGACCGGGGAAACGCGCCGCGGTGCGGGCCCCGTGCAGCGCCTCGGCCGCCCGGATCATGGTCTTGGACGGCACGCAGCCGACATTGACGCAGGTCCCGCCGATCGTCCCGTGGCCGATCAACGCGACACGCGCGCCCCGTTCCGCCGCCGTGATGGCGGCCGAGAAGCCGGCCGATCCGGCGCCGATCACGGCGAGGTCGTAGGTCCTGCCGGATCGTGCCCGGGGCGCGCAGCAGTCGACCACGTCAGGCTCCTTCCCCGTTCGTGCGCGCGTCCGGAGCGCAGCAGGCCGTCGCCCGGTTGCGCCGCCACAGGCCCCAGGCGGTCATCCCGAGGAAGAGGACGAGCGCGGGCAGCAGCACGTAGTCGAGGCCGCCCACCCAGGCCGACAGGCCGAGCGCACCGAGGGCGATCACCAGCACCGGCGTGGCGCAGCAGATCGCGGCGATCACCGCGCCGATGGCCCCGGTCTTGAGGATCGTCGCGTCCCGCATCGCCCTCAACCTTCGACCGAGGCCGGATAGCCGGCGTTGGTGGAGGCCGCGGCGATGGCGGCCTCGTCGGTCACCGACGGGTCGAAGACCACCGTCGCCGTCTTGGCGTCGAAGTCCACTGCCACCGACTTCACACCGGCGACACCTTCGATCGCCTTCTTCACCGTGACGGGACAGAGGGCGCAGGTCATGTTCTCGATGGCGAAGGTCCGGGTCCGGGCGACCGCCGCCTGCTGGGCGGTGGACTGCGCGGCGGCCGGTACCTGGATGGTCCCGGCCGCCCAGCCGAGCCCGCCCAGGGCCAGGAGGGCGGCGGCGAGGACGAGCGATCGCTGCATGGAGGTCACTCCCTGGTTCGGTCTCAGTAGAAGAGCGGTGCCCACCAGTTGATGGTGAGCGCGAGCAGGACCACGAGGGTGGAAAGCCAGAGCACGGTCTTCGTCAGGACGGCCGAGTGCGGTCGCGCGCACCAGGAGCCGTCCACACAGGCGGGCGCGCGCTTGAAGTAGACCTCGCGGAAGCCGAGGCCGATGAACACCAGCGCCACGCCCGCGACGTACGGCTTGTAGGGCTCGAGCGTGGTCAGGTTGCCGATCCAGGCACCGGAGATGCCGAGCATCACGAACAGGAGCGGCAGCACACAGCAGGCCGAGGCGAGGACGGCGCCGATCACGCCGCCGGCCGCGAGCCAGCCCTCCTTGCGGGCTGTCGGCGTTTCCGGTCCCTGCAACGCCCCGGTCCCGAACTTCGTCCCGATCATGCGCGCCACCTCTCGACTCCGGATGCGCGCAGGCTAGGGTCCGTAGCGACTACAGGCTCAACGGTCGGACCGAGCATGGTCGATCACGTTCCCGCGAGGGGGATGCAGCGTGCCGAGCTCGCGCGGTGCGCCGGCTGCCACCTCGAGACCGTCCGCTACTACGAGAAGATCGGCATGCTGCCCGAGCCGCCGCGCACCGCCGCGGGCTACCGGCTCTACGATGCGGGCCATCTGGCGCGGCTGCGCTTCGTCCTGCGCGCCCGCGAGCTCGGCTTCACCCTCGAGGAGATCCGCGGCCTCCTCGAACTCGCCGACCACGGCAAGCTCACCTGCGCCGAGGTCGAGAAACGCACCGCGCGCCACCTGGCTCAGGTGCGCGCCAAGATCGCCGACCTCCGCCGCATCGAGCAGGTGCTCGCCGTGGCGGCGGCCGAGTGCACCGGTGGCGAGGTTCAGACCTGCCCGATCCTGCATGCGCTCGCGGGCTGATCGGGCGGCGATCGCCGCGATCGGGTCTGCGCCGTCCGCGAAGCGCCGTCCGCTCGAGCGAGGCGAACGCGGTCGCCGGCCGATGCGGCGCACCCGAGGCCGGCAGTCACCGCCGCAGCGCTCGTCCCTGCCTAGTCGAGGGCGGTGAAGATCTCCGCCAGGGTGGGGCTGACGGCGCGAAGGCGCGGCGTGCAGCGCTCGACGACGATCTGGCGGAGCCGGGCTGCGATCGTGGCGGGAAGATCGCCGAGTTCGCCACGATGCGCGCCCACGATGATCCGCCGGCGGAGTGCCGGCTTCGGCATCGGGACGAAGCCGATCTGGCGGGCGTAGACCTCCGCCTGCAGGGCGCAGATCGGGGTCGTGAGCGCCCATCCGAGCCCGGCCGCCACCATCGCGAGCAAGGCGTCCGATCCGTCGAACGAAAAGCGCCCCGGTGCCTCGATCCGCAGCCGCCGGAGATGCTGCTCGACCATCTTGCCGGTCAGCGAGCGCGCGCTGTAGCGCACCAGCGGCAGGCGCCAGGCGAGCTCGGGGAGCGAGGACGGCACCACCCGGGCGAGCGCCGGGGGCAGGGCGAGCACGAACGGCTCGAGCAGGACCTCGTGCACGACGATCTCGGGCCTGGGCTCGCCCGAGTCGAGCGAGATCACGAGGTCGACCGCGCGCTGGATCAGCGACCGCATGTGCTGGTCGGAGAGCCCTGCCCAGATCGACCAGCGGGTCGCATCGCGGTGCATCGCCTCGATCAGGAAGGGTCCGGCGGTGGACGCGATCGAATCGATCATGGCGATCCGGATGAGGGGCAGGGAGCCCCGGTCGGCCCGGCGGACGACCGTCGCCGTCTCGCGGGCGTCGCGCAGCAGGGCCTCGGCCCGCTCGAACAGGGCGATGCCCGCCGGGGAGGGCGCGAGCCGGCGCAGCGACCGGTCGAGCAGGCTGACGCCGAGGCTCCGCTCGATGCCGGCAACCGCCTGCGAGACCGCCGACTGAGTGACGCCGAGCGCCGCCGCGGCCTCGGTCATCGCACCGCAGCGCACCACCGCGACGAACACCTGGAGCGAGCGCAGATCGAAGCCGAGCCGCTCGAGCCCCTCGCCGGCGGCGTGCGCCGTTCCCTGCTGCTCGAAGGCGGCGTTGCTCAAAGGATCTGGCTCAGGAAGGCGCGGGTGCGGGGGTCGGTCGGATGGGCGAAGAAGCTCGCCGGCGGCCCGTGCTCGACGATCACGCCCCGGTCCGTGAAGTAGACGTGATCGGCGACCTCCCGCGCGAATCCCATCTCGTGCGTCACGAGCAGGCACGTCATGCCTTCCTCCGCGAGCTCGCGAATGGTGACCAGGACCTCCTTGACCGTCTCCGGATCGAGGGCGGCCGTCACCTCGTCGAACAGCATGATGTCCGGCGTCATCGCGAGCGAGCGCGCGATGGCGACCCGCTGTTGCTGGCCGCCCGAAAGCTCGCCGGGATAGGCGTTCTCCTTGCCCGCCAGCCGGACCTTGCGCAGCAGCGCGCGCGCCGCCACCTCGACCTCATCCTTCGGCCGTCCCAGCACGATGATGGGCGCCATCATCACGTTCTGGAGCGCGGTTCGGTGCGGGAACAGGTTGTAGGACTGGAACACCATGCCGACCTTGCGGCGCAAGGCGAGCTTGTCGAGTGCCGGGTCGTGCACCTCCCGCCCTTCGACCAGGATCGATCCGCGGTCGACGGGGATCAGCGCGTTGATCAGGCGGAGCAGCGTGGACTTGCCGGAGCCGGACGGCCCGATGATGCAGACCACCTCGCCCTGGCGGACGTCGAAGCTGACGCCCTTGAGGACGGGGTTGGCGCCGAAGCTCTTCCAGACGTCGCGGATGCTCACGATCGGGTCGGCGGGCGTCCAGGTCACGGTCGGTCTCACGCGATGAAGGCGAACCGTTGCTCGAGACGGCGAGTCCAGCGGGCGATGGGATAGCAGTAGGCCGCGAACCAGACGAGCAACCAGAGATAGAGCGGGATCAGCAGCTCGCCGCGTTGCTCGGCGGCGAGCACGTCCTGCGCGAGCGTCATCGCGTCGGAGACGCCGACGATCGAGACCAGCGGCGTCGCCATCGTGAGGATCGCGTACCAGTTCATCCAGGGCGGCAGCATGCGGGTCACGCACTGCGGCAGGATGACGTGCTGCAGCGTCTGGCGGCGGCTGAAGCCGAGCGACTCGGCGCTCTTACTGTCCCGACGGGATCGACTGGATGGCGCCGCGCGTCAGCTCGGCGATGTTCGCCATCACCGGCAGGGACAGGCCGATCGTCGCCTTGAGCCAGTCGGGGAACGGCAGGCGCGTGTCGCCGACCCGCATCTCGAAGGGCAGGAGGAACATGGCGAAGAACAGCAGCACGAGCCAGGGCGAGTTCCGGAAGAACTGGGTGAAGGCCCAGGCGACGGTCCGCACGGGTCGCGCCGGCGCCACCTGCGCGAGCCCGAGCGCCACGCCCAGGACCGTGCCGATCGCCATCGCGAGGAAGCTGATCAGCACGTTGAGCGCGAAGCCGCCGATCTGGCCCGGCGGGCCGAGCAGGAGCAGGGGGCTCCAGGCGAGGATCGCCTCGACGACGCTGCGGTCCGCGGATCGGAGCCCCTGCTGCGCTTGCACCTCGGCGACGAGCAGCGCCACCGCGGCGAGCGCCGTCAGCCCGCCCAGCACCCGCCGCGAGGCGGCCAGCCGGGCCGCGCGCCGGCCCCATCCCTCCACCTCGAGGGGCGGACCGCCGACGCGGGCGGCGGGGCCGGCGGTCATCGGCCGTATCCCGGGAGGCGGAGCCTGCGCTCCCAGCGGGTCATGAGCGCCACGAGCAGGCCGACGATCACATTGTAGAAGACCAGGAGGGTGAGCATCATCTCCGGCACGTTGATGGAATCCGACCAGATCTGGTTGCTCACGAACAGGGTCTCGGGTACCGCGATCGCATAGGCGAGGGTCGTGGTCTTGACGAGATTGACGAGATTGTTGGTGAGTGCCGGCAGGCTGACCCTGAGTGCCAGCGGGAAGATGACGTGCGCGAAGGTGCGCAGCGGGGAGAAGCCCAGGGACTCGGCCGCCTCGATCGTGGTGCGCGGGGTCGCCTCGATGCCGGCGCGGAAGATCTCGACGTTGAAGGCGGCCGCGTAGAGCGAGAGGGAGACGGCGGCCCAGGCGAAGCTGCCGAGGATGGGCCCGCCGCCCGGATCGAGCGCGGCCGAGAGGGCCGGCCCGAGCGCGAAGAAGAAGAAGTACATCTGGACCAGCGGCGGCGTGTTGCGGAACGCCTGCACGTAGAACTGCGTGAGCAGGCGCGCCGGCGCGAAGGAGGATCGCTGCAGCATCGCGCCGACCACGCCGATCACGAGGCTGGCGGCGATGCAAACCAGGGAGAGCTCGAACGTGGTGCGGACGCCGCGCAGGAAGCGGGCCCGGTCGAAACCGTCGTAGACGATCGTGAACCGGATCCCGTGCTCGCGGGCCAGCCAGGAGAAGAACTCGACGAAGGGGTCCATGCGGACTCCGGGCGACTGCGGCCGGAGGGGGCGGCCCGGGCGGCTCCGGGCCGCGCGGCGCCTCAGCGGCCCTTGAGCTCCTCGTGCTTGGCCATCAGCCACGGCGTGTTGGCGCCGAGCCACTTCCGCTCGAGCTCGAGCAGGGTACCCGACCGGTGCCAGTCGACGATCACCTCGCTCATGAAGCGGCCCCACGGGCCGTCCCGATCCTCGGTGCGGACGGCGATGCCCCAGGGCAGGGGCGCGATCTCGGGGACCAGCACGACCGAGTAGCCGGCCCACTTCGCCGGGTCGGCCGCCTTCTTGTAGACGTGGATCACGTCGTCGTAGACGAACCCCTCGCACTGGCCGGTCAACAGGGCCTGCTCGGCCTCGGTCACGCCCTTGAAGGCGATGAGCTCACCCTTGACGAACTTCTCGGCGACCTCGCGATTGTAGTAGGCGCCCTGCAGTGCGCAGATCCGCCGCCCCTGGAGGTCGCGCAGACCGGTGATCCCCGAGCCGTTGCGCGCCATGATCGCGACGCCCGAGGCGTAGTAGAGCGGCTCGACCACCCCGACGGCGGCGCGGCGCTCGTCGTTGACGCTCATGGTGGCGATCATCAGGTCGATGCGACCCTGCTGCAGGAACTGCATGCGGTTGGACGACAGCACCGTCACGAGCTCGAGGTCGACACCCAGTCGGCGGGCGACGTCCCGGGCCATGTCGATCTCCATGCCGACCACCTGGCCGGAGGTGTCGCGCATGCCCCTGGGCGGGTAGTCGGCCTTCACGCCGACGACCAGCCGGCGCGTTTCCTGACGTCGTCGAGCGTGTCCGCGACCGCGGGTGCGACCGCCAGCAGGACACCGAGGAAGGCGAGCAGGACGGCTCTCGGGCCGATGGGGGACTTCGTGCGCATGGCGCGGACCTCCTGTCGGATGCGCGCGGCTTCCTCGGCCGCGCCGGATCAGGGCGCCCGGCTGGCTGCGCCCCGTCAACCCGCCGGCGCGTCCGGTTCCGTGCGCGAGGTCGCCTCCGGGTTCGCCGGACGCCGATCCGGCACGGCAAATCCCGATGGCGGAGCGACTATCAGGCAGGCCGATGGTTCCCATAAACTTTTCTGAAGTCCGGGGCCGGATGGGGCGACGGAACCGGTGCGGCGTGGTTTGATCACGGCGAGGGAGCGTGGCATGATCATCGACGCCATCGAGGCCACACCGGTGGCCATACCGGCGACACGGACCTGCGCCTGGTCGCTCGGCCGGTCCTACGGGCACACCCGGACGATCGTGGCCGTGCGGACCCGCGACGGGGCGGTCGGCTACGGCGAGGCGCCGACCGACAAGGCCGCACCCCTGGTGGGCGGTGTCTTCGCCGAGCGGCTGCGGGGCGTGTCGGCGCACGAGGTCACCACGGCGCGGATCCGCTGCCTCGGCTCGCATCGCGACTTCGGCTACCTCGCCGACCCGCTGGCGGCACTCGCGTTCGCAGCCATAGAGATCGCGCTCTGGGACCTCAAGGGCAAGGCCGCCGTCCTGCCGCTCTACCGTCTGCTGGGTGGCGCGGCCCGGCCGAAGGCGCCGTTCGGCGCCTGTGCCTACACGGTCGCCCTGGAGGAGGGTCACGCCCCGGCCGACGTGCCGCGCATCATGGCGGAGATCGGGCGCACCGCGATCGCCCGGACCGGGGCGCGCCTGCTCGAGTTCAAGGTCGGCCGGCACGGGCCGGACTGCGACGCGGCGACCGTCCGTGCCGTGCGGGACGCCGTCGGCCCGGATGTCGAACTCGCGGTCGATGCCAACATGGCGATGTCGATGTCCGACGCGCGGCGCTTCCTCGACCGCGCGCGCGAGGCCGGTCTCGCCTGGATCGAGGAGCCGGTCGCGAGCCTCGCCGGCATGCAGCGGCTGCGCGCCGACTTCGGCGTGCCGGTCTCGACCCACTGCACCGACCTCGAGAAGCTGCAGGGATTTCCGCTGATCGACGGGATCGTGGGCGACATCAACGTCGACGGCGGGGTGTCGGGGGTCGCGCGCGTGGCCGCCACCGTCGCGGCGACCGGCCGTCGGTTCTGGCTGCGCTCGAACGGCGAGACCGGCATCGGCTTCGCCGCGATCTGCCATCTGGGCATGGCGCTGCCCGAACTCGACCGGCTCGCCCAGTCGCTCCTGAACTGGTGCGAGGACGATCTGGTGGAGGGCGAGCCCTGGTCGACCCGGGACGGTGGCGTGGTTCCGCCCGAGCGTCCGGGCCTCGGCGTCGAGATCGACACCGAGGCGTTGCGCCACTACGCCGAGCGGTACCGGCGCGAGGGGCCGTTCTCGCGCTACGACGCCCCCTGATCCGAGGCTGCGCCGAGGAGACGCGCCATGGCCGACGGCGATGCGTGCCTGACGCTGGACGAGATCGAGGCGCTGGCGGGTCGCGCGCTGATCGCGCACGGGGCGACGCCGGGCAACGCCGCGCCCGTCGCGCGCTCGCTGCGGGCGGCGGAGGCGGACGGCCTGCGCAGCCACGGCCTGCTGCGGCTCCCGGCCGATTGCTCGCATCTCGCCTGCGGCAAGGTCGATGGACGGGCCACGCCCTGGCTCGAGCGGTCGGCGCCGGGCGTCCTCCT
>JBBIIE010000031.1:0-28103 GCA_037446605.1 Geminicoccaceae bacterium | reverse complement strand
GGGCACGCTGCTCACGCGCCGCAACACGGGTGACTTCCAGGCGATCATCTCCTGGAGCGTCGAGACCTGGGGCGGGCATCCGGATCTGTCGTTCTTCCTCGACAGCTGGCACTCGCAGTTCGTCGCACCGCCGGGTCAGCCGCAGCCGCCGCGCAACTGGCAGCGCTGGTCGAACCCGGAGGCCGACCGGCTGATCGAGCAGATCCGCACCATCGGCTTCGACGACCCGCGCACCATCGAGCTCGGCCGCGAGTTCGTGAAGCTCGCGGTCCGCGAGATGCCGATCATTCCGCTCATGGCCTACAACGTCTTCACGGTCATGGACGAGACCTACTGGAAGGGCTACCCGACCGCCGCCAATCCGTACACCAACCCGGTGCCCAACTGGGCCAACACCAAGTACATGATGGTCAAGCTGCAACCGCAGCAGCCACGCTGACCGGCCGCGGGGGTCGCCCCGGGCGGCCCCCATCCGCCGGTCCGTGCGGCTCCCGGCGCGGCCGAGCGCGCCCCGAGCGAACCGGGTACCAGCGAGTCGATGGCAAGTTACGGCGCCCACCTCACCAAGCGGCTCGGCCAGTTCGCGCTGGTCGTGTTCATCGGCATCAGCATCACCTTCCTCGTGACGCACCTGACCCCGATCGACCCGGTCGAGCAGACGATCGCCGTGGCCGCCGCGTTCGGCAGCACGAGCCCGGAGGCGATCGCGCTCCTGCGCGCCTCGCTGCGCGACCTCTACGGCACCGAGGGTGGCCTCTGGCAGCAGTACCTGACCTTCTGGGGGCGGATCCTCACCGGTGATTTCGGGCCCTCGCTCTCCGCCTTCCCGACGCCGGTCGCGGAGCTGATCGGCCGGGCACTGCCCTGGACGATCGGCCTGCTCGTTCCGGCCACCTTGATCTCCTGGGCGCTCGGCAACCTGCTCGGCGGGCTGGCCGGCTACTACCGCCAGAGCCGCGGGCTGCGGCTCGCCGGGATCGTGGCGATGGGCCTGCACCCGATCCCCTACTACATCGTGGCCTTCCTGCTGCTCGTGACCTTCGGCTATCTCTGGCCGATCCTGCCGCTCGGCGGCGGGCACCAGATGAACCTCGAGGTCGGGCTCAACCCGACCTTCATCCTGAGCGTCCTCGAGCATGCGGTGCTGCCCGGTCTGTCGCTCGTCCTGGTCGGGGTCGGGGGCTGGTTCATGGGCATGCGGGCGTTGGTCTCGAACGTGGTCACCGAGGACTACGTGACCTATGCCGAGCTCGGCGGCGTCGCGCGCGGCCGCATCCTCCGCTCCTACGTCATGCGCAACGCGCTCGTCCCGCAGGTCACCGGCCTCGCCATGTCGCTCGGCTCGATCTTCAACGGCGCCATCATCACCGAGCAGGTGTTCGGCTATCCCGGGATCGGCAAGCTCCTGATCGACGGCGTGCACGCCGGTGACTACAGCCTCGTGCTCGGCGTCACGACGGTCTCGATCGCGGCGGTGGCCACGGCGGTGCTGGTCATCGACCTGCTCTACCCGCCGCTCGACCCGCGCGTGAAGGTCGGTTGAGCGTGCTGGTCGTCCTCCGCGACCTGCTGCGCCACCGCCCCGAGTTCGCGCTCGGCGCGGTCCTGGTCGGGATCGTCCTCGCCGTCGCGGCGATGTCGCTCCTGGCGCCGCACCCGCCCGAGCTCACCTACGTCGTGCCGCCCGACCTGCCGCCCTCCGCCGCGCATCCCATGGGCACCACCTCGCGCGGCCAGGACACCTTCTGGCAGCTCACCTTCGCCATCCGCAACACGATCCTGTTCGGGCTCACCGTGGCGCTGCTCAGCCGGATCCTGTCGCTGATCATCGGCCTCCTGTCCGGCTATCTGGGCGGCGCGGTCGACCGCGTGCTGATGTCGATCAACGACACGTTCGTGGTGGTGCCGCTCTTCCCGATCCTGGTGCTGTTCTACTTCGTGATGCGCGACAGCATGTCGTGGGCGGCGCTGGCCCTCGTCATGGCCTGCCTCGGCTGGGCCTACGACGCGCGGCTGATCCGCTCGATCACCATGAGCCTGCGGACCCGCGAGTTCACCGAGAGCGCCGTCTTCTCCGGCATGACCACCCGGCAGATCGTGCTCCAGGAGCACCTGCCCTACGTCCTGCCGATCGTCTTCTCCACCACCCTCAACAACATGAACTGGTCGATCGGGCTCGAGGTCACCCTTTCGGTGCTCGGCTTCACGAGCATCAACACGCCGACGATCGGCGTGATGATCTATTGGGCGAACCAGCACACGGCGCTGGTGGCGGGCATCTGGTGGTGGATCTTCTTCCCGGTGGCGCTCGTCGTCATGCTGTTCGTGGGGCTGTTCCTCCTGGCGGTGTCGATGAACGAGTTCATCGACCCGCGCAGCCGGCTCGCCCGGATGCGGGGAGGCTCCTGAATGGCGGCTGCGAGCGTGGCGGCCGCGCAGCCTGCGCCGCGGCCCGGACCGGTCCTCGAGGTGCGCGGCCTGCGCGCCTACTACCGGGCCCGCCATTTCGGCGTGGTGCGGGAGGTGCGCGCCGTCGACGAGGTCGACCTCGCCGTCCTGCCCGGCCAGATCTACGGGCTCGCCGGCGAATCGAGCTCGGGCAAGAGCACGCTCGTCAAGACGATCGCCGGTGCGGTCCAGCCGCCGCTCGAGATCGTCGGCGGCTCGATCCGCCTGTCCTTCAGGGGCGGCGCCGTCGAGACCAGCCGCGCCGGCGCGGGCGAGCTGCGGGCGCTGCGCTGGAAGCACCTCTCCTACATCATGCAGGGCTCGATGAGCGTCTTGAACCCGGTCCGCCGGATCGAGCGTACCTTCGTCGACTTCGCCGCCCGGCACATCGGCCTGCCGCCGGCCGAGTTCCGCCGGCTCGTGGAGGCGCATCTGCAGCGCCTGCGGCTCGAGCCGGCGGTGCTCGACGCCTACCCGCACCAGCTTTCGGGCGGCATGCGCCAGCGCGTCGCGATCGCCCTCGCCACCCTCTGCCGGCCCGAGCTGATCATCGCCGACGAGCCCACGACCGCCCTCGACGTGGTGGTGCAGAAGCGTGTCCTGGCGCTGATCCGCGCCGTGCAGCGCGAGCTCGGCTCCTCGCTCCTGTTCGTGACCCACGATCTGGCGGTGCACGCCAACCTGTGCGACCGGCTCGGCATCATGTACGCCGGCCGGCTGGTCGAGGAGGGGCCGACCGCCGAGCTGTTCCGGGCGCCGCGCCACCCCTACACCCGGCACCTGATCGCGAGCCTGCCGCGGATCGGCGACACCGTCCCGCGCGAGGGCCTCGAGGGCGCGCCGCCCAACCTCGCCGACCCGCCGCCCGGCTGCCGCTTCCACCCGCGCTGCCCGCTCGCGACGGAGGTCTGCCGGCAGCGGGTGCCGCCGCTCGCCCCGGCCGGGCCGGGTCGGCGGGTGGCCTGCTTCGCGGCGCTGCCGGAGAGCCTCGCGTGAGCGTCCCGCTGCTCGAGGTCGAGGGTGTCGGCCGGACCTTCCGGACCGGCGGGCAGCTCCGCCCGCGCCGGGTGCGGGCCGTCGGCGGCGTGTCCCTGACGCTCGACGGCGACCGGCCCGAGATCCTCGCGGTGATCGGCGAATCGGGCAGCGGCAAGTCGACGCTGGCGCGGATGATCCTCGGACTCCTGCCACCCGCCGAGGGCACCATCCGCTTCGCCGGCGCCCCGGTCGCCGCACGCCGCGGGCGGCAGGAGCGGCTGGCCTTCATGCGCCGGGTCCAGCCGATCTTCCAGAACCCCTTCGAGGCCTTCAATCCCTTGAAGCGGGTCGACCGCTACCTGTTCGCGACCGCCCGCTGGCTGGCCGGCGCCGGCCCGGACGAGGCCAGGAGCCGCGCCGAGCGGGCGCTGCGCCAGGTCGGGCTGTCGCTCGCCGAGGTCGGCGGCCGCTTCCCGCACGAGCTGTCGGGTGGCCAGCTCCAGCGCGTGGCGATCGCCCGGGCGCTGATCCCGGGCCCGGCCCTCCTCGTCGCCGACGAGCCCGTGTCGATGGTCGACGCCTCGCTCCGCATGTCGATCGTCAACCTGTTCCGGACGCTGCGCGACGAGCTCCGGGTCTCGATCCTCTACATCACCCACGACCTCGCCACCGCCTACTACATCAGCGACCGGATCATGGTCATGCAGAAGGGGCGGGTGGTGGAGAGCGGGCCGGCGCGCGCCGTGCTCGACGAGCCGCGCCACCCCTACACGCGGCAGCTCAAGGACGCCGTGCTGCAGCCCGATCCGGCTGCAGCCGAGACGCTCGAGGCGGCGCTCGCCGCCCCGCCCGAGGAGGAGGCGCCGGTGCCCGGCTGACCCTCCGGCCGCGCGGTCCGCGCCGGTCCGAACCGATCCACGAGCCACCGCCCGGAGGCCGCCCGGGCGGCCCGATCCCCGCCAGAACGGAGAGCCGCCGCATGGTCGCCGCCAGCATCCTCCTCGACAGGGACTTCGCCATCGGCACCACCGACCCGCGCCTGTTCGGTGCCTTCGTCGAGCATCTCGGGCGCTGCGTCTACGGCGGCCTGTTCGAGCCCGGCCACCCGACCGCGGATGCCAGGGGTTTCCGGCGCGACGTGCTGGCCCTGGTCAGGGAGCTGGGCCCGACCATCATGCGCTATCCGGGCGGCAACTTCGTCTCCGGCTACAACTGGGAGGACGGGGTCGGGCCGGTCGAGCAGCGGCCGCGCCGGCTGGACCTCGCCTGGATGTCGACCGAGCCCAACACCTTCGGCACCGACGAGTTCATCGACTGGTGCCGGGCCGCCGGGGTCGAGCCGATGCTCGCCGTCAACCTCGGCACGCGCGACGGGGACGCGGCCAGGAACCTGGTCGAGTACTGCAACCACCCGGGCGGCACCTACTGGTCGGATCTGCGCCGCCGCAACGGCCACGAGGCCCCGCACGGCGTAAAGTTCTGGTGCCTGGGCAACGAGATGGACGGCCCCTGGCAGATGGGGGCCAAGACCGCGCACGAATATGGCCGGATCGCCGTCGAGGCGGCCAAGATGATGCGCTGGGTCGACCCCACGATCGAGCTCGCCGCCTGCGGCTCCTCCTCGCGCCGCATGCCGACCTTCGGTGCCTGGGAGGACACCGTGCTGGAGCACACCTTCGACCATGTCGAGTGGATCTCGCTCCACACCTACCTGAACGACTATGCGGGCGACGCCGCGGCGTTCCTCGCCGCACCCGATCTCATGGACAGCTTCATCGAGGAGGTGGTGGCGATCGCCGATGCGGTCGCCGCACGCCGCCTGTCCTCCAAGCGGATCATGCTGAGCTTCGACGAGTGGAACGTCTGGTACCGCACCCGCCGCTCGCGCAAGGACCGCGTCAGGGAGGGCTGGCCGGTGGCGCCGCCGATCCTGGAGGAGGTCTACACGATGAAGGACGCGCTCGCCTTCGGCGGGGCGGTGATCGCACTCCTCAACCACGCCGACCGGGTGCGCTGCGCCTGCCTCGCCCAGCTCGTCAACGTGATCGCTCCGATCATGACCGAGACGGGAGGGCTCGCCTGGCGGCAGACGATCTTCCACCCCTTCGCCGACATGAGCCGCCACGGCCGTGGCCGGGTGCTGCGGGCGCGCGTCGAGTCGCCCTCCTACGATGCCGTCTATCTCGACCCGCGCGGGCCGCAGGACCTGCAGTTCCCGATCAAGGGCGCGCCCTACCTGAAGGCCGCGGCGGTGCACCATCCCGAGACCGGCGGGCTGGCCCTGTTCCTCCTCAACCGCCACCTCGCCGAGCCGCTGCGGCTCGAGGTCACCGCGCGCGGCTTCGGCCGGCTCGAGGTCGCGGACGCGCGCCAGCTCGAGGACGGCGACCTCGAGGCGAGCAACACCCGGCAGGCGCCCGAACGGATCCGGCCGCGCCCGCTCGGTGGCGTGCGCGTCGAGGGTGAGCGCATCCGGGCGGAGCTCGCCCCGGCCTCCTGGAACCTCGTGCAGCTCCTCCCGGCGGGCGGGGCCTGAGCGGGGGCTCGCCGGAGTGGACCGCGCCGCACCGCGCGCTACAAGCCGGCGCGCGGGCAGCGAGCGCGGATCGTCCTCGATGAGCATGCCGGACCGGCCACGGCGGAGCTTCCTCAACGTCTACCCGGAGCAGGGGTTCGCGGTGTTCCGCGGCCTCTCCTCACCGGTCCGCATCCGCATCCTGAAGCTCCTGCAGCGGCACGGGCCGGCCAACGTCAACGAGATCGCCGAGGCGCTCGGCCTGCCGCAGTCGACCATCGCCACCAACGTTCAGATCCTCGAGGAGGCCGAGCTGATCGACACGCGCTTCGTCAAGGCTTCCAAGGGACAGCAGAAGATCTGCAGCGCCCGCTATGGTGAGATCGTCATCCGCTTCGACGCCGACCCGCCGGAACGCCGCGACGACGTCATCGAGGTGTCGATGCCCTTGGGCCTCTACACGTCGTGCAACGTGTCGGCACCGTGCGGTCTGTGCTCGACCGAGGGCATCATCGGCGTGCTCGACGTACCCGACCTGTTCCTCGACCCGCGCCGCATGCTGGCAGCGCTCCTGTGGTTCGGGCGCGGCCACGTCGAGTACAAGTTCCCGAACAACGCCAAGGTCCTGCGCTCCGAGATCGAGGCCATCGAGTTCAGCATGGAGCTGTCCTCCGAGGTCCCCGGGACCAATACCGACTGGCCTTCCGACATCACCGTCTGGGTCAACGACGTGCGGGTCGGGACCTGGACCTCACCCGGCGACTATGGCGACCGGCGCGGGCTCTATACACCGCGCTGGTGGAAGCTGGAGGGCTCGCAGTACGGCCGGCTCACCACCTGGCGGATCGGTCGGGACGGGTCGTTCGTCGACGGGGCGCGCTGCAGCGACACCACGCTCGCCGACCTCGAGCTCGCCGCACACCACTCGATCCGGCTCAAGGTCGGGATCGACGAACGCGCCGAGCATCCGGGTGGCGTCAACATCTTCGGCAAGGGCTTCGGCAACCACGACCAGGACATCCTGATGCGGCTGCACCTGCGCCCCGGCCGGGCAGCCGAGCCCCGGCGCTGAGTGGGCGCCCCCGCCCGTGGTGGAGGCGGGCGGGGGCGCGAAGGCTCAGCGGTGCAGGTCGAAGCGGTCGAGCTCCATCACCTTGGTCCAGGCGCGGACGAAGTCGTGGACGAGCTTCTCCTTGCCGTCGGCGGCGCCGTAGACCTCGCCGAGCGCGCGGAGCTGGGAGTTCGAGCCGAGTACGAGGTCGACCCGGGTCGCCGTCCAGCGCGGCTCGCCGGTCTTCCGGTCGCGGCCCTGGTAGAGGTTGCTGTCGCCCGGGACCGGCCGCCACTCCGTGCGCATGTCGAGCAGGTTGACGAAGACGTCGTTGGTCAGCGCCCCCGGCCGGTCGGTCAGCACGCCGTGCCGGCTGTCGCCGAAGTTCGCCCCGATCGCCCGGAGCCCACCCAGCAGCACGGTCATCTCGGGTGCCGTGAGCGTGAGCAGCTGCGCCCGGTCGACCAGGAGATGCTCGGCCGCGACCGGCGAGGGGCCCTTCAGATAGTTGCGGAAGCCGTCGGCGAACGGCTCCAGAACCGCGAACGATTCCACATCGGTCTGATCCTGCCGGGCGTCCATGCGCCCGGGCCTGAACGGCACCTCGACCGGCACGCCGCCATCGGCCGCCGCCCGCTCGACCGCGGCGCAGCCGGCGAGCACGACGAGATCGGCGAGCGAGATCCTCTTGCCGCCGGTCTGCGCGGCGTTGAAGCGGTCGCGGATCCGCTCGAGGGTCGCCAGCACCTCGGCGAGTGCCGCCGGCTCGTTGACCTCCCAGTCCTTCTGCGGGGCGAGGCGGATCCGGGCACCGTTGGCGCCGCCGCGCTTGTCCGAGCCGCGGAAGGTCGAGGCCGCGGCCCAGGCGGTCTTGACCAGACGCGCCACCGAGAGGCCCGAGGCCAGGACCTCGGCCTTGAGGGCGGCGATGTCCCGGGCATCGACCAGCGGGTGGTCGACCGGTGGGATCGGATCCTGCCAGATCAGCTCCTCGGCCGGCACCTCCGGGCCGAGGCAGCGGGCGCGCGGGCCCATGTCGCGGTGGGTGAGCTTGAACCAAGCGCGCGCGAAGGCATCCGCGAACTCGTCCGGGTGCTCGTAGAAGCGCCGCGCGATCTTCTCGTAGGCCGGATCGAAACGCAGCGAGAGGTCGGTGGTGAGCATGGTCGGCGGGTGCCGCTTGCTCGGATCGTGGGCGTCCGGGATGGTGCCGGCGCCGGCACCGCCCTTGGCCACCCACTGATAGGCGCCGGCCGGGCTCTTGGTCAGCTCCCACTCGTAGCCGAACAGGTTCCAGAAGAAGTTCGTGGACCAGCGCGTGGGCGTGCTGGTCCAGGTCACCTCGGGCCCGCCGGTGATCGTGTCCGGACCCTTGCCGGTGCCGTGGCTGCTGATCCACCCCAGCCCCATCTGCTCGATCGGCGCGGCCTCGGGCTCGGGGCCCACCGCCGTGGCCGGGCCGGCGCCGTGGCTCTTGCCGAAGGTGTGGCCGCCGGCGATGAGCGCCACCGTCTCCTCGTCGTTCATCGCCATCCGCCGGAAGGTCTCGCGGATGTCGCGGGCGGCGGCGAGCGGGTCCGGCTTGCCGTTCGGGCCTTCGGGGTTGACGTAGATCAGACCCATCTGGACGGCGGCGAGCGGGTTCTCGAGCTCGCGGTCACCGGAGTAGCGCCGGTCCTCGAGCCACTTGCCCTCCGAACCCCAGTAGACCGAGCGGTCCGGCTCGTAGACGTCGGCGCGGCCACCCGAGAAGCCGAAGGTCTTGAACCCCATCGACTCGAGGGCGACGTTGCCGGCCAGGATCATGAGGTCGGCCCAGGAGATCTTGCGGCCGTACTTCTGCTTGATCGGCCAGAGGAGGCGACGGGCCTTGTCGAGGTTGGCGTTGTCCGGCCAGCTGTTGAGCGGGGCGAAGCGCTGCTGCCCGGTGCCGGCGCCGCCGCGGCCGTCGGCGATCCGGTAGGTGCCCGCGGCGTGCCAGGCCATGCGGATCATGAGCGGGCCGTAGTGGCCGAAATCGGCCGGCCACCAGTCCTGCGAGTCGGTCATCAGCGCCCGCAGGTCCGCCTTGAGCGCGGCATAGTCCAGGCTCTCGAACTCCTTGGCGTAGTCGAAGTCGGGGCCCATCGGATCGCTGGCCGGTGGGAACTGGTGCAGGACCCCGAGGTCGAGCTGGTTCGGCCACCAGTCGCGGTTCGACTTGGCCTCGCTGGCGGCGTGCATCACGGGGCACTTGGTTTCGGCTGACACGTTCGCTCTCCTTGGCTCCAGCGCGCACGGTGCGGGCGGGAACGGACGGGCGCTGGCGCCCAAACCCTCCGGCCGGCTCCCCGACCGTCGGCGATCGGTCGCCGGCGGCGAACGACGCGCTCCGCGCCGTGGCGCGGCGTCCTTCCCCGCCTCGTTCGACCCGAGGGCGTCGACCGATCGGGTGACGCCTCTCGAGGGCCTGCGACGCGACGCATCCGAGCGGTCCATCCTTGGAATAGTTCTAAAGAGTGACCCCGTCAACACGCCCCGGGGCCTCCGCACCGCGACGCGATCGCGCAGGATCCGCCGACCACGACGGCCGGCTCCGCTCCTCAGCGCAACGCCCGCTTCCCACCGAGCCCCGCGAGGGCCGCCCGCAGGCGCGGCCAGAGCGGGGTGGCCGTCAGGATCGAGAGGAGCACCCCGAGCGTCAAGACGAAGGTGATCGGGTGGTGGACCAGCTCCAGGAGGAAAGCCGCGGGGCTGTCCTGCACCGTGATCATGGTGCGGCGGAAGTTGGATTCGACGATCGGCCCCAGGATCACGCCGAGCACCACGGGGCCGAGCTGGTAGCCATAGACCTTGAGGACGTAGCCGAGGATCCCGAAGCCGACCGCCCACCAGACGTCGGCAGGGTTGTTGTTGATGGCATAGGCGCCCACGACCGAAAGCACGACGACGATCGGCAACAGGATCGCCTTCGGCACTTCCACGATCTTGGCGAACAGGCGGATGCCGGTGAGCCCGAAGACCAGCATGAAGATGTTGGCGAGCGTGAGGTTGCCGACCGTGAACCAGAAGAGGTGCGGCGTGTCGACCATGAGGTTGGGCCCGGGGCGCAGCCCGTGGATGAAGAGCGCGGCGATGATCACGGCGGTCACCGCATCGCCCGGGATGCCGAGGGTGAGCATCGGGATGAACGCCCCGCCGACCGCCGCGTTGTTGGCCGCCTCGGGTGCCACGAGGCCCTCGTAGGCGCCCTGGCCGAAGGGCCGGGAGGGCTTCTTCACGCTGCGCTTGGCGTGGTCGTAGGCCATGAGCGCGGCGATGTCGCCGCCTGCCCCGGGGAGTGCTCCGATCCAGACCCCGATCGCCGAGGCGCGCAGGGTCAAAGGCAGGTGGCGCAGCACGGTCGAAAGCGACGGCACGATCCGGTCGACCTGCTGCTTGACCGCGGGCGCGGCGTAGCCGTGCAGCTGGGCCAAGGCCTCGGCGATGCCGAACATGCCGATCATCACGGCAACGTAGGAGACCCCGCCCAGGAGCGCGCTCGAGCCGAAGGTGAGCCGCGGCTGGGCGCTCATGGTGTCGAGGCCGATCATCGAGATCAGCATGCCGATCGCCCCGGCGACGATGCCCTTGACGAGCGATTCGCCGGCGAGCGAGGCGACCAGGAGAAGGCCCATGATGCCGAGCAGCATGTAGTCGCGCGGGGCGAACATGAGCGAGACCTCGGCCACGAGCGGGGCGCCGAGTGCCAGCGCGGCGATGCCGACGAAGCCGCCGATGAAGGACACGACGGTCGTGACCCCGATCGCCCGGCCGGCCTCGCCGAGCCTGGCCAGGGGATAGCCGTCGAGGGCGGTGGCGATCGCCGCCGGCGCCCCCGGGATGTTGAGGAGGATGGCGGTGCGCGAGCCGCCATAGACCCCGCCCATGTAGATGCCGACCATCAGGGCCAGCGCCTCGTTGGTGTCCCAGGCGTAGGTGAAGGAGATCAGGATCGAGACCGCCATGGTCACCGATAGCCCGGGGATCGCGCCGATGTAGATCCCGGCGAGCGTGCCGACCGCGATCAGGAGCAGGAGGAAGGGATCCGACCAGCTCATCAGGAAATAGCCGAGCGTGGTCGCCATGGCCGGATCCCTCAGGGCAGGAGGACCTGGAAGAGCTCCTGGAAGAGCAGGCGGACGACGAGGACGGTGCCGGCCGCGACGGCGAGCACGAGGAGGGGGCGGCCGCGCAGCAGCAGACCCATCGACGCCGCGAGGAACAGGAAGGAGGCGGGGACGAAGCCCAGGAGCTCGAGGCCGACGAGATAGAGGAGGAGGAGCGGGATCGCGCCTGCGACCGGCGGCGGCAGCACGGCGGCGGCCAGCCGGCGCAGCCGGACCACGGCCGGCTCGGGCTCGGCCGGTCGGTCCAGGAGGGTGCGGATCAGCTCCACGGCGAGGCCCGCGAGCACGACCGCGACCATCGCCAACGGGCCGAAGCCGGGCGAGGAGGGGCCGGAGAAGCCGGAAATCCGGAAGGCCTCGCGGCCGACCAGGAGCGCGCCCACGATCAGGAGCAGGGTGAGGCCGAGCTCACCCGGGTGGCGGGGGTGCGCGGGCATCTTGGGCCGCTCCGCACGAGCCGGCCCGGGTGCGGACCCGGGCCGGCCGGCCGCTCAGAGCCGCTTGATGCCGAGGGAGGCCGGATCGGCCTTGGCCGCCCCGGCATCGGCCAGGAGCCAAGCCGTGACCGACTGCCAGCGCTCGAGGAAGTCGGTCGCCTCCTTGCCGCCGATGCCCATCGGCACGACCCCGAAATTGGCGCAGAACTCCTTGAAGCGCGGGTCGGCGGCGGCCTCGACGAACGCCTTCTGGAGCTTGGCCACGACCGGCTCGGGGGTCTCCTTCTTCACGAACGCGCCGAAGAACGGGCCCCAGGGCAGGTACTTGGCGAAGCCGGGCAGGGTGTCGGTGACGGGCGCCACGTCGAGATCGGCCATGCGCTCGGTGGCGACCAGCGCGAGCGCCTTGATCCGCCCGGCGCGGATCCGCTCGCGCGCGGCCCCCCAGACGGCCGCCATGAAGTCGACATGGCCGCCCTCGAGGGCGGTGAGCGCCGGCCCGTCGCCGTCGAAGGGCACCTGGGTCACCTTGAAGCCGGGTACCTGGGAGGCGAGCATGGCGTGCACGACGAAGGGCAGGCCACCCACGCCGGTGGCCCCCATCTTGACCGTGTCCGGGTTGGCCTTGATCTGCTCGATCATGGCCTTGAGGTCCGCCCAGGGCGCGTCCTTCCGGGCCACGAGCACGGGCGTGCCGCGGGCCAACAGGACCAGCGGGTGGAAGTCCTTGTAGGAAAGCTCGGAGAGGCCCAGCACGCCGTAGAGCTGCGGATTCTCGGCGCCGAACAGGATGTTGTAGCCGTCGGCGCGCTGGCTGTGGACGTACTGCATGCCGATCACGCCGGTGCCGCCCGGACGGTTGGTCAGGACGAGCTTCTGGCCGAGCTTCTCTTCGACGATCGGCGCCACCGCGCGGGTCACGGCGTCGGTCGAGCCGCCCGCACCCCACTGGATCGTCCCCTGGATCGGCCGGGCGGGGAAGTCCTGGGCGAGCCCGAGCCGGGGCAGCGGCAGCGTGCCGAGTGCCGTGGCGCCGGCCAGGAGGGTGCGTCGGTTCAGCCTCATGCGGGATCTCCTCGTGCTGGAAGGGCGTGGCGGGGCCGTGGGCCGGACGTGTCGGGGAAGGGAAGTCCTCGCTCCGGGCACCCGGGCGTCGGCGGGCGACCCCCTGCGCGTCGGCTGCTCGCCGTCCGGTTCACCTTCCCGAGCCTCCCCCGGGGCCGCCCACGGCGGCCGTCGCTGCCGCCTCTGCTAGACCGGTCGAGCCTCCGACGGAAGTGAGCTTTCGACGGAAGGGAATAACTCAGGAGTTATCGGCGGTGACGGCGCCGGCGCGCAGGGCCGCGGCCAGGCGGCGCAGGACGCCGGTGAACAGTGCTGCGACCGCACTCGCCCGCTCGTCGGCGCGCATGGTGATCCCGACCGGGCCGGCGGTGATCGCCGTGTCGAAGGGTAAGGCCACGAGTCCGCCCGCCGCGAGGTCGAGGGCCACGACCCCTTCGGAGATGATCCAGACCGCATCGGTCCGCGCGAGGAACGCCCGGGCGAAGTCCGACGAGACGGTTTCGATCCGGCGGATCGGGGGCCGTACGCGATGGGCGAGGAGCCAGCGGTCGACGAGCGGGCGGGTGATGTCGCGCCGGCCCGGGATCAGGAGCGGGAAGCGGGCGATCGACGCGGGCTCGACGTCGGGCGCGGCGAGCAGGGGGTGGCCCGGGCGGACGACCACCGTCATCCGCTCGCCGTAGAGCTGCTCGAAGGCGAGCCCGACCATGGCGTCGGGATCGGCCAACCGGCCGACCACGAGGTCGAGCTCACGGCTCTTCAGCCGCTCCAGGAGGAAGCGGTTGGGGCCGCTCACCAGATCGACCACCGCATCCGAGCGGGCCGCGAGCAGCTCCTGCACCGCTGCCGGGACCAGCCGTGCCGCCACCGTCGGCAGGGCGCCCACCTTGAGTAAGGTCTCGCGCAGCAGCCGGGTCTGCGCGACGCTCTCGACCGCCTGCTGCAGCGCCAGGAGACCGGTCGCGGCGTGCTCCTGGAACCGCTCGCCCGCGGCGGTCAGCACGAGCCCGCGCGGCGTACGTGCGAACAGCCGTGCCTTGAGGGCCTCCTCGAGCTCGCGCAGGGTCTTCGAGACCGCGGGTTGGGTGACGTGGAGCTGCTCGGCGGCGCGGCCGACCTGACCGAAGCGCGCCACCTCGAGGAAGCATTGCAGGTGGCGGATCTTGATGCGCGCGTCGATCTCGGCCAAGGGCGCTCCGTTCCCGATATGAACCAGCGGTTATCGAATCGCGCGATCTCGTCAATGGCCGGGGCGCGTCGGGTCGGCTACGCCCCTTCCGGAGAGCGACGGCGAGGGGTCGATGGAAAGCGTGGGCGCCTATGCGCGCGGCATGGCGGTCCGACGGGCGGTCCTGGGCGACGCGCACGTCGACCGGGCGACCGCGCGGATCACGGCACTGGATGCCGACTTCCAGCGCTTCATCACGGAGAGTGCCTGGGGTAGCGTCTGGACCCGGCCGGGGCTCGACCGGCGCGAGCGCTCGATGCTCGTGATCGCGCTCATGGCCGCGCTCGGCCACGAGGAGGAGCTCGCCATGCATCTGCGCGCCACGCGCAACACCGGGGCGAGCCCGGCGGATGTCGCCGAGACGCTGTTGATGGTCGCGGTCTATGCCGGCGTGCCGGCCGCCAACGCCGCGTTCCGCATCGCCAAGGAGGTGCTCGGCGCCGAGCCGCCCGCGACCGCCCGAGCCGGGCAGGTGGGCGCCGCAACGGGGGAGGATCGGTGATGGAAAATGCAACCCGGGCGTTCCGCCCGCGCGATCGGGCCTGGCATCCGCCGGCCTTCTTCCCGGACTACAAGACCTCGGTCTACCGGGCACCCCGGCTGCCGCTCGTGTCGCTCGGCGCGACCCGGAGCGAGCTCACGGCGCCGGTCTTCGGCCATTCGATGATCCGCGCCACCGACAACGACCTGCTCGTCAACGGCCGGGTCGACGGCGATCCGATCGGTCCGCGCATGATTCTCTTCGGCCGGGTCCTCGACGAGGAGGGCCGGCCGGTCCCGAACGTCCTGATCGAGCTCTGGCAGGCGAACGCGGCCGGCCGCTACCGGCACGTCAACGATTCCTACCTCGCCCCGCTCGACCCGAACTTCTGGGGGGTCGGGCGAACGCTCAGCGAGCCGGACGGCTCCTACCGCTTCCGCACCATCCGCCCCGGGCCCTATCCCTGGCGCAACCGGGTCAACGACTGGCGCCCGGCGCACATCCACATCTCGCTCTGGGGTGCGGCGCTCTGCCAGCGGCTGATCACCCAGCTCTACTTCGAGGGCGACCCGCTCCTGGCCCTCTGCCCGATCTACAACAGCATCCCCGATCCGGCCGCGCGCGAGCGGCTCGTGGCCCGGCTCGACATGGGCGAGAGCCTGCCGCACGACACGCTCGCCTGGCGCTTCGACATCGTGCTCCGCGGCCCGCGCCAGACCTTCTTCGAGAACCGCCCGGAGGGAGCCTGAGATGCTGCGCGAACTGCCCTCGCAGACAGCCGGCCCCTACGTCCACATCGGCCTTCTGCCCGTGGTCGCCGGGATCCCCTTCGAGCCGGAGCGCGACTGGGGGGCGATGGTCGGGCCCGGTGTGCACGGCGAGCGGATCCGGATCGAAGGCACGGTGTTCGACGGGGTGGGAGCACCCGTGAAGGACGCCGTGCTCGAGCTCTGGCAGCCCGATGCCGCCGGGCGCTTTCCCGGTCACGATCCCGGCGCCGATCCGGCCTTCAAGGGCTTCGGGCGGGTGGCGGCCGATCTCTCGACCGGGCTCTTCGCCTTCGAGACGGTCAAGCCCGGGCGGGTGCCGTACCCCGACGGAAGGTTGCAGGCGCCGCACGCCACCTTGCTGATCTTCGCCCGCGGCATCAACATCCACTTGCACACGCGCATCTATTTCGAGGACGAGGCGGCGGCCAACGCCGAGGATCCGGTGTTGGCGCTGATCGAACAGCCGGAGCGGCGGCGGACGCTCTCGGCGCGGCGCGAGCTGCGCGACGGCCGGGTCGTCTACCGCTTCGACGTGAAGATCCAAGGGCCCGAGGAGACGGTGTTCTTCGATGTCTGAACCCACACCCTGCATCGTCACGGTCGCGATCACCGGCTCCTTGCCGCGCAAGAAGGACAATCCGGCCGTCCCGATCACGGTCGAAGAGCAGATCGAATCGACCCACGCGGCGTTCGAGGCGGGGGCGACGCTCGTCCATTGCCACGTCCGCAACCCGGACGAGACGCCCACTTCCGATCCCGAGAAATTCGCCCGGCTGCTCGAGGGCATCCGCGAGCACTGCCCGGGCATGATCGTGCAGTTCTCGACCGGCGGACGGTCGGGGGTGGGCCGCGAGCGGGGCGGCATGCTGCCCTTGCGGCCCGACATGGCCTCGCTTTCGACCGGTTCCTGCAACTTCCCGACCCGGGTCTACGAGAACAGCCCCGAGCTCATCGACTGGCTGGCTTCGGAAATGAAGACCTACGGGGTCAAGCCCGAGATCGAGGTCTTCGACCTTTCCATGCTCTTCAAGGCGGTCGAGATGCAGCGCGAGGGGAGGATCGACGGGCCCCTCCACGTCCAGTTCGTGATGGGTGTGAAGAACGCGATGCCGGTCGATCGCGAGGTCTTCGAGTTCTACATCCACACACTCGCGCGGCTCGCCCCGGATGCGACCTGGACAGGGGCCGGGATCGGCAAGGACCAGATCAGCTTGAACCGCTGGTCGCTCGAGCTCGGCGGCCATTGCCGGACCGGCCTCGAGGACAATGTCCGGCTCGACAGGCACACGCTGGCACCCTCGAACGCCGCGCTCGTGCGCCGGGTGGTCGAGCTCTGCCCCGACTACGGCCGGCGCCCCGCGACCGTCGCCGAGGCGCGCGCGCTCCTGCGCTTGCCGCCCTGGCCCGGCGCATCCTGAGGCTCAGGGCAGCGCGGCGTCGGCGATCAGCGGGAGGGCGCCGCCCAAGAGCTCGGCCGTGAACGCGGCCGCGGCGGTCGCGGCCGGCAGGGAATGGCCGAGCCGGAGCCGGGTCCAACGCGCCGGCAACATCGCCGTCGCCAGTACGGGCACGATCACGATCGCGAGCGCGCCCAGGAAGAGCAGCCGTCGGTCGAGCAGGATCGAAAAGGCGACCGAGAGGAGGAAGGCGAGGAGCGCGACGGGGGCGCCGAAGCGCACCCGTGCGGCCCGTTCGAGCCCGAGGAAGAAGGCGAGGGCGCCCGCGAAGAGGACGATCCGCAGCAGGATGCGCGGCTCGGTCCAGGGGAGTGCCGTGAGCTCGGCGTCGACGGCGAGGGCGACCGGGACCGTCACGAGGAGCGCCGCGCCGAGGCCGCGGAAGAGGAGCGCCACGGGACCGGGCCCTCGGGATGCCGGATCCGGCCCCTGGACCCACCGGCCGAGGCCCGCGAGCAGGAGCCCGAAGAGGGCGAAGTGCACCGCCAGGTGATCGACCAGGGCGACGGGTAAGAGATCGGGCGGGAGGAGACGCAGGAGGACGGGCGGGAGGGCGGTCGCCGCGGCGAGCGGGAGGAGGAAGCCACGCCAGCTCGGCCGCGCCGCGGCCACCCGACGCTCGGCCGGGGCGAGGAAGGCGAGGAGGGGCCGGGCGAGGAGCACGCAGGCCGCGACGAGGAGGAGGACCCAGGGACCCCGCTCGACCGTGGCCGGCTCGCCCCGTGCCGGTCGGCCGAAGGCGGCGTCCAGCCAGGCGACCGTCTCGCGCAGCGTGGTCGGGGCGAAGAGCACGCCCACATGCTCGACCATCGGCGCGACGACCGCCCGGCGGGCCGTCCCGTCGGCGAAGCGGCCGTAGGTCACGGCCAGCGCCGGCGGCTCGGGGGCGCTCGCGAGACCGACGACGCGGCGGGCCTCGTCCGCGAGCCGCCCTTCCCATTCCCCGGCGATCACCAGGAGGTTGCGCGGCGCGGTCGCCGTCACGGCGGGCGAGAAGAGCGAGATCGCGACGACCGCGGCGACGTCGGGTTCGACCGCGGCGGTGCGCACGATCACGTCGCCCGCCATGGAGTGGCCGAGGAGGGCGACGCGCCCGTCGCCGAGCCGGCGCGCCTCGGCGAGCACCGCCCGGGTCGCGGCGACGAACCGGGCCGAGGCCCCTTCGACGCGGAAGAGATCGCCCTCGAGCGGCTCCGGATGCCGGCCGTGGCCGGGAAAGTCGAAAGCGAGCGCGGCGAGGCCGTTGCGGGCGAGAGCCAGGGCGAGGGAGCGCATCAGCACGGTCGAGCCCGAAAAGCCGTGGGCGACCGCGACGACCGGGCCGGGCGGGGCCCCCTCGAGGCGCCAGAGCTCGGCCGGGATGCGGCCGTCGACGAGCAGGGGCTCGCGCTCGACCCCGCGCGCGACGAGCTCGAGCCGGAAGAGGGCGAGGGCGATCGCGGCGAGCGCGCCCAGGAGCCAGAGGAGGTCGAGGAGGCGGAGGCGAACGGGCACGCCGCTCCGCCGTCGCCCTCAGGCCGCTGTCGCGGCTCGGGCCTCGTCGATCGCCCGCCAGACCCGCTCGGGTGTCGCCGGCATGTCGATGCGCTCGATGCCGAGCGGGGTGAGGGCGTCCAGGAGGGCGTTGATCACCGCGGCCGTGGCGCCGGTCGCGCCCGACTCGCCCGCGCCCTTCACGCCCAAGGGATTGTGCTTGCAGGGCACGGTGTTGAACGCGGTGGCGATCGGCGGCAGATCGGCGGCGCGCGGCAGGCGATAGTCGAGGAGCGAGCCGGTCGAGAGCTGCGCCCGCTCGTCGAAGACGACCCGCTCCATGAGCGCTTGGCCGATCGCCTGGGCCACCCCGCCTTGGACCTGGCCTTCGACCACGAGCGGGTTGATCGGCGTGCCGACATCGTGCACGCCGCTCAGCCGATCGACCGTCACGACGCCGGTTTCGGGGTCGACCTCGACCTCGCAGACGAAGACGCCGTTCGGGAACGTGAAGTTGGGCGGATCGTAGAACGCGTTCTCTTCGATGCAGGGTTCGAGCTGGTCGAGCGGGTAATTGGCCGGAACGTGCGCGGCCAAGGCCATCTGGACCCAACCCAGGGCCCGGTCGGTTCCCTTGACCTTGAAGGTGCCGCGGTCGAATTCGATGTCGTCGAGGGCCGCTTCGAGGATGTGGGCGGCGATCTTCTTGCCCTTCTCGACGACCTTGTCGGCGGCCATGGCGAGTGCGCCGCCGCCCACCGCCATCGAGCGCGAGCCGTAGGTGCCCATGCCGAACGGTACGACCGCCGTGTCGCCGTGGACCACCTCGACCTGGTCGAGGAAAAGGCCGAACTTGTCGGCCACGACCTGGGCGAAGGTGGTCTCGTGGCCTTGGCCGTGGGCGTGGGCGCCTGTGTAGACCGTGACCGAGCCCGTCGGATGGACGCGGATCTTGGCCGCCTCGAAGAGCCCGGCCCGGCAACCGAGTGCGGTCACCGCCTTGGACGGTGCCGCCCCCGAGGATTCGATCCAACAGGCGAGCCCGCGACCGCGCAGCCGCCCGCGGCGTTCGGATTCCGCCTTGCGGGCCGGGAAGCCCTCCCAATCAGCCTCGCGCAGCGCAATATCGAGTCCGCGGGCGAAAGCGCCGCTGTCGTAGACCACGCCGACCGGGCTCGCGAAGGGGAAGGCGTCCGCGGGGATCAGGTTGCGCCGGCGGATCTCGACCGGGCCGAGCCCGGTGACCCTGGCCGCCCGGTCGACCACCCGCTCGAGCGCGTACATGCACTCCGCCCGCCCGGCGCCGCGATAGGCGTCGACCGGCGGGGTGTGGGTGAAGGCCGCCCGGACGCGGACGAAGATCGCGGGTGTCCGATACTGGCCCGAGAACATGAGGGCGTAGAAATAGGTCGGGATCGACGGCGCGAACGTTGAAAGATACGCCCCCATGTTGGCGACCGTGTCGACCTCGAGGGCGAGGAACCGGCCGTCACCGTCGACGGCGAGCCGCGCCGCGGTGACGTGGTCACGGGCGTGGGCGTCGCAGGCGAACGCCTCGCCGCGCTCGGCCGTCCATTTGACCGGCCGGCCGACGAGCTTGGCGGCGAGCGTGCAGAGGGCTTCCTCGGGATAGTGGTAGATCTTCGAGCCGAAGCCGCCTCCCACGTCGGGTGCCACGATCCGGAGCTTGTGCTCGGGGATCTTGAGCACGAAGGCGCCCATCAAGAGCCGGATGACGTGGGGGTTCTGGGTCGTGAGATGGACCGTCCAGGAATCCGAGGCGGCGTCCCAGACGGCGTTGCAGGCCCGGGTCTCGAGGGCGTTCGGGACGATCCGGTTGTTGACGAGCTCGACCTCGGCGACCGCGGCGGCCTTCGCGAAGGCCGCCTCGACGGCGGCGCGGTCGCCGATCGTCCACTCGTAGCACCGATTGTGGCCGAGCTCGGCGTGGACGACCGGGGCGTCCGGCGCGAGGGCGGCCACGGCGTCGGCGACCGCGGGCAGCGGCTCGTAGTCGACCCGCACCGCTTCGGCCGCGTCCTTGGCGCGGGCGAGGCTCTCGGCGACGACGAAGACCACCGGCTCGCCCACGTGCCGGACGATACCCTGCGCGAGGACGGGATGCGGCGGCTCGGCCATCGGCTTGCCGTCCGCGCCCGTCACCTGCCAGCCGCAGGGGAGGCCGCCCACACCGAGTTCGGCGAGCTCCGCCCCGGTGAGGAGCAGGAGCACGCCCGGCATCGCCCGCGCCGCCTCGAGGTCGATCGTCCGGATGGTCGCGTGGGCGTGCGGGGAGCGGACGACGACCGCGTAGGCCTGGTGCGGGAGCGTGATGTCGTCCGTGTAGCGCGCGGTGCCGGTCAGGAACCGCCGGTCCTCCTTTCGCAGGACCGCGGCGCCGAGGAGCCGATCGGACATGGACGTGCCTCCCTCTTCGGTGGCGGGGCGGCGAGAGACCCTGCCGCCCCGCCGCGGGTCACCCGCTGCGGCGCTCGCCGAGCCGCCAGGCGAGCGGCAAAAGCGCCATCGCGAGCGCGATCTTGAGGGCCTCGGCGGGGAGGAACGGGACCACACCGGCGGCCCAAGCTTTCTCGAGGCCGATCAGCGAGGCGAGCCAGCTCACGCCGAAGGCGAAGATCACGAGATCACCCAAAAGGAAGAGGCCGAGCGCCGTGGGGACCCGGCGGTCGAGGCCCCGCTCGGCGAGCTTGCCGACGAGCCAGGCGGCCACGAGGAAGCCCAAGAGGTAACCGCCGGTCGGGCCCATCATGTAGGCGAGCCCGCCACCCTTGGCGAAGACCGGCAATCCCACGGCACCTTGGGCGAGATAGGCGAGCACCGTCGCGGCCCCGAGCGTCGAGCCGTAGGTCGCGCCGAGGAGGAGCACGACGAAGGTCTGCATGGTCATCGGCACCGGCCAGAACGGCACCTGGACCTTCGCCGAGAGGGTCAACAAGAGCGAACCCGCGACGATCAGCACGATCGCGCGGGTGGCGGTGTTGCCGGCTTCGACGGGCCAGAGACGGGCGGCGAGGGTTCCTGTCATCGTCCTTTCCTTTTCGATCGACGGCGCCTCGGTAGGCCGATCATGCGGCCAGATGCGTGCGAATGGCCTCGACGAGCTTGCGGCGTTCGGCGCGGGCCCGCAACGCCTCCGCCATGTCGCAGGGCACGAAGCGGGTGGGCGTGTGCGGCTGGAGCTGGCCGATCAGGTCCATGTCGGCCGAGATCACCGTGCCGAGCATCATGTAGCCGCCACCCGAGACGGCGTCGCGATGGAGGGCGATCGGTTCGGTCCCACCTGGCACCTGGATCGAGCCGTAGGGGTAGGCGGCGTCGACGATGTTCGAGGGATCGGAGCCGGCACCGAAGGGCTGCTCGCGCGGGACGAAGGTCAACGGCCGGCCGCCACGGAAGCGGTAGCCGATCCGATCGGCCTCGGGCGCCACTTTCCAGGTGTCCTCGAAGAAGCTCTGCTTCGCTTCCTCGGTCAGCCGGTGCCAATAGAGCCCGGGCAGGACCCGGAGCCTCGCCGGCATCTCGGGCATGCGCCGCAGATGCTCGGGCACCGTCCGGCTCTCCTCGGCGCCGGCGCCCGGACCCAGCGGCAAGAGATCGCCGGCTTCGAGCTTGCGACCGCGGAAGCCGCCGAGCGCACCCAAGGCGTAGGTCGAGCGCGAGCCGAGCACGACCGGCACGTCGATCCCACCCGAAATCGCGATGTAGATGCGGGCGCCATTCTTCAAGAAGTCGAAGGAGAGCAGGTCGCCCTTGGCCACCCTGAAGGAGGCCCAAAGCGGCCGTGGCTCGCCGTTCACCTTGGGGGCGATCTCCGCACCGGTGACGGCCACGGTACGGGCATCGTCGAAGCGGAGTTCCGGACCCATGAAGGGACTTTCGAGCAGGGCCGCGGCTTCGGTATTCCCGACCAGGAGGTTGGCGGCGCGCGCCGCGAGACGATCCATGGCCCCGGAGATCGGGATACCGACATGGTAGTAGCCTGGCCGACCGAGGTCCTGGACGGTGGTGGCGAGCCCGGGGCGGACGACCTCAAGCATGGAGCGCCTCCAGGAGCTTGCGGTTGGTGCCGTCGACGTCGCGCTCGAAGGCGTCGAGGTCGAACGTCACCTCGGCCATCTTCGGCGTGAACCGCCCGGCCTCGACGTCCGCTTTGATCGACTCGTAGCCCTCGCGGTCGATCGGCTTCCAGACCAGGATGTCGCCCGGACGGAACAGGCACATGAAGTCCTGCAGATAGGAGATCTTCTGCTGCGGATCGTAGATCGGCATCGGTGTGATGCCGAACATCTGGTAGCCGCCGGCCCCACGCACCGAATAAATGCACCCGAAGCAGCCGCCGAAGCCGATCGTGAGGGCCGGCGTGTCGGTCCGCGGCCGCAGATATTTGGGGACTTGGATCTGCCGCTTGCGCTCGACCATCTGGTAGAGGAAGGGCAGGCCCGCCACGAAGCCCACCATCGAGACGAACCAGGGCGAGCCCGAGAACGCGGCGAGGAACGCTTCGACGCTCGGATAGCCGTTGATGCGCGCGGCGAACTCGATGTCGGTCGCGTTCGGGTCCTGGTGCCGGTCGCGGAAGCGCAGCAAGGTTTCGGTCGTCCAGGGATCGCGGAAGAAGGCGGGGACCTCGAGGATCCGGGTGGCGATCCGGTGCGAGGCCTGGGCCTGGGCCTCGATGCGTCGGACCTCGGCCTCGATGTCGGCGGGTGCGACGACGTCCGGGTCGAACTTGATCTGCAAGGAGGCGTTGGCGGGGCAGATCTCGCTCACCCCGCGGATCCCGGCCTCCTCGATCGCGGTGCAGACCGAAAGGCTCTTGAAGAAGGCCTCGAGCGACATCTCCTCGTCGATCTCGACGAAGAGATGCTCGTCGCCGCCGAAGGAATATCGCGATTCCGTTCTCGCCACCGCCACCTCCTTCACGCGAGCAGCCGTCGGTTCGTGTCGAGCCAAGGCTCGAGCCAGGCCGTGTGCACGTCCCAGGCGCGGACTTCGGGCGCCCGCACCAGGGTCCGGTGCAGGCCCACCGTCGTCGGGATCCCGCCGATCGCGAGTTCGGCCAAGGCCCGCTCGAGCCGGGCAAGGGCTTCCTCACGGTCGCGACCGCGCGCGATCAGCTTCATGAGCAACGAGTCGTAGAAGGGGGGGACCTCGTACCCGGCACAGAGTGCGGTGTCGAGCCGCACGCCCGGCCCGCCCGGCAGTTCGAGGCTCGCGATCCGGCCCGGCTGCGGGGCGAAATCGCGCGCCGGATCCTCGGCGTTGATCCGCACCTCGATCGCGTGCCCGCGCGGTGCGATCTCCTCCTGCCGGAAGGGCAGGGGCGCTCCGCCCGCGATCTCGAGCATCGCCTTGACCAGGTCGATCCCCGTGATCTCCTCGGTGACCGGATGCTCGACTTGGATCCGGGTATTCATCTCGAGGAAATAGTAGTCGCCGGTCGCCTCGTCGAACAGGAACTCGACCGTGCCGGCGCCGCGATAATGGACCCGCTCGGCGAGCCGCACGGCGGCGGCACACAACCGCTCGCGCAGCTCCGGATCGAGCCGGACGGCCGGGGCCTCCTCCCAGAGCTTCTGCCGCCGCCGCTGCAGCGAGCAATCGCGCTCGAAGAGATGGATCACGCGGCGGCCGTCACCCAACACCTGGACCTCGAGGTGGCGGGCCCGCTCGATCCGCTTCTCGAGATAGAGCCCGCCGTCGCCGAAGGCGGCCAGGGCCTCGGCGCGGGCCTGCGGCCACAGGCGGGCCAGCCCCTCTTCGTCCCGGGCGATTCGAATGCCGCGCCCGCCACCGCCCGCCGCGGCCTTGATCATCACCGGAAAGCCGGTGCACGCCAGGACCTCGCGGGCCTCCTCGAGCTCGTGGATCCGCCCGGCGCTGCCGGGGACCGTCGGCACGCCCGCCTCGGCGGCGAGCCGCCGAGCCTCGACCTTGTCGCCCATCGCCCGGATCGTGTCGCCCGTGGGCCCCACGAAGGCGAGGCCCGCGACTTCGCAGGCATCGGCGAACTCGCCGTTCTCCGCCAAGAACCCGTAACCCGGGTGGACGGCATCGGCACCGACCTTCTTGGCGGCTTCGACGATCGCGGGGATCGCGAGGTACGATTTCCTGGCGGGCGGCGGGCCGATCTCGATCGCCGCATCGGCGAGCTTCACCGGCAGCGAGTCGCGATCCGCCGCCGAATGCGCCTGCACCACGCGGATGCCGAGCTCGCGCGCCGCGCGCTGGATGCGGAGCGCGATCTCGCCGCGGTTGGCCACGAGGAGCGTGCGGATCGCCAAAGACTCAGCCCTCGACCTCGGCGAGCGGCTGGCCCGCCATCACCGCGTCCTCGTTCTCGACCAGGAAGCGCACGAGCGTGCCCGCGACCTCGCTCTTCACCTCGTTGAACGATTTCATGACCTCGACGAGGCCCACGACGTCGCCCACCGCGATCGGGTCGCCATCGCTCTTGTAGGGCGGCTGGTCGGGTGCCGGTCGACGGTAGAAGGTCCCGGGCAGGGGCGAGAGGATGTCCTTCTTCGCCATGTCAGCGCTTCTCCTCCTGGTTCGACCGGCCGAGTGCCGCGAGCGCGTCGCGGACGGCTCGGGCGATCGCGACCGCGTTCGGCGTGTCGGAATGGACGCAGACCGTCTCGACCACGACCGGCACGTCCACGCCACCGGTCGAGCGGACCACGTCGTGCTCGATCGCGCGGGCCACGCGGGCGGCGGCCTCGGCCGGATCGACGGCGTGGTGCTCGCGGGTGATGACGAGCCGGCCGGCATCGTCGTAATCGAGATCGGCGTAGAATTCGCGAACGAGCCGCACGCCGCGCTCGGCGTAGACCCGCTCGTGCTCGGTTCCGGCCATGCCGAGTACCGGCACGCCGAACACCGAGGCCGCATCGCAGATCGCGTGCGCCACTTCCGGGTCGCGGGCGGCCATGCCGTAGAGGGCGCCGTGCGGCTTGATGTGGTGGAGCTCCGAGCCCTCGGCGCGCAGGAAGGCGGTGAGCGCGCCCACCTGGTAGAGGATGCAATCGGCGAGCTCGTCCCGGCGCATCGCCATCGCGCGCCGGCCGAAGCCCTGCCGATCGGGCAGGGACGGGTGCGCCCCGACCTTCACGCCGTGACGTTTGGCGAGCCGGACGGTCGCGTGCATGTGCTCGAAATCGGAGGCGTGGAAGCCGCAGGCGACGTTGGCCAGGTCGACGAGCGGCATGAGCCCGGCATCGTCGCCCATGCGCCAGAGGCCGAAGCTCTCGCCCATGTCGCAGTTGATCGGCACCATCGCAGATGTCCTCACGCGCGCAGGCTCGCCATCGCCCGCAGCCGGAGCTGGTCGGCGATCACGGCGAGGATCAGCAAGAGGCCCAAGACCACCGTCTGGAGGTAGGACTCGATCTGGGCGAGGTTCATGCCGTTCTGGACGAGCACGATGAAGAGGGCGCCCAGGACCACGTTCTCGACCCGGCCGACCCCACCCCGCAACGACACGCCGGCGATCACGCAGGCGGCGATCGATTCGAGCGGCATCGAGGCGCCGATGTTGGCCTCGCCGGTGTCGAGCCGGGCGGTGAGGAGGAGCCCGCCGATCGAGGTCAAGAGCGCGCAGAGCACGTAGGTCGTGAACAGCACCCGGCGGGTGTCGATGCCCGAGAGTCGGGCGGCTTTGAGGTTGCCGCCCACGGCGTAGAAGGCGCGCCCGAGCCGTGTGCGGTAGACGAGCACGAACATCACGAGCACGAGGAGCGCCGCGACCAGGATCGGTACCGGCACACCCAGGAGATCACCGAAGCCGAAGACCTCGCCGAACAGAACCGGCATCCCGTAAACCGGCACGCCACCCGTCATGTAGAGCGCGATGCCGAAGCCGACCGAGGCCATACCGAGCGTCATGATGAAGGGCGAGACGCCGAACAGTGCCACGCCCAGGCCGTTCGCGGCGCCGATCGCCGTCCCGGCGGCGAGGCCGGCCCCGGCGCCGAGCGCGATCGAGAGCCACGGGACATCGGGAAAGGCCACGTGCGCGGCGGCCATGGCCGATGCGCCCACGACCGAGGTGAGGGCGAGGATCGTGCCGACCGAGAGATCGAAGCCGCCGGTCAGGAGGGCGAGCATCTGGCCGAGCGAGACGATCAGGAGATAGACGGCCTGGCGGACGACGTTCGTGAGATTGCGGACCGTGAGGAAATTCTCGGACAGCGAGGCGAAGACGAGGATCGCCACGAGCAGAAGGAAAGGTAGCACGCCCAGCCGCACGAAGAGGCGGACGAGCGCGAGCCGCAGCCGGTCGGCCGGGCCCGGGGCGGCGAGCGGTGCGACGCGGTCGGTCTCGATCATGCCGCCTCGCGCTCGAAGAAGTGCTGCAAGAGCGCTTCTTCGCCGATCTCCGCGCCCACGAGCTCGGCCCGCACCCGACCGCGGTGGAAGACCAGCACGCGATGGCAGAGGTGGAGGATTTCCGGCAGATCGGAGGAGACCAGGAGGATCGCCGTACCTTTCTCGGCGAGCTCGACCACGAGGCGGTAGATGGCAGCACGGGTCGCCATGTCGACGCCCACCGTCGGCTCGTCGAGCAGCAAGACCCGGACCGGCCGGGCGAGCGATCGGGCGAGCAGGACCTTCTGCTGGTTGCCGCCGGAAAAGAGCTCGATCGTCCGCTCCGGGGCGGCCGGCCGCAGCTCGATCCGCCGCGCGAGCTCGTGGGCCAAGCGGGCCTCGCGGAACCGTCCGAGCCAGGGGCCGGGCCCGAGCTCCGGCCGGTCGAGCGCCGCCATCGTCATGTTCTCGCGCGCCGGACGGACCATCGCGAGCCCCTCCTCGCGACGATCGGGCGGCAGGTAGAGAACGCCTCGGGCGAGCATCGCCGCGGGGGCGAGCGTGTCGACCGGTAGACCGTCGAGCCGAACCCGCCCCGAGGCGACCGGCTCGACGCCGAAGACCGCGCGCGCCGCCTCCGACTTGCCCGAGCCCACGAGGCCCGCGAAGCCGAGGATCTCCCCGGGAACCAGGGAGAAGGTCGCGCCCACGACACTGCCCGAGCGGGTCCAGAGCTCCTCGACCTCGAGGACGGGGCGACCGCCGGGCCGCGGCGCGAGGGGCGGGAAGATCTGTTCGATCGTCCGGCCGGTCATGAGCCGGACGAGGTCGTCCTCGCTCGTCGAGGCCGGCACGGTCGCGATCTTCCGGCCGTCGCGCAGGACCGTGACCCGATCGCCGATCCGGCGGATCTCGCCCATCCGGTGGGTGATGTAGAGGATCGAGACGCCGCGGTGCTTCAGCTGATCCACGAGGGCGAGCAGCCGGCGGGCTTCCCGCTCGGTCAAGGACGCGGTCGGCTCGTCGAGCACGAGGACCCTGGGCTCGGTGCGGAAGGCTTTGGCGATCTCGATCATCTGCTGTTCGGCGCGGGTCAACCCCTCGACCTTCGCGTCGGGATCGAGGGGAAAGCCCAGCCGGTCGAGCAGGTCGCGGGCGATCCGCCGCGCCCCCGCGACGTCGAGCCAGAAGCCGCGTCGCGGCTCGTCGCCGAGCACGATGTTCTCGGCGACGGTGAGCTGCGGGACGAGCGAGAACTCCTGGAAGACCGCCGACACGCCGGCCGCCCGGGCCTCGTGGACGGAACCGAAGCGGACCAGCGCACCGGCGAGCCGGATCTCGCCCGCATCGGGCATCTGTACGCCGGCCACGAGCGAGATCAGCGTCGACTTGCCCGCGCCGTTCTCGCCGAACAGCACGTGCGCCTCGCCCGCGCGGAGCTCGAGGTCGACCCGGTCGAGCGCGAGCACGCCCGGATAGGCCTTCGAGACCGCGCGGAGCTCGACGAGGGGAGCTTCGCCCACGCGACGGTTCCGGCCGCTCGGTCGCTCGGGACCGACCTCAGGGCACCTTGAAGGTCGGCTTGAAGTTGGCCGGCGCGAGCGTCGAGGCCGTGTCGAAGTCCTTGATGTTGTCCTGGGTGACGACGAACAGCGCCGGCCCGACGTGCTTCAGATGGTCCTTGCCCTCGAGGATCCGGATCGCCTGGTCGACCGCGACCCGCC
>JBBIIE010000030.1:0-29536 GCA_037446605.1 Geminicoccaceae bacterium | reverse complement strand
CCGGTGCGCGGCGGCCAGCAGGTGCTGTGCAGCGACGGGGACCTGACCGTGCTGGCACCGGTCGGCCACGGCGCCGAGCTGGTCGCCTCCGGGCACATCCACGTCTACGGGCCGCTGCGCGGCCGCGCCTTCGCCGGTGCCGAGGGCGACGAGCGGGCGATGATCTTCTGCGATCAGCTCGACGCCGAGCTGCTCTCGATCGCCGGCGTCTACCTCGTCAGCGACGACATCGACGCGCGGCTGCGCGGCCGGCGGGTGCGGATCTGGTGCGACGGCGAGCGCCTCCTTTTGGGACCGGTTCCCTGAAGGTGGCGCCACCTCCGCTGTCCTGATCGTCCGGGAGGAGCCTCTTGTCGCAGGTCATCGTCGTCACGTCGGGCAAGGGCGGGGTCGGCAAGACCACGAGTGCCGCGGCGATCGCCGCCGGCCTCGCCATGAAGGGCAAGAAGGTCTGCGTGATCGACTTCGACGTCGGCCTGCGCAACCTCGACCTCATCATGGGGGTCGAGCGCCGGGTCGTGTTCGACTTCATCAACGTGATCAACGACGGGATCCGCCTCAACCAGGCGCTGATCAAGGACAAGCGGATCGAGGGGCTCTACATCCTGCCGACCTCGCAGACCCGCGACAAGGACGCGCTGTCGCGCGAGGGCGTCGAGAAGGTGATCGACGAGCTGCGCCAGGAGTTCGACTACGTCATCTGCGACAGCCCGGCGGGCATCGAGAAGGGCGCCTACATGGCGCTCTACTTCGCCGACGAGGCGATCGTCGTCACCAACCCGGAGGTGAGCTCGGTCCGCGACAGCGACCGGATCCTGGGCATCCTCAACTCGAAGTCGCGGCGGGCGGAGCGCGGCGAAGGCCCGATGCGCCAGCACCTGCTGCTGACCCGCTACGACCTCGACCGGGTGGCCCGGGGCGAGATGCTGAAGCTCGAGGACGTGCTCGAGATCCTGGCCATCCCGGTGCTCGGCGTGATCCCGCAGGACGACACCGTGCTGCAGTGCTCGAACCTCGGCATGCCGGTCGTGCTCGATCCGAAGGCGACCGCCGCCCAGGCCTACATGGACGCGGTGCGCCGGCTCCTGGGCGAGACGGTCGAGCTGCGCTTCACCACGCCGCCCAGGAAGAGCTTCGTCAACTGGCTTTTGCGGAGGACGGCGTGAGGCTGCGCGACCTCCTCGACCTCTTCCGGTCCCCCGGCCGGGCCGAGGGGAGCGCCACCGCGGCCAAGCAGCGCCTGCAGGTGATCCTGGCGGTGGAGCGGCCGCTCACGCGCGGCCAGCCCGACTTCCTGCCGCTGATGCAGCGCGAGATCCTGGACGTGATCCGCAAGTACGTCCCGATCGACGAGCGCAAGCTCAAGATCGAGGTCGAGCGCGAGGCCGACATGTCGATGCTCGCGGTCTCGATCGAGCTGCCGAACGCCGCCCTCACGCGGGCGATCTGAGCACACCCGCGGCCGGCTCGCCGGCGAGCTCCTCGGCCACCTCGGCGCGCCGCGCCACGGCGGCACGGCGCAGCCGCGCCCGTTCCTCGCGCCGCTTGGCGAGCTCGTAGACGAGCGCGCCCACCACCGTGACCAGGATGATCAGCACCGCGAGCGCGCTGATCGCGGGCGTGGTGCCCTGCCGGACCCGGCCGGCGAGCACCGTGGTGAGCGTCTTGTCGGCCAGGATGGCGAAGGTGGTGGTGTTGTAGTTCTCGAACGAGGACAGGAAGGCCAATACCGCCGCGGTGAAGATCGCAGGCCGCAGGTAGGGCAAGAGGATGTCGAAGAAGATCCGCGTCCGCGAGGCGCCCAGATCGAGCGCCGCCTCCTCGAGGGTGCGGTCGAAGCGCTGCAGCCGGGAGAGGAAGATGAGCATCGTGTAGGCGGAGATGAACGAGGACTGGGCGAGCACGGTCAGCACGGTGCCCTGGTAGAGCCAGCGCTGGTCGAGCGCGAAGGTCCACTCGCGCCAGAAGATCACGGTCGAGATGCCGATGATCACGCCGGGGGTGAGCACCGGCGAGACCACCACGAGATAGTAGAGGCCGCGGGCGCGGCGGTCGATCTGCAGCATCACGAGGGCGCCGGCGAGCCCGGTCGGCACCGACAGCAGGACCACCCAGAGGCCGATCCAGAACGACTGACGCACGCCGTACACCACGTCGCGATCGGCCAGGAGCCTGGCGAACCAGTCGAGGGTGAAGCCCTCGAACGGGTGGATCTGCGGGTAGGCCGAGACGTTGAAGGCGGTGACCGCCATGACCGCGAGCGGTCCGAACAGCCAAAGGAAGAACAGCACGAGGTAGAGGCCGACCAGGAGGCGGCCGAAGGGCTCCCGGCTCATCGGTGCATCTCACCCAGGCCCAGCCGGAACAGGCGCAGCACGCCGAGCACGAAGACGATGCAGGTGACGAGCAGGATGAAGGCGTAGGCCGCCCCCTGCGGCCAGTTGAAGGCCTGGTAGAAGCGGTCGTAGACGATCGGCGTGAACCAGAGCGTGTTCGGCCCGGAGAGCACCTGCGGCGCGGCGAGCGCGCCCGCGGTCAGCATGAAGACGAGGGTGGTGCCGGAGGCGATACCCGGCCGGCTGTGCGGGATCACGATGTCGAGGTGGATCCGCCACCAGGGGGCCCCGAGGTCGCGGGCCGCCTCGAGCTGGTTGCGGTCGAGCGATTCGATCGCGTTGTAGAGCGGGAAGACCATCAACAGGAGGTAGGCGTAGGACAGCCCGGCATAGAGGGCGACGTTCTGGCCGATGAAGTCGATCGGCTCGGTGAGCAGCCCGGCCCCCAGCAGCGCCTTGTTGAGGACGCCCTGGGTCCCGAACAGGATGCGGAAGGCGAAGGCGCGCAGGATCTCGTTGACCCAGTAGGGCGTCACGAGCAGCAGCATCAAGAGCCGCAACCGCGCCTCGGGTGCCACCTTGGCCATGTAGAAGGCCAACGGATAGCAGAGCGCCAGGTTCAGGATCGTGATCAGGATCGAGGCCAGGATGGTGATCAGGAAGGCCTGGATGTGGGTGTCGTTCCAGCCCGAAGCGCTGAACCCGCCGCCGAACAGGAAGAAGCGGTAGTTGTCCAGGGTGTAGAGGTCCTGCGGCCCGCCGACCTGGGCCGGCGGCAGCTTCGGCCGGAACGACAGATCGACCATGTGGAGGAGCGGCAGCACGATCAGCACGATCGTCCAGAAGCCCACCATGAGCACGAGCCAGATCGCCACGGGCGCGCCGTTGCGGGCCACGAAGGAGGGTCCGGCGGCCCGCCCGAGGGCGCGGCGTTCCCAGAGCCCGAGCAGAAGGAAGGCGAGCAGGAGGAGGACCGGGACGGCGAGGACGAGGATCTTGCCGACCGAGGCGTGCATCAGCCGTCCCCGCGGTCCGGATCCGTTCGGCTGGCCAGCACGATCGCGTCGCGGGCGCGCCAGCCGAGGGTGCAGACCGTGCCGGGGGCCGGCCGCTCCCCGCCGTCACGGCCGGTGGCGAGCGTCAGCCGGCGGCCGTCGGCGGTGGTGAAGGCGAGGTGGCTCGTGCTGCCCTCGTAGGTCTCCTCGCCGGCGCGGGCCTCGATCCGCTCGGCCTCCTCGGGCGGGTCGAGCAGCAGGCATTCCGGCCGGACGAACAGGATCGCCTCCTCGCCCACGCGCAGGCCCGCGGGATCGCGGCCGGCGAGCGGGCCGAGCGCCGTCGCCACCCGGGCGAGCCCGTCGGCGGTCGCCAGGACGCGGCCGGGCAAGGCGTTGCTCTCGCCCACGAAGGAGGCGACGAAGGGCGTCCGCGGCGCCTCGTACACCGCCCGGCCGGTGCCGACCTGCTCGATCACCCCGTGGTTCATGACCGCGATGCGGTCGGACATGGCGAGCGCCTCGCCCTGGTCGTGGGTGATGTAGACGAAGGTCAGCCCGACCCGCCGCTGGATCGACCGCAGCTCGTTGCGCATGTGCTGGCGGAGCTTGAGGTCGAGGGCGGAGAGCGGCTCGTCGAGCAGGAGCACCTGCGGCTCGACGGCGAGCGCCCGGGCGATCGCCACGCGCTGCCGCTGGCCGCCCGACAGCTCGTCGATGCGCTTGTCGGCGGCACCCGGCAGGGCGATCAGCTCGAGCAGCTCCTCGACCCGGGCCCGGCGCGCGGCGCGCGGCACGCCGCGGACCTTGAGGCCGTAGGCGATGTTCTCGGCCACGCTCATCAGCGGGAACAGGGCCAGGTTCTGGAAGATGAGCGCGGTCGGGCGGCGGTTGGGGCCGATGCCGGCCATGTCCCGTCCGCCGATCAGCACCCGCCCCTCGGACGGCTCGACGAGGCCGGAGATGGTGCGCAAGAGCGTCGTCTTGCCGCAGCCCGAGGGGCCGAGGAAGGAGAAGAACTCGCCCGCCGCGATCTCCACCGACGCGGCGCGAACGGCGGTGAAGGCGCCGAACCGCACGGTCACCCGATCGAGCAGGACGGCGGCGGTCATCGCGGTCGGCGGGGCGCGGGGGCTGGAGGTGGAGGGCGCGCCGCCCGGGGCGCGCGCGGCGCCCCGGGCGGCCGGACGATCAGGCCGACTTGTACTTGTCGGCGTACTGGGTGCGCAGCTCGGCGAACCAGGACGGCTCGGGCGGCCGGTGCCAGAGACCCTCGAGCGCCGGGCCGGGATAGGCCTCCTGGAAGATCTGCTTGGCGGCGGCCGACAGCAACGCATCCGCGCCCTTGACCACCGGGTTGTAGCCCGAGCCCTCGGCCATCTGCGCCGAGACCTCGGGGGTCATCAGATAGTCGAGCCAGGCGTAGGCCTGCGCGGTGTTCTTCGAGGCGCGCATGATCGACCAGCCGTCGAGCCAGGCGATCGCACCCTCCTGCGGTGCCATGTAGCCGACCGGCTTGCCCTGCTTGCGCAGCGAGATGGCCGGCCCGTCCCAGGTCTGGCCGATCACCACCCCGTTCTCCATCAGCCCGGACTTGGTGTTGTCCGCCGAGTCCCAGAACTGACGGATCCAGGCCTTCTTCGAGATCGCGAACGGCAGGATCTTGTCGTAGACCCGCCGCATGCTGTCCGGATCCTTGTAGGTGTCGAGCATGCGGTTGCTCTTGAGCTGCCCGGTCTTGTCCATCCAGAGACCGATGCCGAGCAGGAGCGAGTGCGGCCGGCCTTGCACCTTGCCGCGGTACTGGTCCTCCCAGAGGGTGCCGTAGCTCAAGGTCTCGTACTTGAGCGTGGTGAGGTCGGTCCGCCAGGAGATCGCCTCGCTGCCCCAGCAGTGCGGCAGGTGGTAGAGCCCGTCCTTCCAGGTCCACACGCTGCGCGAGCCCTCGATCATCGCCGGCAAGAGGTTGCCCAGGTTCTTGAGCTTGTTGGTGTCGAACGGCGCCAGCACGCCCAGGTCCTGGAACTGCGGGGCGCGGTCGCGGGTCGGCTGGCAGAGGTCGAAGCCCTCGCCCGCGGTCGCCTGCAGCTTGTTGATCTGCTCCTCGTTCTGGCTGAACGGGGTGCTGTTGATCTTGATGCCGGTCTTCTTCTCGAAGTTCGGGATGATCGGGTCGGGCAGCTCGTCGGCCCAGTGCAGGAGGTTGAGCTCGCCCGAGGAGGAGAGCGCGTCCCTGACGATCCAGGGCCCGCTGGCGGCGGCCCCGCCGGCGGCCGCGGTCGCCGCCAGGAGGGTGCGCCGGGTGAAGCCCCGGGCCGCGAGCAGGGTCGCCCGCGCGGCCCTCTGGCCTGGTGAACGCTCGGTCATCGCTGTGCCTCCTTCCCAGCTGATGCGCCGACGGTGGAACAGGAACCCGGCCGGCGCAAGCGTCGCCGCGCCTTGTGGCGGCCGCCGCCGGCGGCCAGGATCGCGGCCGCACCCTCCGGCCGGTGCGAAGGGAGGCGCATGCGCGCGCGACCGCTCCGTTGGCTCGTCCGGGCGGGCGTCCTGCTGCTCGTCGTGCTGGCCACGTTCCTCGTCACCCGCGCCTGGTACGCCCGGCTGCTGCCGCCGCTCCAGGCCTGGCACACGGTCGTGCCCGAGGAGCCCACGGCCGAGGCGATGGCCGGGCTGGACTGGCCCGGCTGGCTCACCGCCGAGGCTCGGGTGATGGCCCTGGTCGAGCGCTCGGTGGTGCGCGACGGCGACGGCGACGGCCCGCCGCCCTACGACCGCTACCTGCGCACGAGCCCGGTCTGGCCGGGACGGTTCGCGCAGGACTGGAACCGCTCCTACCTCCTGGAGCCCGAGGGCGAGCCGCGCGGGGCGGTGGTGCTCCTGCACGGGCTCACCGACGCGCCCTACAGCCTGCGCCACGTCGCCCGGCTGTACCGCGAGCGCGGCTGGCTGGCGCTCGGCCTGCGCCTGCCGGGTCACGGCACGGTGCCGGCCGGGCTGACCCGCGCCACCGTCGAGGACTGGACCGCGGCCACCCGGCTCGCGGTGCGGATCGCGCGGGGGCGGATCGGACCCGACCGGCCGCTGCACCTCGTCGGCTTCTCCAACGGCGGTGCGCTCGCCCTGCAGCTCGCCCTGGACGCGATCGAGGACCCGGCCCTGCCGCGCCCGGACCGGCTCGTGCTGCTGACCCCCATGGTCGGCATCACCGAGTTCGCCCGCTTCGCCGGCATCGCCGGCTGGCCGGCGCTCCTGCCGGCCTTCGCCGAGGCCGCCTGGCTGTCCGTCCTGCCCGAGTTCAACCCGTTCAAGTACAACTCCTTCCCGGTCAACGGCGCGGTCCAGTCGCACCGCCTGACGCGGATCCTCCAGGCACAGCTCCAGCGTCTCGCCGCGGCCGGCCGGCTCGACCGCATGCCGCCCACGCTCACCGTCCAGTCGGCGGTCGACTTCACGGTGAGCGCGCGGGCGATCGTCGAGGGGCTCTACGGCCTCCTGCCCGAGGGCGGGCACGAGCTCGTGCTCGTCGACGTCAACCGCTCCGGCAAGCTCGGCCCGCTGCTCACGCCGGCCGCACGCCGCGTGCTCGAGCGGCTCCTGCCGCCGCCCCCGCGGCGCTGGCGGTCGGTGGTGCTGACCACGGCCGGGCCCGAGGACGCCCGCGCGATCGCCCGCGTCACCGAGCCCGGCGCGGCCGAGGACCGGGTCGTGCCGCTCGCCATCGCCTGGCCGCGCGAGCTGCACTCGCTGAGCCACGTGGCGCTGCCCTTCCCGGTCACCGACGCGCTGTACGGCGCCTCCCCGGACGGCAGCGAGGCGTTCGGCGTCGAGCTCGGCACGGTCGCGGCACGCGGCGAGGTGGGGATCCTGGTGGCGCCGCTGGATGCGCTCCTGCGCGCCTCCTCGAACCCGTTCTTCCCCTACCTGCTCGAGCGGATCGAGGCCGGCATCGCCGACCCGGCGCCGCGGCGCTGAGCCCGGCTCAACGGCGCGGGTCGAGGTCGCGCGGCAGCAGCACCCAGTAGCGGCCGCGGCTCCGCATGTGGCCGGCGGCGTGCTCGGCCTCGGGCCCGGCACCCCAGAACAGGTCGCCGCGCACCGGGCCGCGGATCGCACCGCCCGTGTCCTGCGCGACGACCAGCCGGCGCAACGGCCGCTCGCCCGTCGGCAGGGGGGCGGTGGTATCCAGCCAGAGCGGCACGCCCAGCGGCAGGAAGCGCCGGTCGACGGCGAGCGAGCGGCCGGGGGTCAGGGGCACGCCCTGCGAGCCCGGCGGCCCGGGCGCATCGGCCGCGGCCGGGAGTTCGCGGAAGAAGACGTAGGACGGGTTCTTGTGCAGGAGCTCGAAGGTCCGCTCCGGGTGCGCGCGCAGCCAGTCCCGGATGCTCTGCATGGAGACCGCCTCGCGCGGTAGGGCGCCCATCTCGACCAAGTCGCGGCCGATCGCGCGGTAGGGGTGGCCGTTCTGGTCGGCGTAGCCGACCCGCATCCAGCCGCCCTCGGCGAGCTCGATCCGCCCCGAGCCCTGCACGTGCAGGAAGAACAGCGCCACGGGATCGGCGACCCAGGCGAGCTCGAGGCCGCGGCCGGCGAGCGCGCCGGCGTCGATCTCGGCGCGGCTCGCATAGGGCACGAGCCGGCCCTGCTCGACCCGCCCGGCGATCCGCCGGCCCTCGAGGGTCGGGTCGAAGCGGCCGAGCTCGACGGTGACCAGATCCGGTGGGCGGCGATAGAGCGGGTGGCGGTTGGTCGGATCGGGCGTGCGGGCACCGGCGAGCAGCGGCTCGAAATAGCCCGTGAACAGCCCCTCGGCGGTGCCCCGGTCGGTGACGAGCCAGGGCCGCAGAAGCCGCTCCAGGCGGCCGCGCGCCTCGGCGGGATCGGCCGCGGGCTCGGCGAGTGCTCCGCAGGCCGGCCGCCAGTCGCCGACGCGCCCGAAGGCGGGCGTGCGGCCGAGCGCCTCCTCGGCCGGCCGTCGGGCCGAGACGGCGCAGGAGCGCGCCAGCGCCGCGAGCGCCGGACGCGGATCGTCCTCGCTCCAGCCCGGCAGTTGCGCGAAGCTCGCGGCCAGGAGGCGCAGCTCGAGCTCGACCGGCGGTCGGGGCCACCACCACCACCAGGCGAGGCCGCCCGCCAGACCGGCGGCGAGCGCCAGGAGCGCCGCAGCGACGAGCCGCCGCCGGCTCACGCGCCGGAGCGGGTCTCGACCAGCGCCCAGTTCGGGTCGCGCGAGCCGATGTCGCGCTGGAAGGTCCAGAGGTCGACCACGGTCTCGACCGCCGAGGGATCACCCTCGACCACCGCGCCCGAGGCGTCGCGGGTGCAGTTGATCTGCTCGCTCGTGAAGCGGACGGTGACCCGGGCGTTGCGGCCGTCGAGGTCGGCGGCCACGATCTCGGCCCCCTTGAGCGCGACGAGCTCGGTCTCGAGGGTGCGGCCCTGGCGCTGGCGATCGTCGATGGCGCGCGCGAAGCTCGCATGGACCGGTGGCGCCAGGAGCGGCTCGAGGGTCGCCTTGTCGCCCCGGGCGAAGGCCTCGACGATCATCGCGAAGGCGGCCTTGGCGCCCTGCAGGAAGGCATCCAGGTCGAAGCTCGGGTCGGCGAGGCGCAGCCGGGTCAGCCCGTCCTTGAGCCCCGGCCCGGTCTCGGCGGCGATCGACGGCTCCTCCTCGGCCGGGCGGCGGCGGTCGGGCAGCGGCACGACCTTGTCGCCCGCCTCGGCGCTGGCCGGCGCCGGCTGCGGCTGGATGCGCGGGCTGCGCGGGCGCTCGTGGCCGGTGCGTCGGCCGAGCACCGAGCGCAGCCGGATCGCGATGAACGCCGCGACCACGGCGAAGAACAGGATGTCGAGAAGCGCGTAGCCGTCGGACATCAGTGGTCGCTGGGCCTGCTCGACCGGCGGACGGACCGGCGCAGCCGCGCCGGTGGCGAGAAGCGCCGTGGCCGATCATATAAGCCGTGAGCGACAAAAACAAACCGCCCGGAGGCCCGGACCTGACCGCGGTCGGCCGGGTGCGGTGCCGGATACGATGGATGCGGCCGATGCTCCTGGTTCGCCATGCCCAGTCGGAGTGGAACCGCCGGTTCGGCGCGAGCCGGGTCGACCCGGGCCTGCCCGACCCCGGCCTGACCGAGCAGGGGATCGTGGAGACGCGGGCGGCGGCCGCCCGGCTGCGGGGCCAGGGCATCCGCCGGCTGCTCGCGAGCCCCTACCGGCGGACCCTGCAGACCGCCAGGATCCTGGCCGAGGAGCTCGATCTGCCGGTGACGGTCGAGCCCCTGGTGCGCGAGCGCTGCGCCTTCTCCTGCGACCAGGGCTCGCACCCCGAGCAGCTCCGAGCCGAATGGCCGGGGCTCGATTTCAGCGGGCTCGAGCCGGTCTGGTGGGGCGGGGTGATCGAGAGCGTGGCGAGCCTCGAGCGGCGCGCCCGCCGGTTCCTCGACCGGGCGGCCGCGCTCGAGGAGCCCGAGACGGTGGCGGTGGTCACCCACTGGGGCTTCATCCGTTGCCTGACGGGCCGGGAAGTGGGAAACCTCGGCGCCGTCCGGTTGCGGCTTCCCGGCCGCGGCTGAGCGGCGGGGCCGGTCGGTGGCCGGCGGCAGCGAGGAGCGGAGCATGAGCGAGGCGGGCGCGCCTGTGGGCACGGCCGAGGAAGGGCAGGCGGCGCAGCCGCGGCTGTCCATCCTGACCCAGTACATCAAGGACCTGTCGTTCGAGAACCCACGCGCGCCGATGGGCCTCGCCCCCGGCCAGCCGCGGCCGGAGATCCAGATCTCGGTCGACGTCGGCGCCAGGGGGGTGGCGGAAGGCCACTACGAGGTGGTCCTGCAGATCAACATCGAGGCCAAGTCCGGCGACACGCCGTTCTTCCTGAGCGAGCTCACCTATGCGGGCGTGTTCGCGCTCGCCAACATCCCCGAGGACACGCTGCAGCCGCTCCTGCTGATCGAGTGCCCGCGCATCCTGTTCCCGTTCGCGCGGCGGATCGTCGCGGACGTGGCGCGCGACGGCGGCCTGCCGCCGCTGCTCCTCGACCCGATCGACTTCGCGACGCTCTACCGCCGCCGCCTGGCGCAGCGCGCGGCACAGCCGGACGGGGCCACCGCCAACGCATGAGGGCCGCCGGCCGCGGCCGGCGGGCGCCAGCGCTCAGCCGGCGTGGCCGCGGGTGACGGCGTGGAAGTCGTCGAGCAGCGTGCGGGTCACCGGGCCCGACTGGTAGGTGAGGTCGTCGATCGCGCGCACCGGCGTGATCTCGGCGGCCGTGCCGGTGACGAAGATCTCCTGCGCGCCGGCCAGCTCCTCGGGCTTGATGTGCCGCTCGATCACCTCGATGCCGCGGGCCCTGGCGAGCTCGATCACGGTCCGCCGGGTGATGCCGTTGAGGAAGGCGTCCGGGGTGGGCGTGTGCAGCTTGCCGTCGATCACGAGGAAGATGTTGGCCCCCGTGGTCTCCGCCACGTAGCCGCGCCAGTCCAGCATCAGGGCGTCGCCGAAGCCCTTGGCCTCGGCGGCGTGCTTGGAGATGGTGCAGATCATGTAGAGGCCGGCGGCCTTGGCGTGCACCGGGGCCGTGGTCGGCGCCGGCCGGTCGTAGAGGGCACGGGTGAGGCGGAGGTCGGAGTAGTAGGCACCCCACTCCCAGCAGGCGATCGCGACGTTGATCCGCGAGCGCTGCGCCGAGACGCCCATCTGCTCCGAGCCGCGCCAGGCGAGCGGCCGCACGTAGCAGTCCTTGAAGCCCATCTTGGCGATCGTGGCGGCCTTGGCGGCGTCGAGCTCGGCCACCGTGTAGGGCACCTCGAAGCCCAGGATGCGGCCGCTGTCGATCAGCCGCTGGCTGTGCTCGGAGCTCTTGAAGATGCGGCCGTTGTAGCAGCGCTCGCCCTCGAACACGCAGCTGCCGTAGTGCAGGCCGTGCGTCAGCACGTGCAGCCTGGCCTCGCGCCACGCCACGAGTTCGCCGTTCATCCAGATCCAGCCGTCGCGGTCGTCGAAGGGCACCAACTCGGCCATCGGGGCGTTTCCGGGCGGGGAAGTTGTACAGGTCCCGAACGTGAAATTCGGGATTGCCTTCGCTATCATCGCCTCCCATAAGTGTCAATGTGAGGCCGGGCACGATGGTCCCCGCGGTCGGCATGACCACCCGCACGAGCCCGCTGTTCCTGCGCGACGAGGAGCTCGACCGGGCCCTCGAGCTTCTTCTCGTGGCCGAGCGCGGGCTGGCGGCGCGCACCCGTGCCGCCAGCCCCACCCGCACCGGCCCCGAGCTCGACCTGCTGTGGCTGGTCCACCGGCGGTCGGGGGCGAGTGCCGCCGAGCTCGGCCGGCTGCTCGGCGCGGCCAAGCAGACCACCTCGCGGCAGCTGCGCACGCTCGAGGAGGCGGGCCTCCTCGCCCGCGCGGCCGACGGCACCGACCGTCGCCGCCGCCGGCTCGCCCTGACCGAGCGCGGTGCCGCACTCGTGGCGGCGATCGGCGAGCGCCGCCGGCAGGGTCTCCGGCGCGCGTTCCAGAGTGCCGGTCCCGAGGCGGTGGCCGGCTTCCAGCGGGTGCTCGACGCGCTCGCCGAGGCCACGTCGCGGCGACCGGGCGGACGGCACGGGGGCTGAGGCCGGGGATGGCGGGCGTGGACGGCGTGCACGTGCTCGTGGTCGACGACGACGCCCGCCTGCGCGAGCTCCTGCAGCGCTACCTCGTGCAGAACGGCTATCTCGTCTCGCTCGCGGCCGACGCCGCCGCCGCCGAGGCGGCCCTCGAGCGGATCGCCTTCGACCTGATCGTGCTCGACGTGATGCTGCCCGACAGGGACGGCATCGCGCTCACCGCCGAGCTGCGCCGCCGGCGCGACGTGCCGATCCTGCTGTTGACCGCGCGCGGCGAGCCCGAGGACCGCATCAAGGGGCTCGAATCGGGCGCCGACGACTATCTGGTGAAGCCCTTCGAGCCGCGCGAGCTGTTGCTGCGGATCGCGAGCATCCTGCGCCGGGCGCCGCCCGGCGGCGAGCCGGCGGCGGTGCGCTTCGGCCCGTTCCGCTTCGATCCCTCGACCCAGGAGCTCACCCGGGACGGCCAGCCGGTGCGCCTCACCCAGGGCGAGGCGGCGCTGCTGCGCTGCCTCGCCCTGCAGCCCGGGCGGGCGGTCGGCCGCGCCGAGCTCGGCGCCCGTGCCAAGCTCGGCGGCTCGGACCGCGCGATCGACGTGCAGATCGTGCGGCTGCGGCGCAAGCTCGAGGAGGACCCGCGCCAGCCGCGCTGGCTCCTCACCCTGCGCGGCGCCGGCTACGTGCTCAGGACCGGGAGCTGAGGGGTGGGCCCGATCCGCCGCTTCCTCGACCGCACCGTGGTGCCGCGCTCGCTGCTGGCGCGCTCGCTGCTGATCGTCGTGCTGCCGGTCGTGCTCCTCCAGGTAGTATTGACGATCATCTTCTACAACCGCCACTGGGATGCGGTGACCCGTTGGCTCGCCACCGGCGTGGCCGGCGAGGTGGCGCTCCTGGTCGAGCAGCTCGAGGCAGCACCCGACGCCGAGGCCCGCGAGCGGCTCATGGAGAGCGCGCGCCGCCGGCTCGATCTCCGCCTCTCGCTGGAGCCGGACGGCCGGCTCGAGCGGGCGGCCCGCGAGGCCGGCCTCGACCGCCTGCTGCTCGCGCACATCGACAACAAGATCCTGGAAGCCTTCAGCGAGGCGCTCGACCGGCCCTTCCTGGTCGACCTGCGGCCGCCCGAGACCGGCCGGATCGCGGTCTATGTCGAGACCGGGCAGGGGCTGCTCCGGGTGCTCTCCTCGCGCAAGCGGGTGACCGCGACGACGACCGGGATCCTGCTCGCCTGGATGGTCGGCGCCTCGGCGGTGCTGCTGTTGATCGCGATCCACTTCATGCGGCTGCAGGTGCGGCCGATCCGCCGCCTGGCGCGGGCCGTCGAGAGCTTCGGCAAGGGCCGCGACCCGGGCCCGTTCCGGCCGCAGGGGGCCGCCGAGGTGCGGGCCGCGGCGCAGGCCTTCAACCAGATGCGGGAGCGGGTCGCCCGCCATCTCGCGCAGCGCACCGAGATGCTGGCGGCGGTGAGCCACGACCTGCGTACACCGCTCACCCGCATGAAGCTCGAGCTCGAGCTGCTCGGCGCCGACGCCGACCCGGTGGTGGCCGGGCTGCGCTCGGACGTGGCCGAGATGGCCCAGCTGGTCGAGGACTATCTGAGCTTCGCGCGTGGCGAGGGTCGCGAGGCGATCGAGCCCACCCCCCTCGCCCCGATCCTCGAGACCATGCGCGAGCGCGCCCAGCGCGGCGGGCTCGCCGCCGAGATCGCGGTCGAGCCCGGGCTCACCCTGCCGGTCCGCCCGCTCGCCTTCCGCCGCTGCCTCGCCAACCTCGTCGACAATGCCTGCCGGCACGCCCGCTGGATCGGGATCAGCGCCCGCGAGCGCGGCCAGCACGTCGAGATCGCGGTCGAGGACGACGGCCCGGGCATCCCCGAGGAGCAGCGCGAGCGGGTGTTCCAGCCCTTCGTGCGGCTGGAGCAGTCGCGCTCGCGCGCCACCGGGGGGATCGGCCTCGGGCTGACCATCGCCCGCGACATCGTCCTCGGCCACGGCGGCGAGCTCAGCCTGCACGCCTCCGCCCGCGGCGGGCTCAAGGCGCTCGTCCGGCTGCCGCTGTGAGCCCCGGCGCGCTCCGGCGTCGCCCGGCTAGTGGGCGTCGACCGGCTCCAGCGCGTGGCGGCGGGCGCCCAGGAGCGCCAGTGCCCGGGTCGGCGCGATGCCGACGAGCCGACCGTCGCCGGTGAACACGGCGTAGATGGTCGAGCCCTCCCCGGTGACCGGCTTGACGTAGGCCGGGCGCGCACGCCCGACGGCTCTCCCGGAAGCTCGTTGCGACGAGGGTGGCGGCATGGCAGTGCTCCCGCACGCCGTCCCGCACGACGCGAGGGTGGGGCGGCCCGAGGGATCCCACCACGATCCGGTTGACGGACCGTTGACGATCGAACGGAAGATCGGAGCGCGATGCCGCCGATGCTGCACGCCGCCGCCCCCACCCTCGTGCTGGCCTCGGGCAGCGCCACTCGCCGGGCGCTGCTCACCGCGGCCGGGCTCACCCTAACCTGTCTCCGCCCGGCGGTCGACGAGAGCGCTGCGCTCGCCGCCCTGGCCGCCGCCGGCGCCCCGCCCGAGGAGGCCGCCACCACGCTCGCCGAGCTCAAGGCGCGGTCGGTCGAGACCCGCGCCGCACCCGGCAGCCTCCTGCTCGGCGCCGACCAGATCCTGGAACTCGACGGCGCCTGGCTGGAGCGGCCGGCCGATCCGGCGGAGGCGCGCGCGCAGCTCCTCCGCCTGCGCGGCCGCACGCACCGGCTGGTCTCGGCGGCGGTCCTGGTGCGCGACGGCAGCCGCATCTGGCACGCCGTCGATCGCGCCGAACTCAGGGTCCGGCCCTTCTCGGACGCGTTCCTCGAGGCCTATCTCGCGCGGGCCGGGGCGGCGCTCACCGAGAGCGTCGGTGCCTACCGGCTCGAGGAGCTGGGTGCGCTCCTGATGGAGCGCGTGCGCGGCGATCACTTCACGATCCAGGGGCTGCCGCTCCTCCCGCTCCTGGGCGCCCTGCGCGAGCAGGGCGTGCTGCTCGGTTGAGACGGCGGTGCGGATCCTGGGCCTGACCGGCTCGATCGCCATGGGCAAGAGCCACACCGCCGGCCTGTTCCGGGCGCTCGGCGTGCCGGTCTCGGACGCGGATCGCATCGTCCACGAGCTGTTCGAGCCGGGGGGTGCCGCGGTCGAACCGGTGGCCGCCGCCTTCCCCGACACGCTCGATGCGGCGGGCGGCATCGACCGCCGTCGGCTCGCCCGCGCGGTGCTGGGTGATCAAGCGGCCCTGCGCCGGCTCGAGGGCCTCGTCCACCCGCTGGTGCGCGCCGCCCAGCGCCGCTTCCTCGAGCTGCAGTGCCGGGCCGGCCGGCCGCTCGTGGTGCTCGACGTGCCGCTCCTGCTCGAGACCGGTGCGGAGGCGCGGGTCGACCGCGTCGTCGTGGTGAGCGCGCACCCCCGCATCCAGGAGCAGCGGGCGCTGCGCCGCCCCGGCATGACGCTCGCCCGGCTCGCCGCGATCCGCGCCGAGCAGCTGCCCGACCCGTCCAAGCGGCGGCGTGCCGACTTCCTGGTTTCCTCCGGCGCCGACCGCGGCCGCACCGCCGCGGCCGTCGCCGCGATCGTCCAAGCGATGCTGCGCGAGCCGGCGCGCGCCTGGCCCGCGCGCTGGCTCCGCCCCACGCCCCCCCGCGGGAGGGTCCGCTGATGCTGCGCGAGATCGTGTTCGACACCGAGACCACCGGCATCGAGCCGGCCGAGGGCCACCGGATCGTCGAGCTGGCAGCGCTCGAATTGGTCGACCACCTGCCGACCGGGCGGACCTTCCAGAGCTATCTGGACCCGCAGCGCGACGTGCCGGAGGCGGCGCGCCGGGTGCACGGGCTGACGCGCGAGTTCCTTTCCGGCTACCCGACCTTCGCCGAGGCGGTCGACGATTTCCTGGCCTTCCTCGGCGACAGCCCGCTCGTGGCGCACAACGCCGCCTTCGACCTCAAGTTCCTGAACGCCGAGCTCGCCCGGATCGGGCGCGCCGGGCTGCCGGCCGAGCGCATGATCGATACCCTGGCACTGGCGCAGCGCCGGTTCCCGGGCCAGCCGGCGAGCCTGGATGCGCTCTGCCGCCGCTTCGCGGTCGACGCCAGCGCCCGCACGCTGCACGGCGGCCTGCTCGACTGCCAGCTCCTGGCCGAGGTCTATCTGCATCTCCTGGGCGGGCGGCAGACCGATCTCGGGCTCGTGCCCACCGCCGCCGTGACGGTCGAGCCGGGCCCGGTGGCGGTGCTCACGACCCGCCCGCCGCGGCCGCACGCCGCCTCGACCGAGGAGCTGGCGGCGCACGCGGCCTTCCTGGATCGGCTCGAGGACCCGCTCTGGCGGCGCTGAGCCTGCCGCGACGCAGCATCGCTTGGCGCCGCACGACCCGTTCGGCTAGATCCGACGCGGGCCCGCCGGGGGAAGCACGCATGGCGAAGATCAAGGTCGCGAAGCCGATCGTCGAGCTCGACGGCGACGAGATGACCCGCATCATCTGGAAGATGATCAAGGAGAAGCTGATCCTTCCCTATCTCGACGTCGAGCTGCTCTATTTCGATCTCGGGATCGAGCATCGGGACGCGACCGACGACCGGGTGACCGTCGAGGCGGCCGAGGCGATCAGGCGGCACGGCGTCGGCGTCAAGTGCGCGACGATCACGCCCGACGAGGCGCGGGTGCGGGAGTTCGGCCTCAAGCAGATGTGGAAGTCGCCGAACGGGACGATCCGCAACATCCTGGGCGGCACGATCTTCCGCGAGCCGATCATCTGCCGGAACGTGCCGCGGCTGGTGCCGTCCTGGACCCAGCCGATCGTGATCGGGCGGCACGCCTTCGGCGACCAGTACCGTGCCACGGACTTCAAGGTGCCGGGCAAGGGAACCCTCACCATCAGCTTCCAGCCGGCGGACGGCGGCCCGCCGATCGTGCACAAGGTCTACGACTTCCCGGACGCCGGCGTGGCGCTCGTCATGTACAACCTCGACGAGTCGATCCGCGACTTCGCGCAGGCCGCGTTCAACTACGGCCTGCAGCGCGGCTACCCGGTGTATCTCTCGACCAAGAACACCATCCTGAAGGTGTACGACGGCCGCTTCAAGGACATCTTCCAGGAGGTGTTCGACGCCGAGTTCAAGGAGCGGTTCGCCACGGCCGGGATCGTCTACGAGCATCGGCTGATCGACGACATGGTGGCCTCGGCGCTCAAGCTGCCGGGCGGCTTCGTCTGGGCGTGCAAGAACTACGACGGCGACGTGCAGTCGGACACGGTGGCCCAGGGCTACGGCTCGCTCGGCCTCATGACCTCGGTGCTCATGACCCCGGACGGGCGGACCATCGAGGCCGAGGCGGCGCACGGCACCGTCACCCGCCATTATCGTCAGTGGCAGAAGGGTCAGGAGACCTCGACCAATCCGATCGCCTCGATCTTCGCCTGGACGCGCGGGCTCACCTATCGCGGCCGGCTCGACGGGACGCCCGAGGTCGAGCGCTTCGCCGCCACCCTGGAGCGGGTGTGCATCGAGACGGTCGAGGCCGGGCTGATGACCAAGGACTTGGCCCTCCTGATCGGACCCGAGCAGCCCTGGCTCACCACCGGTCGGTTCATGGACGCGCTCGCCGCCCGCCTGGAGGCCACCCTCGGCGGCTGAGCGGCGCGCGAACGCAGGCCGTTGCGGGGGCGGCGTATCGGCAGTATCCTCAACCAAAGGTTGCGGATGAGGTCGATGCGGTTCATCTGTTCTTGCCTGCTCGCAACGGCTCTGGGTCTCCTCGCGCCCGGTCCCGCAGCGGCCGGCGGCGGTGAGGGCGGCGAGGGTCGTGAGCCCGATCCGTTCACCGATCCGATCCGGCCGTACGTGCCGCCCGGCCCGAACGTCTGGAACCTCTTCTACGTGCGCGAGCTGACGCCCGAGGAGCTGCGCCGACGTGCCCAGCAGTGGGCCGAGGAGAGCCCGGTCGACGTGCTCACCCTCGAGCAGCGGATGCAGTGGATCGCCGACCACGGCGGCTGGTACCCGGGAGCCAGCCCGATCGACGCACTGATCGCGCTGTTCGTTCCATGAGCCGGGCCGGGACGCTGGTGGCCCGGAGGCTGGGCACGCCCTGGAGCGCGAACGCTCTGCCGTGGCTCGTGGCGACCCTGGTGCTGACCGGCTGCGCCGGCGTCGGGTCCCTGGGCGGTCCCGGTCCCGGGGCCGAACGCGCCTGGAAGCCGCCGACCCGGCCCCTGCTCGCCAGCCTGGGCCCCGCCGACGAGTTGATCGCCGCGGCGGCGATGACCGCGGCGCTCGACCGGCCGGAGGCGGACGTCCCGTTCACTTGGCGCAACCCGGCGAGCGGCGCCAGCGGCACGATCATCGTGCGGAGTAGCTTCCTCGCGGCACCGCGCGCGGGCCTGCTCGGGCGAGACGCACCGGCCGCGGGCGAAGGGCTCGTCTGTCGCCGCCTCGAGGAGAGCGTCGCACACCGGGGGCGGTCCGCGGTGGTCGAGGACGTCGCCTGCCGCATCGTCGACCGCTGGCAACTCGTGCCGGCCCAGGGCGGCTGGTCGGCCGAGCCGCCGCGCCACCATCGGGTGGAGCGACGCGAGCGGCTCGCTTCCCTGGCCAAGGCCACGGGAGTGCCGGCCGAGGCGATCCGGATCGCCAATCCGGGCCTGCGCGAAGCGGTCCCGGCTGGAACGGTGCTGCGCCTGTCCGAGCCGCGCTGAGCGGCGCGCGGCCGCGGCGGCCGTTGCGGGGCGCGCTCAGGCGAGATAGCGGGCGCGCAGATGGTCGAGGAAGGGCTCGACCGCGAGCGGGCCGCCGGTCGCCTCGACGACGAGATCGGCCAGGGGCAGGCTGGAGGCGCGAGCGTGCACGCGCGCGCGCAGCCAGGCCAAGAGACGCCCGATCTCGCCCCGGGCGATCTCCTCCTCGAGGCCCGGCAGCTCGCGCCGCGCCGCGGCCTGGAGCTGCGCCGCGAGGAGCGCGCCCAGCGTGTAGCAGGGGAAGTAGCCGAACGCCCCCGCCGGCCAGTGGATGTCCTGCAGGCAGCCGCGCGCATCGTCCGGCGGGACGACGCCCAGGAGCGCGCGCATGCCGTCGTTCCAGGCGGCCGGCAGGTCGGCCACGGCCAGATCGCCCGTGAGCAGCGCCCGCTCGAGCCGCCAGCGCAGGATCACGTGCAGGGGGTAGCTCACCTCGTCGGCGTCGACCCGGATCGGGCCGCGCTCGACCCGGTGCCAGAGGGCCAGGAGCGCTTCGGGCGCGAAGGCCGGGTCGGCGCCGAAGGTGGCTTCGAGCTCGCCCGCCAGGAAGCGCACGAAGGCCGCGGAGCGGCAGACCTGCATCTCGAGCAGCAGCGACTGGCTTTCGTGCACGAGGATGCCGCGGGCCTCGCCCACCGGCTGACCCAGCCAGCGGCGCGGCAGCCCGGCCTCGTAGAGGGCGTGGCCGGTCTCGTGCAGCACGGCCATCAGTGCGGAGGCGACCTCGTCCTCCCGCCAGCGCGAGGTGATGCGGATGTCGGCCGGCGTGCCGCCGCAGAAGGGGTGTGCGCTGGCATCGAGCCGGCCGGCGGAAAAATCGAAGCCGAGCCGCGCCATGAGCCGCTCGGCGAGCGCCTTCTGGGTGGCGACCCGGAACGGTCCGCGCGGCTGCACGACCGGCCGTGCGCGGGCCGACGCCGCCTCGAGCAGCGGCGGCAGCTCGGTGGCGAGACGGTCGAGCAGCGGCGCCACGAGCGCGTCGCGCAGGTCGGGCTGGTGCTCGTCGAGCAGGGCGTCGTAGGAGGCGAGACCGAGGGCGGCGCCGGTCGCCCGGGCGGCCTCGCGCACCAGCCGAACCACCTCCTCGAGGGCCGGGCGGAGGCTCGCGAAGTCGGCGCGCGCACGAGCATCGCGCCAGCGCATCTCGCAGTCGTTGGTGGCGCGCGCCAGGGCCTCGACCAGCGCCGGCTCGAGCGCCCGGGCCCGGCGGAACCGGCGCTCCGCCTCGCGGACATTGGCCCGCTGCCAGGGATCGAGATCGCTCTCCGCCTCGGCCCCCGCCAGGAGCTCGCCGGTCGCATCGGCGGTCAGCAGGTCGTGGGCGAGGCGCTTGAGGGTGGCGCGCTGCTCGCCCCGCGCGGCGCTCGCCGCCCGGGGCAGGCAGACGGCGGTGTCCCAGTCGAGGATCGCGAGCACGCCCTCGAGGTCGGCGATGCGCCTGAAGCGCTCCTCAAGCGCCGCGTAGCGCCAGGCCATCGCCCGCCTCCCGGGTGACGGCGGGGCCGGCGACACCGCGCAGCCGCCACCAGAGGAGGGTCAGCTTGGCGAAGACGAGCACGCCCAGTGCCTGGTGGAGGACGGCGAGCGCGGTCGCGATCTCGCCCCAGACCGTGACCGCACCGAGCAGCACCTCGAGCAGGACGAGGCCGGCCGCCAGGGTGGCGAGCCGCCCCTCGGCCGCGGGCACGTCCGGCCGCCGCGCGCGCAGGGCCAGCAGCACGAGCGCGAGCGCGGCGAGGCCGGCGAGCAGGCGATGGGTGAAGTTGGCACGTATCAGCGGATCGGCGAGGTCGGGGATCAGGGCGCCGTCGCACAGCGGCCAGGTCGAGCAGGCGAGCGCCGCCCCGCTCTTGGCGACGATCGCGGCCGACACGATGGCGCCCAGCACGAGGATCCAGGATCCCGCGGCCAGGCTGGCCAGCACGGGCGGTGCGGCGCCGCGCGGAACCTCGCCGGCACGGACCGCGATCCAGAGGATGGTCGCCAGCACGAGCATGGCGTTGCCCAGGTGGAGGGCCACCGACCAGGGGCTGTTGCGGTCGAGGACGGTGACGCCGCCGAGCAGCTTCTGCACGAGGAGCAGGCCGACCAGCACCCAGGCGGCGGCCAGCAGCCCCGGCCGCTCGCCGCGCCGCCAGACGATCAGGGCGACCAGCACGAGCACGAGCGGCCCGAGGAACACACCGGCCACGAGCCGGTGCCCCCATTCGAGCATGACCTGGCCGTAGGTGTAGCCGGTCGCCGGCAGGGCCGCGAACTGCTGGGGCGTGAGCAGCCAGTAGCCGTAGCAGGTCGGCCAGTCCGGGCAGGACAGGCCGGAGTTGGTGGAGCGCACGAGCGCGCCGAGCACGATCAGGGCATAGGTCAGGACGGCGGCGGCGAGTGCCACCCTGCGGATCGAGGTCACGGACGTTCCTCCTGCGCGCGCCGGCGGCCCATGAGGATGTAGAAGACCTGGAGCACGCCGGCGAGGCCGAGCCAGGTGAGCGCGTAGCCCAGATGCGGGTTGGGGAGGTCGACCGGCACCGGCCGGGGCGCCGGGAACGGCGCGCTGCCCGGCTCCGGCCGCTCGAGCACCAGGAGAACCGGCTCCACGGCCAGACCCTTGTGCCGCCCGATCGCCGCGAGGTCGGGCTCCCACCAGCGCGGCAGGACGCGGTCCGGCTCGGGGCCGAGCAGCGAGCGGCCGGCGACACCCGCCCGGGCGACACCCTCGAGCGTGCGCGGCGCCTCCGGTGGATCCGCGGCGAGCGCCTCGGCCAGGAGGGGCTCGGGGACGAAGCCCCGGTCGACCAGGAGCACCCGACCGTCGTCCAGGCGGAACGGTGCCAGGAGCCGGCTGCCGGTGCGGCCGTCACGGGTGAGCAGGCCGAGCGCCACCCCGCCACCGGGCAGGTAGCGGCCGTGCACCTCGAGGCGCGTGAAGTCGAGCGACCGCGGGTCCAGCGGTCCCGGGGGCAGCGGTGCGGCCGGGCCACCCGCCTGCTGTGCGGCGCGTGCGATCAGCTCCGTCTTCCAGGCGAGCCGCTGCAGCTGCCAGAGGCCGAGCCCGATCAGCACCGCGGTCGCCACCGCCCAGGCCAGGGTGAGTGCCGGTCCCGGGGCGAAGCGGCGCCGGCGCGGCTCAGCTCCCGGTCCCGAACTCATGCCGGCGGTGGCGGTACTGGAGCGCGATGAGGGTCGCCTTGAGCGGGCGCAGGAGCGCCGTGCAGAGCCCGGCCGCGAGCGGCAGCCAGACGACCAGGTGCAGCCAGATCGGCCAACCGTGGCGCACCTCGACGAGGAGAGCCCCACCGACCACGAGAAAGCCCACGACCAGCACGATCAACGCCACGGGTCCGTCGCCGCTGTCCTGCGCGCGAAGGTCGAGGCCGCAGACCTCGCACCGGTCGCGCACCGCGAGGAAGCCCGCGAAGAGCCGGCCCCGCCCGCAGCGCGGGCAGCGCGCGGCGAGACCGGCCCGGAACGGCGGGACCTCGGCGTTCAACCCTGCCCCGCGGTCCACTGCAGGCTGCCGCCCCACCAGTAGACCCAGACGAACAGGAACAGCCAGACCACGTCGACGAAGTGCCAGTACCAGGCCGCCGCCTCGAAGCCGACGTGCTTCTCCGGCTTGAAGGTCCCGTACCAGGCGCGCATCGTCATGACGATCAGGAAGACCGTGCCGATCTGGACGTGCAGGCCGTGGAAGCCGGTCGCCATGTAGAAGGTCGAGCCGAACATGCCCGACTGGAGGGTGAAGCCCTCGTGGTAGGCGTGGATGTACTCGTAGACCTGGAAGGCGGTGAAGGTCAGGCCGAGCGCCACGGTCAGCAGCAGCGCCTTGAAGGCGGTCTTCTGGTCGTTCTGGCGGATCGCGTGGTGGGCCCAGGTGACGGTGGTGCCCGAGGTCAGCAGGATCAGGGTGTTGAGGAAGGGGATGCCCCAGGTGGGCACCGGCTCGACACCCTCGGGCGGCCAGCTCGTCGGCAACGTCTCGGGCGGCACCAGCGCTCCCCAGAAGAACGCCCAGAAGAAGGCGAAGAAGAACAGGACCTCGGAGAGGATGAACAGCAGCATCCCCATCCGGAGGCCGCGCGAGACGGCATCCGAGTGCGCGCCGGAATACGACTCGGCGAGCACGTCGCGCCACCACATGATCATGGTGAAGAAGACGCCCGCCAAGCCGGCGAGCGTGATCCACTTGCCGCCGGCGGTGCCGTGCATCCACATCACGCCGCCGGCGGTGAGCAACAGCGCCGAGACGGAGCCGACGAGCGGCCAGGGACTGGGATCGACCAGATGGTAGGGATGCTTGACCTCGTGGCCGTGGCCGTGCCCGTGCGCCACACCGACCGACGCGCTACCCGCCATGCTGTCCGCCTCCTGCCTGCTCGCCCGCGCCGATCTCAGCTGCTCGGACCCGCCGCCCGGCGACGCCGCAGCTCCTCGGTCGCCCGATGATCGACGAAGAAGGTGTAGGAAAGGGTGATCTGCCGCACCTCGCGCGTCGAGGGATCCTCGAACAGCGCCGGATCGACGAAGAAGGAAACCGGCATCTCGACCCGCTCGCCCGCCTCGAGGGTCTGCTCCTCGAAGCAGAAGCAGGCGAGCTTGTGGAAGTAGACGCCGACCTTGTGCGGCGTCACGTTGAAGGTCGCGGTGCCGACCACGGGGCCGTCGCCTCGGTTCTCGGCCGTGTAGAAGGCCAAGTGCTGCTCGCCCGCGTGCACCTCGAGGTGGCGCTGTGCCGGGCGGAAGCGCCAGGGCAGGTCCGGCGCCACGTCGGCGTTGAACAGGACGGTGAGCACCGGTCCGCCGACGGCGCCGGGCGCCGCCTCCGCACGCTGGGTGGTCCCGCCGTAGCCGGTGACCTGGCAGAAGAGGCGATAGAGCGGCACCGAGGCGGCGGTGAGCCCGACCATCGCGAGCACCACGAGCCCGCCCAGGAGCGCGGTCCGCCGGTTGCGGGAAGCCAGGCTCACGGCAGGCTGCTCCCGATCCGCGCGATGGTGAGGAGGTAGAACAGCACGACGAGCAGCACGAGCGCGCCCGCGACCGCCAGGTTGCGCGCCCGCTGCCGGCGCCGCTCCGGCTCCTCCATGCCGCTCACCACCATGCGCCGGCCAGCCCGCCGAGCCAGCGGTCGACCAGCATCGCGCCGAACAGCGCGAACAGGTACACGATCGAGAAGCGGAACAGTCGATTGGCGAGCACGTCGGAATCGGCCCGCCAAGTGCGCCAGGACAGTCCGAGGAAACGCCCGCCCAGGAGCAGCGCCGCGAGGCCGTAGGCCGGACCGAGGTCACCGGTGACCACCGGCGCCAGAGAGGCCGCCACCGTCGCCCCGGCATAGAGCACGATCTGCCGCCCCGTCGCGGCGCGCCCGGCGACCACCGGCAGCATCGGCACGCCGACCTTGCCGTAGTCGCTCGTGCGGTAGAGCGCGAGCGCCCAGAAGTGCGGCGGGGTCCAGAGGAAGACGAGCAGGAACATCAGTAGCGGCAGGAAGTCGACGCGGCCGGTGGCGGCCGCCCAGGCGACCACCGGCGGCAGGGCCCCGGCGGCACCGCCGATGACGATGTTGTGCGGCGTCCGGCGCTTCAGCCACATGGTGTAGACGAGGACGTAGAAGGCGATGGTGCCGGCGAGCAGGCTCGCGGCCAGCCAGCCGACGGCGAGCCCCATCACCATGACCGAGAAGACGGCCATGACGACGCCGATCCCGAGCGCATCGGCGGGCGCGATCCGTCCGGCCGCGGTCGGCCGCCGGCGGGTGCGCAGCATGACGCGGTCGATGTCGCTGTCGTACCAGTTGTTGATCGCCGCGGCGGCGCCCGCGCCCGCGGCGAGGCAGAGCATCACGGTGACCGCGAGGACGGGATGCAGCGATCCCGGTGCGAGGAGGAGCGCCACGAGGCCCGTGAACAGCACGAGCTGCATGACGCCCGGCTTGAACAGGACGTAGAGGTCGCTGGCGAGCCCGCCGAGCTCGGCCAGGAGCGTCACCGCCACCGCACGCCGCGCCGACAGGCTCGCCATCGCCGACTCCGAGCCCGCGCTCAGTGCCGATCGCCGGCGTGCACGACCGGCAGCTCGTTGAAGGTGTGGAAGGGCGGCGGCGAGCTCACCGTCCACTCGAGCGTCGTGGCGCCCTCGCCCCACGGATTGTCCGCGCAGCGCTCGGTGCTCGTGAAGGTGCGGTAGAGAACGTAGAGGAAGAACAGGGCGCTCGCGGCTCCGATGAACGCCCCGATCGAGGAGACCATGTTCCAGCCCGCGAACGCGTCCGGATAGTCCGGGATCCGGCGCGGCATGCCCGCGAGCCCGAGGAAGTGCTGCGGGAAGAAGGTCAGGTTGATGCCGATGAACGACAGCCAGAAGTGGATCTTGCCGAGCATCTCCGGATACTGCCGCCCGGTCATCTTGCCGACCCAGTAGTAGTAGCCGGCGAAGATCCCGAACACCGCGCCGATGCTGAGCACGTAGTGGAAATGGGCGACGACGTAGTAGGTGTCGTGGAGGACGTGGTCCATGCCGGCGTTGGCCAGCACCACGCCGGTCACACCACCGACCGTGAAGAGGAAGATGAAGCCCACGGCCCAGAGCATCGGCACCGTGAAGCGGATCGACCCACCCCACATGGTGGCGATCCACGAGAAGATCTTGATGCCGGTCGGCACCGCGATGACCATCGTCGCGGCGGTGAAGTAGGCCTTGGTGTTCACGCCCATGCCCACCGTGTACATGTGGTGGGCCCAGACGATGAAGCCGACGAAGCCGATCGCCACCATCGCGTAGGCCATGCCCAGATAGCCGAAGATCGGCTTCCTGGAGAAGGTCGAGACGATGTGGCTGATGATCCCGAAGGCCGGCAGGATCATGATGTAGACTTCGGGATGCCCGAAGAACCAGAACAGGTGCTGGAACAGGATCGGATCGCCGCCGCCCGCCGGGTCGAAGAAGCTCGTGCCGAAGTTCCGGTCGGTGAGCAGCATGGTGATGGCGCCCGCGAGCACCGGCACCGCGAGCAGCAGGAGGAACGCGGTGATCAGGATGGCCCAGGCGAACAGCGGCATCCGATGCATGGTCATGCCCGGCGCCCGCATGTTGAAGATGGTGGTGATGAAGTTGATGGCACCGAGCAGCGAGCTCGCACCCGCGAGGTGCAGGGAGAAGATGGCGAGATCGACCGCCGGCCCGGGATGGCCGATCGCCGCCGAGAGCGGTGGGTAGACGGTCCAGCCGCCGCCGAATCCGCCCACGAACACGGTCGACAGCAGCAGCACGAAGGACGGCACGATCAGCCAGAAGCTGATGTTGTTGAGGCGCGGGAACGCCATGTCCGGCGCACCGATCATCAGCGGCACCATCCAGTTGCCGAAGCCACCGATCAGCGCCGGCATCACGAAGAAGAACACCATGATCAGGCCGTGCGCCGAGATCCACACGTTGTACTGGTGATGGTCCTCGATGAGCTGGGTCCCGGGCTGCATGAGCTCCGCCCGGAAGTAGACGCTCATCAGCATGCCGATGATGCCCGCCACGAAGGCGAACACCAGGTACAGCGTGCCGATGTCCTTGTGGTTGGTGGAGAACAGCCAGCGACGCAGCCCGCTCGGGGCGCCGTGGTCGTCGGCGTGCGCGGCGTAGGCCATGGCTCGGCTCCCTCTCAGGCGCGGATCATTCGGCGGGACGGGCGGGGGCGGCGAGCCCGGCCAACCGGGTCTCTTCGCCCACCTTGGCGAACTTCTTCTGGGCCTCGGCGACCCAGGCGTCGAACTCGGGCTTCGGCACCGCCTTCACCGCGATCGGCATGAAGCCGTGGCGAAGGCCGCACAGCTCCGAGCACTGGCCGTAGTAGGTGCCCGGCTCGTTCACGTAGATCCAGACCTCGTTGAGCCGGCCCGGCACCGCGTCGATCTTCACACCGAAGGCCGGCACCGTCCAGGAGTGCAGCACGTCCGAGGCCGTCACCTGCACGCGGACGTAGGTCCGGGTGGGCAGCACCACCAAGTTGTCGGTGTCGAGCAGCCGCTTCTGGCCCTCCTTGATCTCGCTGTCGTCGAGCATCAGGGCGTCGAAGGTGAAGTTGCCGTTGTCCGGGTACTCGTAGCTCCACAGCCACTGCTTGCCGATCGCCTTGACCGTCAGCTCCGTCTTCGGGAGCACGTCCTTGAAGTAGAGGAGCTTGAAGGACGGAACGGCGATGATCACGAGGATCAGGACCGGGACCGCGGTCCAGACGACCTCGAGGGCGGTGTTGTGCGACTGCCGGGAGGGGACCGGGTTGCGGTCCTCGCGGAACCGCCAGCAGGTGTAGGCGAGGAGCGCCAGGACGAACAGGCTGATGAGCGTGATCACGCCCAGGAGCAGCCCGTGGAAGCTCGCGACCCGCTCCATGATGGGCGTGGCCGCCGGCTGCAGGCCGAGCTGCCAGGGCTGCGGTGCGGCGGCCAGCGCCGGGCTCGCGAGAAGGAGGGCCGCGAGCGCGGCCATCGAGCGTGTGAGCCTCGCGGTCATGCGGTCTCGTATCCCCTTTGGGCACCGTGGACGGGCGCCGAACGGTAACAGAGCCCCCCGAGGTGGCGCCGCCGGAGGCGAGGATACGGGGCGGGTCGAGGCCCCGCGCGTGACAGATTGTCGCAAAAACAGCGTTCACCAATATGGAGTTAGCGGCGAGCGCGGAATCGTTCCGGGGCGTTAACCGTTTCTTGGTGGATCCCGCGGCAAAGGGGAGCGGGGCCGCCGGGCGTCACGGCCCCGGTCGTCGTTCCGTTGGAGCTCCGGGCATGCGCTACCTCCTGATGCTCCTCCTCGCGTTGGCGGCACTACCCGCCCTCTCCGCGCCGGACGAGCTGCCGCCGCCGGCGGGCCGACCGGTTCTCGAGATCAGCGGCGCCATCGGCCGCACCAACGCGCCCGGGAAGGCGCTCTTCGACCTCCCACTGCTCGAATCGCTCGGCACGAGCGAGCTCGTCACGACCACGCCCTGGACGCAGGGCGAGCAACGCTTCTCCGGGATCGACCCGCGCGCGCTCCTCGCGGCCGTGGACGCGCGCGGCAGCGAGCTCGAGGCGACCGCGCTCGACGGCTACCGGGTGGTCTTCCCGATCGCCGACCTCGACCGCTTCCCGATGCTGCTCGCCACCCGCCGCGACGGTCGGCCGATGCCGGTCCGCGAACGCGGTCCCCTCTGGCTGGTCTATCCCTGGAGCACGCACCCCGAGACGGCGGAGCAGCCCTATCGCGGACGGGCGATCTGGCAGCTCCGGACGATCGTCGTCCGCTGAGAGGAGCGCCCGTCGCAACCGGTGCCGAGCATGGATCGCCGCCGACTGGCCGTCGTGCTGCTCGCCGCCTCCTGCTTCCTGGCGGCGCTCCTGGCCGGGCTCGGACGGCTGCGCGACCAGCACGCCTTCGAGCTCGAGGGGGGCCTGCGTTCGGGTTGGTTCGCGAGCCGGACCCAGGCCCAGCTGCTGCGGTTCGCTTCGATCCTCGAGCGGTTCGCCGCGCGCGGTGAACCGGACCGCGACAGCTTCCACGAGCAGGTCGACGTCCTCGTGCTCGCGATGCAGCGTCTCGCCCGGGAGCCGGACGGCGCGCGGCTGATGGCCGATCCGGCGTTGGCCGGCCTCGCGCGCGAGGTCGAGCGGCGACTGCTCGACCTGGAGCCCGACCTCCTGGCCCTGGAACCGGGCGACGAGGCGGCCTACGCCGCGGTCCGCGCTCGCCTCGAGGAAGTCGGACGACCCCTGGCGGACCTGGTCGGCGAGGCCTACGACCGGTTCCTCGCGGCGGCCGCGACGTCCGAGCGTCTCGCGAGGGATCTCCGTCGCGACCTGTTCCTCGGCCTCGGGCTCACCGGGTTGAGCGGCGTACTGCTCGCCGGCCTGGTCGTGAGCGCGGTCCGCGAGGCGCGCGGCGCCCGCAGGGAGGCGGACGGCGCGGCGCGTGTCGCGCGCGAGGCGGAGGAGAGCCTGCGCACCCTCGTCGACGCCCTTCCCGTCGCGGTGACCGCCTTCGACGAGCAGGGTCGCCTGCTCCTCGTCAACCGCCATGCCGCCGAGCTCGCCGGGATCCGCGAGCCCCTGCCGATCGGCCGGCAGCCGGGGGAGAGCGCCCTGCCGGGCGCGCTGGCGGCGGCCGATCCGCGCGACGAACCGGGCTTCCGGGAAGTGCAGCTGGAGCGCCCCGAGGGATGCCGCCATCTCCTCGCGACCGCCCGGCGGGTGCTCCGCGACGACGGGTCGCTCGCCCGTACGGTCCACATCGCCCTCGACGTCACCGAGCGCCTCGAGGCCGAGGAACGGCTGCGCCATCTGGCCGAACACGACCCGCTCACCGGGCTCGCCAACCGCAGCCGCTTCACCGACGTCCTGGCTGCGGCCCTCGCCCGCCCGGGCAGCCGGCTGGCCGTTCTTCTGCTCGATCTCGACGGCTTCAAGGAGGTCAACGACAGCCTCGGCCACCCGGCGGGCGACCGACTTCTCGTCGCGGTGGCCGGCCGGCTCACGGGTGCCGCCGGCGGCGATGCGCTGATCGCCCGGCTGGGCGGGGACGAGTTCGCGATCCTCCAACCCGAGCCGGCGGGTGCGGACGCCGCCCTCGGGCTCGCCACGCGCCTTGCCGGCAGCCTGGCGCAGCCGGTGGTCACCACCGACGGCCGGATCCGTGTCGGCGCCAGCATCGGCATCGCGCTCGCTCCCGACCACGGGCGGAGCGTCGACGAGCTGCTGCGCCACGCCGACATCGCCCTCTACCGGGCCAAGGGAAACGGTCGCAGCAGCATCGCCCTGTTCTCGAGCGAGCTCGCGGCGGCGCAGGTGCGGCGCCACCGCCTCGCGACGGCGCTCGAGAG